>NZ_WODC01000010.1 GCF_009729555.1 Pseudodesulfovibrio alkaliphilus
GGGAGCGGTGTTCCGTTTCTGGCTTTTCTTCTTTTATCTTCAGACGGTGAGCTGGGTTGGCGGGAATAAGCTGCTCATCCTCGCACCATGTCAAAAATGATGAAATGTTGGTCAGATTGTTATTCACAGTGCTGACGGCAACGGTATTGTCAGGTTCAAGGGCGACCATTTCTTGGATGGTCTTGCCCTTGAATCGTTTGCTGTTCCGAAATCGGGGGAGCTGGAGCAGGGTATCCCGTACATGGCGCACAGCTTGCCGGTCCAGTTCGTCCACCGGAATGTCGCCGAGGATGTCGGTCAGGCTGTTGAGCGTGGACAGGATGTCATTGGCACTGCCCTCGCTCCATCGTTTGGCGGCGATCCTGTCCGCCTTGTAGCGTTTCAGGGCCTCGGAAAGCACGATTTGGGACTTGGTTTCCTGTGCAGGCTGTGGAGCCGCTGGTTCAGGCGGCAGAATGGTGTTTTCAAAGGCATAGTCGCCTTCGGCGCGATGGCTGATAATCCGGTAGTAGGCGATGAGGGCTTTCGTGAATTCGTGGGCGAACTCATCCGTCAGGTCAAAGGACTGGGGCGGCCCGAAAACGTCTCCCTCGGCGGCGAGAACCATGTATTCCCGCATGGTGTCGTAGTCGCGGGAGACCAGAAGCCCTTTCAGGTGGTCGATGAGTTCTTCCGTCTTTCCCGGCACGTATTGCAGAATCGGATTGGGCGGGGTCAGGTTGTTGATGGATATCTGCTCATTCTCCTTGAGGAAGCGTTCAAGGAAATCCCGCAGAAAGAGCTTGATGCGGTCAAAATCATCCATGGCGAGCTCACCGTCTTGTATCCTGGTCAGGACTTGTTTTACGCCGGAGGCCAGGATTCGGGCCTTTGGCCTTGCTTCGGCCAGGTATCCCGTGCGCAGGGACATCCTGATCTCGGAGCGGCCCAGCGAGTGGCGCAGGGCGCTCGGGACAACGTGACGAAAGTAGTAGGTCGTGCCTTTCAAGTAAAGGTGATTCGGGGAGCGAGCGATTCGCGGCATGTGACGTCTCCGGCGACAGACGATTCCGGGTGCTTTGACCCACCACTTTGACCCAGAGGGGTCAAATCACGCCGAAAGAAGACAATCGCGTAACTTGCCGGATAAAAAAGAAAAAGGGTTGCAGCCTGTTAGCCGCAACCCTTGATCATTCTGGTGCCGAAGAGAAGACTCGAACTTCCACGGGGGAACCCCCACTAGACCCTGAACCTAGCGTGTCTACCAATTCCACCACTTCGGCACGTTCAGAGGAAGATGGCTTATATATTGGTTGATCCTGGTTTGCAAGCGCTTTTTCAAGGCGAGTAAAGAAAATGAATCAGGAAAACATGAGAGCGGGTTG
Organism: Pseudodesulfovibrio alkaliphilus; assembly: GCF_009729555.1. NCBI lineage: Bacteria > Pseudomonadati > Thermodesulfobacteriota > Desulfovibrionia > Desulfovibrionales > Desulfovibrionaceae > Pseudodesulfovibrio > Pseudodesulfovibrio alkaliphilus. Next base: position 1,365 of record NZ_WODC01000010.1, read on the forward strand.
CCATGGCGATGGGCGGTCCTCTGCCGAAAGTCGGATACGAGAAAGGCTTCCTCGGACCGTCCGTGGAAGCCTTTGGCTTTCTCGTGTGCAAAAAAGGAAGAAGTTGCATTTGTCTTTGCAACGGTCATGCCAAAACTCCAGCCATTAAAAAAATATTGATGCATGCCCTTCCATTTCAAGGTGTTACCTTTTGAGCTCAAGGGATTGACCTTGCCTATCTGCGGCTGGTGGGGGTACAAAAAACTGAACTTTGCCCGATAGTGGCGGCACTGGGTCCAGATATTTTAACCGGGCAACGTCTTGATGCCCACCGTATCGCTGGGGCCGCTAAAGTGTCGGGTATTCGGGCCGGAATCAGCGGTCTGTGAGGGAATTGGAATGGGGAGCGTGTTGTTGTTGGTGGTCTGTTTTGTTCTGGGCGCGATCCTGCGGGCCGGAAGGGTTGCGGACGAAAAGGGGCCGGACGTTTTGAATGCCGTCATCATATACATGGCACTGCCTGCCCTGGCCCTGACCCATGGGCATAAACTGTCAATCGATGCCGGATTGATGCTGCCAGCCGCCATGCCTTGGATCGTCTTTGGGGCGGGCTATATTCTGTTCTCCCTGGCGGGTCGGCTCCTGGGACTGGACAAGAAGACCGTGGTCTGCCTGACCCTTGTCGCAGGCCTGGGCAATACCTCGTTTGTGGGAGTGCCCATGATAGAGGCTTTCTTCGGTCCCGAGCTTGTAGGCGTGGGCATGGTCATCGACCTGGCGGGAACATTCATGGTCCTGGCTGTGCCAGGTATGATTCTGGCTGCGCGGGCGGCAGGACACGGCTGTCATTGGCGGAGCCTGGCGCGGAAGGTCTTGCTGTTTCCGCCGGTTGCCGCGCTTGTTCTCGGCATCGCTCTCCAGCCGGTCGCGCTCCCCGGATGGCTGATAGTGATGCTGGAGCGCCTGGGCTCAACCTTGGCCCCGCTGGCCCTGCTCTCGGTGGGTATGACGCTGCGGCCGGGCCAGATCAAAAGCAACGCCCACCTGTTGACCCTTGGCCTGGGCTACAAGCTCTTACTGGCTCCGGCCCTTATCCTCACTCTCTATATGGTTGGTTTCGGACAAAATGACATCATTGCCCGCGTCACCATTTTCGAGGCGGCCATGGGGCCGATGATCACTGGCGGAATCATTGCCATGACCTATGGCCTCAATCCCTCACTGGCCGCTGCCCTGATGGGTGTCGGCATTCCTCTTTCGTTCCTGACCATTCCCGTATGGTACTGGGTGATGCGGTAGGGCTGCAATGCTCGGTGCCGCAAAGGGTTCACTTTGAGTCTTGTGGCGCCAACAAACGGTTGGGACATGGCGGGCAATGTGAATTGGCGCGCCAGGGAGGATTCGAACCCCCGGCCGTCGGCTTAGAAGGCCGATGCTCTATCCAACTGAGCTACTGGCGCACTGGTGGTGTGATACTGGAACGCGTGGCGTGAGGTCAAGGGTTTCGTGCCGCAGTTACGGGCGGTGCGCAGGGCTTCCCTGGCAGGATGGTTCCTGATACAAGGGACGGCGTGGAACCGCTCAAGGATTACGATGCACTCCTTTCCTACATGGACAGCCTCGGGCTGTTCCACATGGAGCTTGGCCTTGGCCGCATGGAGACCTTCTGGGCCGTACGCGGCAGGCCTGGAGTATCCGTGGTCCATGTCATCGGCACCAACGGCAAGGGCTCGACCTCGACCTTTTTCTGTTCCATAGCCAGGACGCATGGCATCAAGGCGGGACTGTTCACCTCGCCCCATTTTGTTTCGCCGCGGGAGCGGGTGCAGATCAACCGTTCCCTCCTCGGACGCGAGCAGTGGGTTGAGCTTGCCAACGAAATTCTTGCCACCCCTGGCGGCGCGGCCCTAACCTATTTCGAGTTTCAGACCTGTCTGGCCATGCTCGCCTTTGAAAGAAAGAATGTCGAGATTGCGGTGATGGAGGCAGGACTCGGCGGCCGATTTGATGCCACCACGGTCTTTTCGCCGCGCCTGACCCTGTTCACTCCCATTGCCATGGATCACGAAAAAATCCTCGGCCCGACACTGCGGGACATTGCCAGGGACAAGGCCGGAGCCATCCATCCCGGATCTGTGGCCGTAACCGGCCCGCAGCGCACCGAAGCAATGGCCGAACTTGCCGAGCGGGCTGAGTCCGTGGGCGCACGCCTGATACTCGCCTCGGACGTTGCCGACCCGGTGGTCGATGGTCGCCTCGGGCTCTCCGGGCCGCACCAGCGGGAAAACGCCCGCCTTGCCTTGGCCGGATGGCGCGTATTTGCCGCCATGGCCGCCATCCGCAGCGAGGCCGATGCCGAGCGCTTTGGGTTGGAGTCGGCATTTGTTCCCGGCAGGATGCAGCGAGTGATTGTCGGCGGCCGCAGCATCATTCTCGACGGCGCACACAACACGCACGCCCTGACCGCCCTGGGCGAAGCCCTGAAAACAGAAAACATCAAGCCGGCATCCGTAGTTTTCACCTGCCTGGCTGACAAAGACGCCTCGGCCATGCTGCCGCTGGTGCGGGCGCTGACGGATGGGCCGGTGCTGGTGCCGGGCCTGGAAAACGAACGAGCCGGAGATGCGACGCGTATCGCCTCGGAAATGGGCGGCGACGCACGGGCCATGCCGAACCTGGATCAAGCCCTGAAAACTGCGCTGGCACTGGGAACCGAGGCAAAGGGGCCGGTGCTTGTCTGCGGCTCCTTGTACTTGCTCGGCGAGTTTTATAATATCTACCCGGAATTTTTGACTAAATAGCATCGAGATTATCATGAGCACGTTGTTTCGCCACCTCCCGTCCGTAGCCCAGGCCCTCGAGGCGCTTGAAGTCGACCCGGACATCTCCCAATTTCCGCGCCAGTTGGTCAAGGAACAGGTCAACGCATTCCTGGATCTTTGCCGCGAGGAGATCCGCACGGGCATCATCGCCGATGCGGCCGCCCTGACTCTTGACGCCCTTCTGCCGCGCTTGGCCGCCTTTGTGCGCAGCGCCTCAAGGCCCCATTTCCGCCGGGTCCTCAATGCCACGGGCGTGGTCATCCACACCAATCTCGGCCGCTCCATCCTGGCCCGGTCAGCCGTCGAGGCCGTTGCCCATGCCTGCGCCCACTACTCCAACTGCGAGTTCGACCTGGGCTCGGGCAAACGGGGCAGTCGCTACAGCCATGTGGAAAAAATCCTCTGCGACATAACCGGAGCCGAGGCCGCGCTGGTGGTCAACAACAATGCGGCCGCCGTACTCATCATGCTTGAAACCCTGGCCCGGGGGCGCGAGGTCATCGTTTCGCGAGGCCAGTTGGTGGAGATCGGCGGTTCGTTTCGCATCCCTGACGTGATGGCCAAGTCTGGCGCGGTCCTGCGCGAGGTGGGGGCCACCAATCGTACCCATGTCCATGATTATGAGCAGGCCATCGGCGATGAGACCGCAGCGCTGATGCGCGTCCACACCTCGAATTTTCGCATGGTCGGCTTCACCCGTGAGGTGAGCCTGCCCGAGATGCGCCTCCTTGGCGACAGATACGGTCTGCCGGTCCTTGAGGATCTGGGCAGCGGCACCCTCTGCGATCTGGCTGGCGAGGGATTGCCGGGCGAGCCCACGGTGCAGCAGGTGGTGGCCCAGGGTGCGGATGTGGTCTCCTTCTCCGGGGACAAGGCGCTGGGAGGCCCCCAGGCGGGCATCATTGTCGGACGCAAGGAATACGTGGACCGCATCAAGCAAAACCCCCTGAACCGGGCCGTGCGAATCGACAAGATGACCCTGGCCGCGTTGGAGGCCACCCTGCGCCTCTACCTCGACATGGAAACCGCCCGGCGCGAGGTGCCGACCCTGCGCATGATCACGGCCTCGCAGGACTCCCTGCGCAGCAAAGCGCGCAGACTGGCCGAGGCAGTACGGACCGAGCTTGGAGATTCAGCCCAGGTGACCTTGCGCAAGGGCTTCTCGCGAGTTGGCGGCGGCGCATTCCCGGAATACGACCTGCCCGGCACCCTGGTTTCGGTGAACCTGCCCGGCATGTCTGCAGAGTCCCTGCGCGTGGCATTGCTCGGGACCGACCCGCCGCTGGTGGCTCGCATTGAAGACGACGCCCTCCAGCTCGACCCGCGCACCCTGACCTCAAGCGAACTCAAACTGACGGCCGAGGCGCTGCGCCAAGCCGTGGACACCATAAAGGACAAGGCATGAGCAAGAAAATCGCGAAACTCGAATATGAACCGAAATCGGCTTGGGAGGTCTATGCCTCCGGCAAGGACATCAAGGCCATGGACGCCATGGCCGAGAGGTATGTGGATTTCCTGAGCCGGTGCAAGACCGAACGGTTGGTCATGGACCATGTCAGGGCCCAGGTCGAAGCCGCCGGGTTCGTGGACGACCTGGCTGCCCCGCTTGCCTATCGCTTCAACCGCAACAAGACCTGCTTTCTGGCGCGCAAGGGCAGACGCCCCTTGAGCCAGGGATTCCGACTGGTGGGGGCCCACGGCGACTGCCCGCGGCTGGACCTCAAGCAACGGCCTCTTTATGAGGATACGGACATCTGCCTTGCCAAGACCCACTACTACGGTGGCATCCGCAAGTACCAGTGGTTGACCATCCCCCTGGCCCTGCACGGTACTGTGGTCAAAAAAAGCGGCGAAGCGGTCGCCGTGTGCATCGGCGAGGATTCGGCCGACCCGGTTTTCACCATCACCGACCTGCTGCCGCACCTGGCCTACAAGGAAGTGGAAAAAAAGGTGGCCGACGCCTTTGACGCCGAAAAACTGAACCTTATCATGGGCCAATCGCCCGCAGCCAAACAGGGAAAAGACGGCGAAGCGGTCAAGGAGCCAGTGAAACGCAAGGTTCTGGAACTGCTCAACAAGCGCTACGGCATCGACGAAGCCGACTTTTTCAGCGCCGAGATGCAGGCTGTGCCAGCCGGACCGGCCCGGTTCGTGGGCCTTGATCGCAGCATCATCGGCGGCTACGGCCAGGACGACCGTTCCAGCGTCTTCTGCGCCCTTGAAGCCTTGTTGGCCGAGCCTGACCCGGAATACGCACAAATCATACTCTTTTGGGACAAGGAGGAGATCGGCTCCGAGGGAGCCACCGGAGCCAACTCACGCTTTTTTGAAAACTGCATGGAGGAGCTGGTGGAGGCGTGGGAGCCGGGGGCTCGGCTGTCGAGCGTCCTTTCGGGCGGTTCGGCCCTGTCCGCGGATGTGTCCGCCGCCATGGACCCTGACCACAAGGATGTCTATGAGCCGCTGAACGCGGCCCGCCTGGGCTACGGCCCGTGCTTCAACAAGTTCACCGGCCATCGCGGCAAGGTGGGCGCCAACGACGCCCACCCGGACTTCATCGGCTGGCTGCGGCGCATCCTCGACGACGCGGACATCCCCTGGCACATGTCGGAGCTGGGCAAGGTGGACGTGGGCGGCGGCGGCACTGTGGCCAAGTTCCTGGCCGTCTACGGCATGGATGTCATCGACGTGGGCGTACCCGTGCTCTCCATGCACTCCCCCTTCGAGCTTTCGGCCAAGGTGGACATTTACGCCTGCACCCTGGCCTTCAGGGAATTTTTGAAGCAGTAGGGGCGCGTCGAGAAAGCCTCCCTCGCTTCATTGCCCCGTGAATCAGTTCCCATGAACGAAAGAACATGACCGGACCTGATTCATGGGGGTGCGTTCGCGACCGTTTTGCCGGACACGCAGGATGCTACCGGCCCCTCATGGCCTCCACTCCCTCGACCGGGATGGAGGTGCGTGCGCTGATCTCGTCGATGGTCAGCCCCTGGGCCAGCAGCCGGCGTACCAGCACGGGCAGCGGTTCGGCCACCTCGACCACATGGCCGTCAGGATCGTGCAGCCGGAAAGCCCGTTGGCCCCATGGCGCGGTCTGAACCGGGTGGACGATGTCCTTCCAGAGACCGCCCACGCGGGCATAGTCGTCTTCCAGGGTCTCGCTTTCAAAATACAGCTCGAAATTGCCCTGCCCCAATGCCGCCGGGGGTTGCCGGGCACCCTCATAAATCACTTGGGTTGCCAGGTCCGCTTGCCAGATGGAGAACCCACCGGCAAAGGCGACGTGGGCACCATGGTCGGCCAGCACCTCCTGACCGAGGATCTCCTGATAAAAGGTGCGCGAGGCGTTGATGTCGGCCACCAGCAGAGAGGGGCCTGCAAAGATCATGGGCATGGAGTACTCCTGGTGTCATATCCGGTGAAGTGCTTGCGTTGTTGAGGACTTCGCCGTTTTTGTCTATCGTGCTATGCGGATACCAGAAACATCGGGAGCACGAAAGAGGGAAGGACCGCATGCCTGTCATCATGGGAACCGCCGGACACATCGACCACGGCAAGACCACGCTCATCAAGGCCCTCACGGGCATCGACTGCGACCGCCTCTCGGAAGAGAAAAAGCGGGGCATTACCATCGAGCTCGGCTTCGCCTTTCTTGATCTCAAAACCAGGGAAGGCGCGGAAACCGAGACCGGACAGGATGACGAATCCAGACTCGGCATTGTGGACGTTCCGGGTCACGAGAGATTCGTCAAGAACATGGTGGCCGGAGCCACGGGTGTGGACTTTGTCATGCTGGTCATCGCCGCCGACGAGGGCATCATGCCCCAAACCAGGGAGCACCTCGAAATATGCCAGCTCCTTGGCGTAAACTCCGGCCTGGTAGCCCTGACCAAGACCGACATGGTGGACGAGGAATGGCTTGAGATGGTCAAGGACGAGGTGGCGGTCTGGCTTGAACCCACCTTCCTTGGCAATGCGCCCGTGGTGCCCGTATCGAGCCACACCGGCCAGGGACTCGACGAACTGAAGGACGCCCTGCGCACTCTGATGGCAGGGTTCACCCCCGGACGACGCTCGGACCTCTTCCGGCTGCCCGTGGACCGCGTCTTCACCATGAAGGGGCACGGAACCGTAGTCACCGGCACCATGATTTCCGGGTCCCTTTCGGTGGGGGAGGAAGTCCGGCTCTATCCGGGCGATGTCCGGTCCAAAGTGCGCAGCCTGCAATCCCACGGGGCCACAGTGCAGACAGCCCGGGCCGGACGAAGGACGGCCGCGAACCTGCAGGGGCTTGAAGTGGACGACATCCGGCGCGGCGATGTGCTGGCCCGGCCCGATACGCTCTTTCCGGCCCAGGTCTGGGACATGGAACTGACCATGCTCGAATCCTCGCGACGCCCGCTCAAACACCGCAAGGAAGTCCACTTTCACCACGGCGCCCGCGAGGTGCTGGCGCGGATATATCTGCTTGACCGTGACGAACTCAAGCCCGGAGAGACCGCCGTGTGCCAGGTGCGGTTTATTGAGCCTTTGGCCGGGGTTTACGGCGACCGCGTGGTCTTGCGCTCGTTCTCGCCGCTTCGCGCCTTTGCCGGGGGCCGGGTCATCGGCCCGCGAGGGCACAAGGTCAAACGCTTTTCCCCTCAGGTGGAGGCACTGGCCGCCCTGGCCCATGAATCGGCCGAGGTGGTGGCCGAGGCCCAGCTGGAGCTGGCCGGACCGCAGGGGCTCTCCTGGAGCGAACTCTTGATTATGACCAACCTCGAAACCAAGGCCCTGGAAAAAACTCTCGGCGTTCTCGGAGGCCAGCAGAAAGCCATTCTCTTCGATCGCGAAGCGAGACGATACGCGGGCGGGAGACTGGTCCAGGAGTTGACGGACGGGTTGCTCGACTGGCTGGCCGCTTTTCACCGCAAGGATTCCATGAAGCCCGGCGTTCAGCGCGGCGAGCTGGGGTCGTCCTGGGGCAAGAGAATGCCGCCGAAGCTCTTTCACTTCATCCTTGAGCGCTTGCTCAGGAAGGGAGATGTGGTGGCCGAGCAGGAGCTGCTGCGGCTCAAGGACCACGCCGTGTCCCTTGCTTCGGATCAGGAGGCGGTGTGCACGGCCCTTGAGGCGGCCTTCCGCGAGGGGGGCGCCACCCCGCCCAATCTCAAGGACGTGCTTGAACCGCTGGGGCTGACCGCCAGACAGGCCGCGCCCGTGCTCAAGCTGCTTCAGGACCGGGGCGAGCTTGTGCGGGTCAAGGATGACATGTACTATTGCGGCTCGGCACTGGACAGCATCAGGACGGCCATCGTCGGCTTCTTCGAGACGCACACCGAGATGTCCGCCCCTGATTTCAAGGAGTTGACCGGCCTTTCGCGCAAGTACCTGATTCCGGTGCTTGAATACTTCGACAAGGAGAAGCTCACGGTGCGCGTGGGCGATGTCCGCCATTTTCGCAAACGCTCTTGACACGGTCCGGGAGGCAACTTACGCCATGCTCATGGCCAAAAAACACCTGATTCGCGGCGTCTGCATTCTGCTTATGCCCCTTGTGCTGGTCGCCTGCGCCAGCCGGGGGACGGAAAGCGGCTCAGGCGCGAGCGCCGAGGCCACGGCCCAGGGGCTGGTGGACTCGGCAGCGCACATCCTGCAAGCAGGGCTGGACGGCGAGCAGGGCCAGGAGTTGCGTCAGCTCCTCAGTCAAGCCCGGGGGGCCATGATCGTGCCCGGCATGGGCAGCGTCAGCTTCCTTTTCTCCCTTGGCGGCGGCAACGGCCTGATGCTGGCCCAAACCGACAGCGGCTGGACCGGCCCCGTCTTCCTGACCAAGGGAACCGGCGGTCTGGGCATGCAGGCAGGCGTCACCCGAGTCTCGGGCATCATCCTCTACATGCGCGACGAAGATGTGCGCTACGTACTCGAAACCGGCGCCCTGCTCCAGGGCCGGGCGGCCATCACCTTTCTCGACGCGGACTTCGAAGGCAACCGCACCCCGGAATTCGTGGAGACCGGCGACGTGATCTTTGTGGGCAGGACCGAGGGACTCTACGCGGGCGTCGGCGTGAGCACCGGGGGCCTGTCCAACCGGACCGGCCTCAATGCAGCCTATCATCGCACTGCTGACGGCCGCCCCGAACATGTGCTCTTCGAAACCGGCACCGTGCCCGACGGTGCGCGTCCGCTCATCGACATGCTCGAAGACGCCGCGGCCCAAGGGCGCGAGGCAACAAAAAAGGACGGAACCGTAGTTCCGTCCAATTAATGGCTCCTGGGGTGAGTGATGGGACTTGAACCCACGGCCACTTGGGCCACAACCAAGTGCTCTACCAACTGAGCTACACCCACCGCGTGAGGGGCATTTCTTAGCCAAGGTTTCGCGTTCGGTCAAGCAAAACAACTATGAAAAAGGAATTCCATGGATAAACTTGTCATTCAAGGCGGTGTTCCGCTCCAGGGCGCCATCCGGGTCAGCGGCTCCAAGAACGCGGCCCTGCCCATTCTCATGGCCTGCCTGCTGGCCGAGGGCCAAGTGAACTTAAGTAATGTGCCACGGCTCGCGGATATCCGCACCTCTCTCAAGCTCCTGAACATCCTGGGCTGCGAGACCACCTTTGCGGGCAACGAGGCCACCAGCCGCTGCGTGGAACTCAAGCCCGAAGCGCCCTACGATCTGGTCAAGACCATGCGGGCCTCGGTGCTCTGCCTGGGTCCGCTGCTGGCCCGGCTGGGCGAGGCCCGTGTGGCCCTGCCCGGCGGCTGCGCCATCGGGGCGCGCCCGGTGGACCTCCACCTGCGCGGCCTGGAGCGCATGGGCGCTGTCTTCGAGATCACGGAAGGCTATATCAAGGGTTCCTGCAAGGACGGCCTCATAGGGGCGCACATCACCCTCGACTTTCCCACCGTGGGCGGCACCGAAAATCTGCTCATGGCCGCCAGCCTCGCCAAGGGGCGCACCACCATGGAAAACGCCGCCCGCGAACCCGAGGTGGTCGATCTGGCCAATTTCCTCAACGCCTGCGGTGCCAGGATCAGCGGGCAGGGAACAAGCGTCCTGACCATCGACGGCGTTTCCTCGCTCTCGGGGTGCGACTATCGGGTCATGCCCGACCGCATCGAAGCGGGTACCTACATGGTGGCCGCCGCCATCACCAACGGCGAGCTGAAGATCGTCGACTGCCCCTTCCCGGAACTGGACGCCGTGACCTACAAGCTGCGCGAGATGGGTGTCTGGCTCCAGGAGGAGGAAGGGCATGTCCTGGTGCGCCGCGCCGAAGGTCCGCTCAGGAACGTGGATGTGACCACGCTCCCCCACCCCGGATTCCCCACTGACATGCAGGCCCAGCTCATGGCCCTGATGTGCTTTGGCCAGGGGGCAGGGACCATTGAGGAGAAGATCTTCGAAAACCGCTTCATGCACGTACTCGAACTTGTGCGCCTGGGGGCCGATGTCCGACTCAAGGGGCGAACGGCAATGGTCCACGGCGTGGGCAAGCTCACAGGCGCTCCGGTCATGGCATCGGACCTGCGAGCAAGCGCCTCCCTGGTCCTGGCGGGGCTGGCGGCCCAGGGAACCACGACCATCGAACGCATCTACCACCTCGACCGGGGCTACGAGAACATCGAGGCCAAGCTTTCCGGCGTCGGTGCCCGAATCGAACGGGTTGCCGGGTAGAGATACGGACGGGCCGGACGACGGGAGACTGCGGGAAGAGACCTTTTGCTTTGGTCTTTTCCTGCCCGGCATCCGGCCTATCACCAAATAAGGGAAAACGATCCTGGCGTTGAGGCCGGGGCTGACACACAGAGCCGGCGTAGGAAGTGTTTCGGACTGAGACAGGCATCACCCGTCACCGCACGACATGAAGCAACAAGGTATTGATAATGCGAAAACTTGCGTCTAAACTATGGGTTGGGGCTCTTTTGTTCGCCTTGTTCGGCGTATTTGTCGCCTCAAAGGTCATATTCAATCTCAACCTGCTCGGGACGGATACCGTCCGTCCCGTCACCATCGACAAGGTCAGCAGGCTGGGTCAGTACGGCTATGGGTGGACGCAGGATATTTACGGAGATCTTTCACAGGGGATCTTTTCCACCGTCAGGATGCTGGAGAACGGCATAGAGTATGGGCACCCAAGCTCATGGCACGGGGACGTACAAGCCAAAGGCAACGGCCTGTACATCCACAGGGATGGAGTGCTTTTCTCCACCCCGGACAACACCCCACCCATTTATAACGGTCGATCCTACGCTGCCAGCTTCAATCCTTACGCATGGCTCAACACCGACTATGTTTCGCTCAGCCTGCTGGCGATCATCTGGCTCATTTTCTTTCGAATGCCGCCGGGGACGCCATGCCATCGCCTCGCTCGCATGCCCCTGCTCTGGCTTGGGGTGCTGCTGCTCGACCGATTCGCCACCTTTTCGACCTCTGCCAGCTTTGTTCTTGAGCATTTGCCCGACACCAATTCCTACCTGAACATTCCTTTTGATTCCCTGACGGGGGCGCTCAGTTCTCTCAGGACACTCGGATATCCTCTCCTGCTGGCCTTGATCCCTGTTTCTATCCTTCCCGAAATGCAACTGCTGCTCTACCTGGCAGCTGTCTTTGTCTTTGCGCTCGGCATTGGCAGTTTGGCCGGAAAATGGACAGGTGTGTTCATGTCCCTGCCGTTGGTCTGCATGATCGGCGCATACCGCCTCGACGGACTTATCTATATCGCCCACCATGCGACCGACAGCATGGCCTTGGCCGCAGCCCTCGCCGCTCTGGGCTTTTTATTCCTGGCCTTCAGCGCAGAGGGAAAACGGCGTGGCCTGTTCGTCACTGCGTGCTGCCTCATAACGCTTCTCGGTTACCATATACGACCGGCCTATCTTTTCCTGCTGCCTCTCATGCCTTTCATTACCCTTGGTTGGGTGTTTCTCAACAACCCTTCCGCCTCGCGAAAAGATGCGGCCAAGAAAGTGCTTCTTCCTGTAACGGCTGGCGTCGTACTGCCCTTCGTGCTCTTTTGCGGCATGCGGTATGTGGTGGTTAATCATTTCGGACTGGTCTCCTTCGGCGGCCATAACATTGTCCGCATTGCAGGCAACTTTCTCGACAGGGACACGGCCGAAGCAATGCCGGAGGACATCCGGCCCTATGCCAGAGCCGCGGCGGACAATCTATCGAATGCCGGGGCGTTGGTACCCCCGTGGGCAACCGCTGAAGAGGTCTACATGCACATATACCAGCACTACTCTTACACTGTCGCCAACATGGGCGGGGAGATGGGATATTGCAGGGGCGGAAAGGAGTGCAACGAGCTTTTCAATAAATTGGCTCGCGCCGTCTTGCTGGAACATCCGGGCATGTATGTCCGGTGGGTTTGGGGAGCGTTCCTTGATTCGGCCAAGCAGTTTACCCTTTTAGGCCGATGGAAATTCCCCCTCATCACTGGCTTTTTCCTTTCCTTGGCGTTTCTCGCCGCTTCCGCATGGCAAGCGCGAAATCGGATATCTATGGGAAAAGCAATCCTTTCAAGCGGGTTCGTACCGGCGTTATGCCTGATCGTGTTTTCCGGATTGAGCTATTTCCTGCTGGGATTGGCAAACATAATACTGGTCGAACCTCCCTTGCCCCGATACCTCACTGGCGTCCGGGCCTTGATACTGCCCGTATATGTGGGTGTAATTTGCTTCATAGTTCGCGCAGGTTGGCACATGCGGCATCCCTCTGCCCCCAAGCGGGGCTGATCGCATCAGAAACAAGACTTTATTCGGGAAATCGAAAATGTGCGGTATCTGCGGAAGATTCAGTACGGCGGATCAGCCCACCCGGGAAACCGTGAGGCGGATGGCGGAAAGAATGACCCATCGCGGACCAGACGCTCAAGGCGTTTGGAACGAAGGGCCCATCTGCCTCGGCCACAGACGGCTTTCCATCATCGATCCGTCCAGCGAGGCCAACCAGCCCATGCTCGACGCCTCGGGGCGGGCTGCCATCACCTACAACGGCGAGGTCTACAACTTTAAGGAGTTGCGCCAAGAGCTTGAAGGGCTGGGCGCAACCTTTGCCACGGATTGCGACACAGAGGTTGTTCTTGCCGCCTACCTCGCATGGGGGCCATCTTGCCTCTCCCGTTTTGTCGGCATGTTCGCCCTCGCCATCTATGATCGCAAGGAACGGACGCTCTTCCTGGCTCGCGATCGCTTTGGGGAAAAGCCTCTATATTATCATCGGCTAGCAACTGGCGGCATTGTCTTTGCCTCGGAACTCCCCTCCCTCATCGAAGACCCCTCGGTGCCCAGGGCCGTATCTGCCCGAGGGTTGAGCCAGTTCCTTTCCCTGGGGTATACCCTGACCTCGTCGAGCATTCTTGACGCGGTGGAAAAACTGCCTCCCGCGCATTATATGCTCGTTCGGGCAGACGGCACGCAAGAGACTGTCAAATGGTGGGACTACGCTTCTTTTTTTCGCTGCCCCTCCCCTTTTGCGTCCATGGATGAAGCCGCCGAGGCCATGGCTGCCCTGCTTCGGGATGCGGTAGCCGGGCAGTTGGTCAGTGATGTCCCTCTGGGCGGCTACCTCTCCGGGGGAATCGATTCTTCTGCCATTGTCCATGCCATGTGCCAACTGCGGGACCCGGATCTCAACCACATCTTTTCCATCGGATTCAACGAGAAAGGATACAGCGAACTCGATCAGGCCCGCTTCGTGGCCGAGGTTCTTGGAGTTCGCTATTCGGAAGCGGTGGTGGACACGGCTCTTTCCTCCCGGCTGCCTGAGCTTGTTCGAGCAACCGGAGAGCCCTTTGCGGACAGCTCCCTGCTGCCCACGGGGCTCCTGGCTGAATTTGCCAGACGGGACGTTAAGGTGTGCCTCTCTGGCGATGGCGGCGATGAACTTTTTGCAGGCTACGAGACATACCTTGCCGACAGGTTGCGATCCATGACCGCCTGGGTTCCCTCTGGCTTTGTCAAGTCGCTGGGAAAACTTGTGGAAGCTGTTTGGCCTGCGGACCAGGGCAAGGTGAGCCTCAACTACAAGGTAAAGCAGTTCTTGTGCGGGCACGGCCTCAGTGCCGAACGGGCGCATTATCACTGGCGCACCCTCTTTTCCGAGCAGGGGAAGCGCCATCTGCTGCGCCCGGAATTTGCAACGGCCGTCACCGCGCACGATCCCTTTGACGACTTCGCCGCCTTCCACGAGGAGGCTCAAGGGATAGATTTTCTTGGGCAAAGCCTGTTTGTGGACGCCAAGACGTGGCTTGCCAACGACATCCTCGTCAAGGCAGACAGAGCATCAATGGCCTTTTCTCTCGAATGTCGGGTTCCTTTTCTGGACCATCGCCTGGCCGAGCTGGCTGCCTCGCTGCCTTCGCGCTGGAAGTTGGCCGGTCTGGACAAAAAAGCCCTGCTCAAACGGGCCATGGCCTCGCGGTTGCCGAAGCAGGTCGTTCGTGCGAAAAAAAGAGGCTTCAACGCCCCGGTGTCTCCATGGTTCTCCTCGCCGGGCTTTCTAGGCGATTTGACGCCGGAATTCCTCGCGGGAGACTGGTTCCGGGCAGACGCAGTGGCAGCACTGATGGCTGAACACAAGGACGGTCATCAAGACAACGGGTTGAAGCTGCTTGCCCTGGCCACTTGTCAAATGTGGCGTAACGAGGTGTGTCCCGACGCATCGCTGGACCTGATATGCCAATGAGCCAAAAACAAACTCCGCCAATGAATCCTCGCGACAAAACCTATTCTTCAAGCATTGAAGAGGCGACAAATTACATGGAGTGGCTGGCCGACATGGCCCGGCCGCACCTGGGAGAGAGGGTTCTTGAGGTGGGATTCGGACACGGTGCTTTGAACCGAAAACTTGGCCCGTTCAAGGAGTATCTTGGCGTGGACCTGGACGACGATGCTGTGGAGCAGGCTCGACAGACGCATCCAGGGGAAGAGTACCTGGCGGCCGACATAGCCGGGCAGCGGTTCACTGAAGCTCTGGGCGAGCGTCGGTTTGACACTATACTGTGCTACAACGTGCTCGAGCATGTCCCCGATGATGCCGCTGCCCTGGGAAACATGATGCGCGCACTGAGGCCCCAAGGGCGGCTGGTGCTCTTTGTTCCGGCCATGCCGACTCTCTATGGGGATCTCGACCGGCTGGCTGGTCACCACAGGCGCTACACCCTTTCCGTTCTCGCGACCCTGCTGTCTGATCTAGGTAGCGTTGTCCGGCTTGAATACGTCAACCCCCTGGGCGGAATCGGCTGGTGGGCAAACTCCTTTCGGAAACACCGCAGCCTGGACTCGGCCAGCGTTAACTGGCAGATTTGCGTATTCGACAAGTATGGCGTTCCCTTGTCCCGAGCGTTGACGCCCCTGTTCGCCAAGTTTTTTGGCCAATCCATTCTCTGTGTGGTGAAAAAATGATCAGTATCGTTATCCCGGCCTATAACGAGGAGGAGGCTGTCTCCTACTGCGTGAGGCACATTATCAGCGTGTTGGACGCAGCGGATGTGGGACCGTATGAAGTGCTCGTGGTGGCGGACGGCTGTACGGACGCGACAGCGGCCAATGCCGCATCGGCTGGCGCAAGGGTGGTCACCCATCTGCAGAACCAGGGCTATGGACGCTCGCTCAAGAGCGGAATCGAAATGGCGAAATATGACACTATCGTCATCACGGATGCCGACGGGACCTATCCAACGGAGCGAATCCCAGAGCTGCTGGAACTCTACCGGAAGGGGTACGACATGGTCGTAGCCCAGCGAACGGGGCAATACTACAAGGAATCCTGGATAAAAAACCCACTGAGAAAGTCCCTGCGATTCCTGGTGGAGTTCATCTCCGGCAAGAGAATACCTGACATCAACTCCGGCCTTCGAATCTTCTCAAAAAAAATGGCAGTCACTTTTTTTGACCGACTGTGTGACGGGTTCAGCTTCACCACATCCATCACTCTCGCCTATTTTATGAACGCCAAGACAGTAGCCTACCTTCCTGTAGAATATCACAAACGCATAGGGAAAACCAAAGTTCGCCTGTTTTCCGATTCGTTGCGAACAATCCAATACGTGATTCAGGCGGTGACATATTACGATCCGCTGAAAATTTTTCTTCTTCTCTCGCTGGCGACTCTAAGCGTTTCAGCCGTCTGCTTTCTCATGACCTTGGCGCTCAGCCTGGTGTCGACGTTTTACATCGGCGTGGGCGGTGTCATCGCGTCCATTCTGATCTTTGCCATGGGGCTTTTGGCTGATTTGCTCAAACAAATAATGGACAAATAACTGCATGCCCGTCTCGAAAAGAATCCTCCTGCGCAACGCCGTAAGGTCCAAGCTCGATCTTGTACGGCGAAATCCCTCTTCGGCATGGTTCCTTTTCAGATACTATCTTTCCGACATGTTGTGCAAGGATGCCTGCACTGTAGTGTCGTATCCCAAATCCGGCCGGACCTGGCTCGAACAGTTGTTCATCGGGTTAGCCTGTTCGCGCTCCGGGCGCACCGCCCATGCAGGTGACACATATCAGCATTTGGCGAGCAAGTGTGGCATGCCCATGATCCGGTTCACTCACGCCGGGTCCTCATGGGAGAGCGGAAGCCGGGACGCTCGGGAAATCCTCCGCACCATCCACCGCAGCTACGCGAAAAAGGAATTCGTCCTCCTGGTTCGCGATCCTCGCGATGTCCTCGTGAGCAGTTACTACCACATGGTGCACCGCACGGGCATACCCACTCTCGAAGTGAACGACATGATTGATAGCCCCCTGGTGGGTCTCCCCAAGCTGGTGGCATTCATGAACCACTGGTGGGACTACACCCTTGAACACGGCGGCCCTGACCAAGTCGTTCGCTACGAGGAATTACGGGCAAACACCATTGCCACCTTTGAAAGGATATGCGGTTGCGTAGGAATTTCCGCTGCAAAGACCGAATTGGCTGATGCTGTGGAAAACGCAAATTTCGAGAAACTCAAGGCCAGAGAACGCAGGAGCGATGGTTCCAACCCTTGGCTGACCGCACTCGACGTGAAAAACGAAGCTTCATACAAAATGCGCAAAGGCCGGGTGGGAGAATATCGGGAATTTTTCTCCGAAGAACAGCAGGAGCGGATCGACAGCTACATAAAAGCGACTCTGCGAGACGGCCTGGGATACAAATGACAAGGTTCCGGCATCATCGGTACTGGCGCCCGCTGGCTGTGGTCGCCAAGGTTGGCCTTCCACCAGTGGTACTGATATGGTTGGCCTGGACCCTTACAGTGGATCAACGCTTTTCCGGGCTGCGCTTTGACTGGCCCATGGCGGTTTTGGCCGTGGCTCTCTATATTGGGGCACTCTTCTCCAATGCCTTCCGTCTCTCGCTCGTGGTCCGGTCTCTATGCGGACGGCTCAAAGTCTTCGAGGCTTGGAGGATATGCCTGCAGTCGGCATTCTACTTCGTCTTTGTACCACTTTCCGCCGGATTCGACGTGGCACGCTTTGCCAAAATATCGGCGCTGGATTCAGGCTTGAAGCGGCCGAGCATCATCGGTGCCCTGCTCATCGACCGCCTTCTTGGCCTGTCTGTCCCGCTTGTCGTCTTCACTGTCTTGATAGCATGGCCCGGTTTGTTGCCGCAGATAGAGATTGCCGCGGAAACACAGTGGGCGCTTCTTGGCGCACTGGCTGTTCTTTGTTGCATCGGCTTATTGCTGTTGAGCAGATTCACTCTTTGGAAGGACATTGATGGCCTTCTACGAAGCCTTGTCCACAATTCGTCGTCTTTGCTTACAGCCTTGGGGTGGACTGTTTCCGCCCATACATGCCTCTACGCCTCGGTCTGGTGCCTGGCACTGTCTTTGGGAATCAATGCGCCTCTTCTCTACATTGTCGTCGGGTGCGTGTGCGGACTGATTCTCCAAATTGTCCCCCTGAATGTCGGCGGACTTGGCGCGGGGGAAGCTGCTGGGGTTTTTGTGTACAGTTTTTTGGGTTTCGCCATGCACGACGCCGTCCTGCTGGCCCTCCTCCCATATCTTTTTCGGGTTGGCACCGCCGTTTGCGGCGGCATATGGGAATGGCTGAATGGGATTCGCCATGCTCGCGCCGCATTCAAATAGACGGTCCCCGAAAACCCGTTGCGGCTATAACGCCGCCATGGTCGGCTGACTGGACAACACCCGCCCTCCCTCCATGCACACGACACTGGTGGTCACGGCCCGCACCAGCGAATGGTCGTGCGAAACCAGTACGAGGGCAAGGTCGCTGTGTAGAAGGAATTCCTGGACCATGGCCCGTGTCTTGCGGTCCAGATCGTTGGTGGGCTCATCCAGCAGCAGGGCCTTGGGTTTCATGGCCAGGGCAGTGGCAAGGGAGACGATGCGCTTCTGCCCCCCCGAAAGGGTGTGGGTCAGACACCCTTCCAGATGCCCTATGTGCAAGACATCCAGAGTCTCACGGGCGATCGCCAGGGCTTTGTCCAGGGAAAGGCCGACATTCAGAGGTCCGAAGGCCACGTCCTCAATGACCGTGGGAGAGAAAAGCTGATCATCGCAGTTCTGGAACACCAGCCCCACATCGCGCCGCAGGGCGTGGTATTGTCCGGGCTTGCGCACCTCGCGGCCGCCGTGGATCAGCCTCCCTGCGGCCAGGGGCCTCAGACCCACAAGGGCCAGCAGCAGTGATGTCTTGCCGCTGCCGTTGTCGCCGATGACGCCGATTTTATCCCCCGGACCCAAGGCGAATTCCACCTGACAAAGCGCCTGACCGCTTTGATTGGGGTAGGCGAAAGACGCCTCCTCCAGGGCGACGATGGGTACGGTCAAGACACTACCATCCTGTCCAGGACCACCAGTCCGAGTCCCAGGCCAAGCAGAAGCCCCCCAAGACATATCTCAAGGACCCCGACCCGGCCGCTTGTTTGCAGATGCGGAAAACGGCCGACAAAGCCGCGCATGAGCATGGCCTCGTGGATGCGCTGCCCGCGGTCCAGACTCCGAACCAGGGATTGGGCCAGCAAATAACCGAATGTCCGGTAGACATGCAGGCGCAGCCCGGGCCGAAAGCAACGGGCCGCAGCGGATTGACGCATGCGATCCATTTCCTCGGCGATGATGAACACCTGCCGGTAGGTGTAGGTCAGGAGCAGGACGAGCTTTTGGGGAACCCGCAACCGCTGCAGGGCACCGGCAAGTTCAGGAACGGAACTGCTGGCAACGAGACTCAGCAGCACCAGCAGCATGGCGTTGCCCTTGAGAGCAATGCCACAGGCGAGGCGCACACCGTCCAGGCTGAGGAAATGCCACTCTCCCAACTCCTTGGCCGGATAGGTCAGGGAGAGGGCCGCAAAAAGGAACACAAAGAAGATATTTGCATACGCCAACCTGTAAAATATCTGCCGGGTCGGCCTCCTGGCCCAGACCAGAAGCGCGGCGGACAAAGCCAAAGCCAGTGCAAGACTTGCAACGCCCTGCAGGGATATGAGGAGAGGCAATAACCCAAGCGCCAGGAGCAGCTTGACGCGGGTGTCCATCCTGGCAAGCACCCCTCGCCGGGAGTCGGTCTGGCCGTCAGGCAGATTCATGAGGATGCCCCTGAACCGTCATTGTTTTTTGCGGCCCTGCCTGCCTTTGACGAGCATCACCAGACCGGCGAGCCCCAGAATGTAGCCGATACCGCCGACAATGTCCTGCATCCGCGGCCCGTGGTCATTGCGGGAGCGGACCTCGCGGAGCAGCGGAGCAAGCTCTGAGCGCACCGCCTGCCGAACCAGGCCCTCCAGGGCCGAGGTATCCACCGAGACTCCCGACGACGAAGGCTCCGGGACGGAAGCCCCCACCATTTCGCCCTTCGCCTGATCCGGCCGGGGACCGCCGACCTCCCGCGCCGGCAGCAGCCGCTCCACACGGTGGCCAGCCCCGGCATTGCCCACCACGAGCAGGCCGCCGTCTCCAGCAAACACTTCGGGCGGCAAGGCGGCCTCGACAATGCCCTGATCGTCTGCCTTGACCGAAAACAACGCTGCGCCGGTTATCGGATCAATGACGCTCACTATTGCCCCGGATGCCGGGGAACCGTCGCTGAATCCCACCTCGGCGCTGAGTTCGCCGTCCTCGATCCAGGCATTGAGAATCACCTTGTGTGCCAGACACGGCCCTGGGTACAGAATAAGAATCATCAAAATGGCCAGCGCCTTCATTTTCAACATGACTGTCCTCCGGCATTGCCGTGTTGCAGACGGCCGAATCCTGCGAGCAATTCCGGCCGGACCCGGGCGAGAAAACCCACGGCAAACATGGTCACGACCCCTTCAATGATCATGACCGGCAGATGGCCCACGACCACGAGCCTGGCAGTGGTCAGGAACCCTTCATCGCTGAGGGCAAGCGAAAGCGCGGTCATCAGGGCGGTGCCGAAGACCGCGCCCGCTCCGCCGAGAAACCCGGCCACAGCAGCCCTGCCCGGCCCGCCGGCCAGGAGCGGCCGCAAAAGATAGAAGCACAGCACGGCCGGAGCGGCCACATTGACAGTGTTGACCCCAAGGACCGAAAGCCCTCCGAACTGAAACAGAACCGCCTGGAGCAGAAGCGCCACCAGGATGCACGGAAAGGCCACCCAGCCCAGCACCACTCCGGCGATGCCGTTGAGCAGCAGATGCACACTGGAAGGCCCCAGCGGCACATGGATCAGGGACCCCACGAAAAAGGTGGCCGACAGCACCGAGGCGGTCACGATCTTGTCATATTGCAGCTTGCGGTAGCCGATCCAGCAGCCCGCTGCCGTCAGCGCGGCTCCCGCCATCAGAACGGTTGGCGACAGAACCCCTTCGGATATGTGCATGACATCCTCCCGGCTATGCCGTTTCCAGTGCGCGTATGCGGGCGCAAACTTCGTCCAGATGATCCAGCCAGATGGCGCGGAAAGGAGCGTGCTCCAGCGTCCCGGTCACATGCCCCCGCACGGTGAACCCGGCATGTTCCATCCGGCTTTTCCACGAAGAGGCCCCGCTGCCGAAGACATCAAGGTGAACATGATGCCCTGGTACGCACATGAAGGGCAGCAGCCAGACATCCTTGACGCCTTCTGCCTCCAGGTCCGCAATGACATCCCCGCAGGAGGGGCGTCCCATGAGGGTGCCCACGCGGATGAGGGGATCATCGCGCCGCACTCGCTCCTCAAAATCCAGATACCGCTGCTGACCATGATGATATGTGCCGTGCCCCACAAGGACCACGGCCTCGTCGGGACTGCGCTCGGCCGGAATGTAGCCCTGCAACGCCTGACAGGATCGCTCCAGGTCGTGGTCCGAGGAAAGGAGCGGGCCGCCCACCACAACCTCGGGAAACCCCTTGCGCGGATGGCGATAGGCCAGGGCCTGCTCGCGGGTCCAGTGATACTCCACTCCCGGCGTGGTATGCACGGACTGCACGGCCAGATGGGTTACGCCACGGTCATGCAGACGCGAGAGGGCCACGGCCAGGGAATCGCACTCCCTGCCCCGACTGACGAGCTTGCGGCGCACCTTGTGCGCCGTATAGGCCCAGGCCAGTTCCATGTCCGGGTGCCGCTGACGGACCTCGGCCTCAAAGAGGTCGTAGCCCCGCCGGGCCTCATCGATAGCCACGCCAAAAGCCGCCAGCAGAATCCCCGGCTTGTACTTGGGCGGGCGAAGATGGTTGTGGTCGTGGTCGTGATCGTGGTCGTGGTGATCATGACCATGTTCATGATGGCAGCCGCATCGCTCGCCATGTTCGTGCCCATCGTGCCCGAGGGAGGCACGTCCAGGATTCGTCGGGGCATTATCCCGAATGGGGGCGGCATCAAGGGAGTCGTCAGCCATGCGCTTCTCCATACTGCTAGTTGAAAACAAGGCGGAGAAGCGGCTGTGAGGCGGATAATGACAGAAACCACGGCGCTTGCTCCCCTATACGGCAAAAACCCGTTGCCTCGGGGTGGGCGACTGACAGGTCTTCTGGCTCCCTTCCGCAAGCTCCCGGCCTTCCCGTCCGCAGAGGCGGACAGTGGCGTGGTGCAGGGGCTTGTGCCGGCCGACGATCAGGCTGGCAGGAAGGATACAGCGGCGGGTCCGCTCCGGCGTCTCACCGGATTCCCTTTCCAATCTCCTATAGAGAATCAATCGCAGATGGCACTCTACACACCCTGCGGTTCCTGTCAACAGAGGCGCTCCCTCCGGGCCGCAGGCGAAGGCAGGGCTGGTTCCTGAGACGAAGATGTCGTCTGAATACGCCGCGACACTCTGGAAACAGACCCGAAAATCGGCTATGACGAACTTGTGCGAGAACCCTGCGTTTTTGCCCATGAGCACAGTTTACGGTCATGAACACCGAGGAGCCTGATTTTCCGGTCGATTCAGTCAAGCGTGTCAGGGGCGTTCTCCTCGGACGACCGATTTGGGAAGCGAGGTGCGTATGTTGGCAACAACCCTGCAACACGGCCTGGAACAGGCCGGAGTGGTCATCAACGGCCCGAAACCCTGGGACATTCAGGTCCACGACAAGCGATGGTTCAGCCGGGTCCTGCTCGACAAGAATCTCGGGCTCGGCGAATCCTACATGGACGGCTGGTGGGACTGCGACAGGATCGACGAGGCGATATGCCGCCTGCTTCTGGGGGGGATGGAAGACCGAATCAGAGGCGGACCGCGCATCCTCTGGCACCTTGTTCCTGCCGTGCTGTGCAATCTGCAATCCAAGGCCCGCAGCCGTATCATCGCCGAAAGGCACTACGACCTTGACAACGAACTCTTCCTCTCCTTTCTGGACGCCAACCATCAATATAGTTGCGCATATTTTTCCAGCACGGACGATCTCGACGAGGCACAGAAAAACAAGCTGGACCTCATTGCCCGCAAGCTGCAGCTCGCAGAAAACGATCATCTCCTCGACATCGGTTGCGGCTGGGGCGGTTTGGCCAGCTACTTCGCCGCAACCTGCCATTGCCGGGTGACGGCGGTAAACATCTCGCGCCAGCAACTGCAACATGCCAGAAAAATCTGCGCAGGACTGCCCGTCGTCTTCCATGATCGGGACTACCGCGAGGTGAACGGCGTATTCGACAAGGTCGTCTCGGTCGGCATGTTCGAGCATGTAGGAAGGAGGAACTACAGGACGTTCATGAAAACCGTGCATCGCTGCCTGAAGGATGACGGCATATTCCTGCTCCACACCATCGGCGGCAATGCCTCCAAGAGCAACTGCGACCCCTGGATCAACAAATACATCTTTCCAAACGGGATGCTCCCGAGCCAGAAGCAGATCGGCCAGGCCACGGAAAATCTCTTCGTCATTGAGGACGTTCACAATATCGGCCCCCACTACGACAAGACACTCATGGCCTGGAATCGCAACTTCCAGGCCGCGTGGCCTACCTTAAGCCGAAAATACGATGCGCGTTTCAAACGAATGTGGGAGTATTATCTGCTTTCGTGCGCCGGAGCCTTCCGGGCCAGGGACATCCAGGTCTGGCAGATCGTGATGACCAAGCAAGGATGCGGAACCCGACACCCCATATGCAGATAAGACATGCAGGAGCGGGGCACAGGCTCTGACACGCGGGAAAGCCCCCTCCACACTCCATCCTCCGGGCCGGGACGAACCACTCGCCCGGCCCTGTCCGTCCCCTGTGGCTGACGCTCCTGACGCAAGATGTCCAGTTCCCCTTGGCAGACGGGTTGACAAAATCGAACCGCGCAGACTATCAATGGTACGACCATTGTGGCCAAAAAAGTCGTCTCCGCCGTAAAAATGGATCAATTTGCGGGCAAAGGTTCTACCAATGAACAAACCAAATTCGGTGAAGGGCTATTTCATGCCCGTGACTATCGGGCGTGCCAGTGAAGAGGTTTCGCTGCAGATTGAGGCCGCCATCATGGATGGCAGGCTCGCTCCGGGAGAGCGGCTCCCCAGCGAGCGCGAAATGCAGATACTCTTCGGGGCAGGGCGCGGGGTCATCCGCGAGGCCATCAAAACATTAAAGCAAAAAGGGTTGCTCGAGGTTCGCAAGGGAGCCAAGGGAGGTGCCTATGTGCGCAGACTCAATGTTGCCAACGTCTCGGAATCCCTGACCCTGTTCCTCAAGCAACAGCCGGTGGCCCCGGAACAACTCATCGAGTTTCGCGAGACCCTGGACCGGGCCATCACCCAGATGGCCATAGGCCGGGCCGATGCCGAATCCAAAACCCGGTTGTTGACCGAGGCGCGCAAGCTCGAATGGCTGCTGCGCCAGCCGGAACCGGACCTCCACGCCACAGGCGAGCTGGATCGAAGACTCAACCTGATGCTCGTGCACATGGCGGGCAACACCGTCTTCGAGTGGGTCATGCACGCCCTGCAGATGGGTTTCAGCTCCCACGACTACGCCCTGTATGAAGAGCCACACTACCGCGAACGTGCGGCCGCCAATTGGAGCGACACGGCCCAGGCCATTGCCGATGGCGATATCATGCGCGCCCTCTCGCACATCGGCCACCACTATCACCTGCTGCGAGAATGTATCAATGACCGGGGCGACCACAGCCGCCAACTCCCGCCCCCGTTCATCAGCGGACCAACCAACGAAATGGAGAAAGAATGAAGCATTATGACTACATAATTGTCGGCGGAGGCTCGGCCGGGTCTGTCCTGGCCAATCGCCTGAGCGCCAACCCCAAAAACAAGGTGCTCGTCCTGGAGGCCGGGCTGCCCGATTTCAAGCTCGATTTCCGCATCCACATGCCCGCGGCCCTGACCTACCCCCTGGCCGGAAAGACATACAACTGGTGGTATGAATCCGAGCCAGAGCCGCACATGAACAACAGACGCATCTACCAGCCGCGGGGTAAGGTTCTCGGAGGCTCCAGCTGCATCAACGGCATGATCCACATTCGCGGCAACGCCATGGATTATGAAAAATGGGCACGCGAGGACGGCCTTGAGAGCTGGTCCTATGCCCACTGCCTGCCCTATTTCAAACGCTTCGAATGCCGCATGGCGGGAGCTGACGAATATCAGGGCGCTGTCGGCCCCCTCTATTTGACAACACCCGAATGCGACAACCCGCTTTTCGACGCCTTTTTCCAGGCGGTGCAGCAGACAGGCTATCCGGTGACGGATGATGTCAACGGCTACCGCCAGGAAGGGTTTGGCAAATTCGACCGCACCACCTACCGCGGACGCCGCTGGAACGCGGCAAGGGCCTATGTCCACCCGGTCAGGAGCCGCCGCAATCTGACCGTCAAGTGCTTGGCCATGACCACGCGCATTCTGTTTCAGGGCAAACGCGCCGTAGGAGTGGAATACGCCAGGGGCAAACGCAGCTTCAAGGCGTACGGCGGGGAAATCATCTGCTGCGGCGGCTCCATCAACTCCCCGCAGCTGCTCCAGCTTTCAGGCGTGGGCAATGGCCGCCATCTCTCGGCCCTTGGCATCGGCGTGGTCCACGATCTGCCCGGCGTGGGAGAAAACCTTCAGGATCACCTGGAACTCTACGTCCAATACGCCTGCAAGAAGCCGGTCTCCATGTTCCCTGCCCTCAAATGGTACAACCAGCCCTGGATCGGACTCAAATGGCTCCTCGGAGGTACGGGAGAAGCTGCCACCAACCACTTCGAGGCGGGCGGCTTCATCCGCGGCAACGACCGGGTTAAGTACCCCAACATCCAGTACCACTTCCTGCCCATCGCCATCCGCTACGACGGCTCGGCTCCCAACGAGGGCCACGGCTACCAAGTCCATGTCGGCCCCATGAACACCGACGTGCGCGGCCATGTGAAGCTCAAGTCGAGCGATCCCATGGATCACCCTGAGATCCTCTTCAACTACCTCTCAACCGAGCAGGAGCGACGGGAATGGGTCGAGGCCATCCGCAAGACCCGCGAGATCATGACCCAACCCGCCTTTGACGAATTCCGCGGCCGCGAACTGGCTCCGGGCGATCAGGCCCAAACCGATGCGGAAATCCTCGACTTTGTGGCTCGCGAAGGCGAGTCGGCCTATCACCCCAGCTGCACCTGCGCCATGGGCACTCACGACATGGCCGTGACCGATGCCAACCTCAAGGTTCGCGGAGTCGAGGGGCTGCGCGTGGTGGACGCCTCTGTCATGCCCTATGTAACCAACGGCAACATTTACGCCCCGGTCATGATGATCGCGGAAAAGGCTGCGGACATCATCCTCGGCAACACCCCGCTGGCCCCCGAGAACGCGCCCTTCTACCAACACGGCACGGACAGCGACAGGGGTGACGCATGATCAATGGAACCATGTATATCGACGGGAAGTGGACCGGATCGAGCTGCGGCGCGACCCGGCGCATTGAAAACCCCTTTGACGGTTCCGAGGTGGCAAATGTGGCAGAGGGCGGACGCGAGGACGCCCGCGAAGCCATCGCGGCCGCGCGCCGCGCCTTTGACTCGGGCGGCTGGCCGCAAACCCCGGCAGTGGAGCGAGGGCGGCTGCTGGCGCGTCTGGCCGACCTCGTGGAACGCGAGCGCGAGAACCTGGCCCGGCTGGAAACGCTGGACACGGGAAAGACCCTGGAGGAATCGCGCTGGGACATGGACGATGTGGCAGGCATCTTCCGCTACTACGCGGGCATGGCCGACAAGGACGCCGGAGAGATCATCGCCTCGCCCAACCCCGGCACTTCCAGCCGGGTGGTTCGCGAGCCCGTCGGCGTATGCGGCCAGATATCGCCCTGGAACTACCCCCTGCTCCAGGCGTCGTGGAAGATGGCCCCGGCCCTGGCCGCTGGCTGCACCCTGATAATGAAGCCCAGCGAAATCACCCCGCTGACCACCCTCAAAATCACCGAGCTGGCCGAAGAGGCGGGCTATCCCCCCGGCGTGGTCAACACGGTCCTCGGCCCCGGACCGGAAGTGGGTGCGGAGCTTGCCGAGAGCGCGGATGTGGACCTCATCTCCTTCACAGGCGGTGTTGCCACGGGCAAGACCATCATGCGCGCCGCGGCTGGCAACGTAAAAAGGGTCGCCCTGGAGCTGGGCGGCAAGAACCCGAACATCGTCTTTGCCGACGCCGACTTCGACGTGGCCGTGGACCACGCCCTCAACGCGGTCTTCTTCCACGCCGGACAGATCTGCTCGGCCGGAACACGGCTCATGGTCCAGGATGCCTTGCACGACCGCTTTGTGGAGGCCCTCGCCGCCCGCATGAAGCGCATCAAGGTGGGCAATGGCCTGGACGCGGCCACCGAGATGGGTCCGCTCATCTCGGCTGATCACCGTGCCAAGGTGGAACGGTACATCGCGATCGCCAGGCGGGAAGGGGCCACCCTCGCTCTGGGCGGCGGCCGCCCCGAAGACCCGGCCTTGGCAAACGGCCACTTCGTCATGCCCACGCTGTTCACCGACTGCGACAGCCACATGCGCATCGTGCGCGAGGAGGTCTTCGGGCCGGTCATCACCGTGGAACGCTTCGTCACCGAAAAAGAGGCTGTGGCCCGGGCCAACGATACCACCTACGGCCTGTCCGCAGGATTCTGGACACGAGACCCGGATCGCATGGCCAGGGTTTCTGCTGCACTGCGCTTCGGCACGGTCTGGGTCAACGACTTCAACGTCTACTTTGTCCAGGCCCCCTGGGGCGGCTACCGCCAGTCGGGCCTGGGTCGCGAGCTGGGCCGCCAGGGTCTTGAGGAATACACCGAGCTCAAACACATCTATCACAACCACGCCGCCAAGGCGATCAACTGGTTCGGCTCGAAATAGCCCGGCCACAGGCGTGCGCCGTGGCGCACAGGGACGACGGGAACAGTCCCGCCGTCCGATCCCCCCAACCAAGGAGGTTTGATGTCATTTTCCCTCAGGCGGAGCCTGTCCGTCCTCGTACTTGCCGTCGCCCTGTTCACCCTGCCCCCCACCGCGCATGCCGCGCAAAAAATCAAGATCGCCAGCGTTTCCTGGACCGGCGTGACCATCAAGACCGAACTGGCCGTGAGTCTGCTCAAGAGCATCGGCTACGACGCCGAGAACGTAGTCCTGTCCGTGCCAATCGCCTACGCGGCCATGTCCACAGGCGATGTGGACGCCTTCCTGGGCAACTGGATGCCCTCCATGGCCAACGTGGCCGACAAGTTCTTCGACAATGGAACGGTGATAAAATATTCGCCCAACATGCCCGGGGCCAAGTACACCCTGGCCGTGCCCACCTCATGCGCCAAGGCTGGACTCAAGGATTTCAACGATATAGCCAGATTCGGCGACAAGCTGGACTGGAAAATCTACGGCATCGAGCCGGGCAACGACGGCAACCAGATCATCCAGTCCATGATCGACGCCGACATGTTCGGACTTGGCAAATTCAAACTGGTGCAGTCGAGCGAGGTGGCCATGCTCTCCCAGGTCCAATCCTACGCAGCCCAGGGCAAATGGATCGTCTTCCTGGGCTGGTCCCCCCACAGCATGAACGAGCGTATCGACATGACCTACCTCACCGGCAGCACCGAGGAAACCTTCGGCCCGGACGACGGCAGCGCCACGGTCTGGACCAACCTGCGCAGGGGGTTTGCCGAGGACAACCCCAACGTGGCGAAACTGTTTAAGAACATGGTTTTTCCCGTGCCCATGATGAACCAGATCATGACCGCCATCAAGGAGGACAAGTCCCTCAACTTCCGCACCGCCGGACTCAAGTGGCTCAAACAAAACCCGGCCACATGGGAAGGCTGGCTCGACGGCGTGACCACTGCCGACGGCAAACCCGCCACCCCTGTCTTCAAGGCATACCTGGAATCCAGATAGCTCCTGGCCGATCGGCAAGAAGAGAAGCCCCGCAGCAGATGCCGCGGGGCTTTTCCCTGATGTCTTTCAACGCTTCGCCGTCACGGACTCAGGCGAAACTATCCGGCCCTGGCAGCCACCTTGACCGCCTCCTCCACCTTGCCCTGGGCTTCGAGGGCTTCCACCAGGGTATCCCAATAGGCGCTCCGCTCGGGCGAGAGGGCTGCGGATTGCCGGGCCAGGACCTCGGCGATGCGGGGGTCTTCGCCCTGGTCGAGATAAAGCCGGGCCAGCATGTGCATGGCCTGATGATCGTTGTGGTCCGCATTGAGGGCAAGATGCAGGTATTCACGAGTGGCGTCCAGATCGCCCTGGCGGTAGGCCACACGGGCCAGGGGCCGCAGTACCATGCGCTCCCCGCCGGGTTGCGCCGCCGCCTTGCGGTAATGGTTTGCGGCCTTCTTGAGGTGTCCCGCGCCTTCGCACAGGGAGCCCAGGCGCATCAGCGCGTAGACGTGCCCGGGGTCGGCCTTGATGCACTGCCGATAGGCCTGCTCGGCCTTCTTGAGATCGCCCAGCCGATGATTGGCCCAGCCGAGATTGTACAGGGCGAGCACGTCCTTGCCGTTGATGGCTGCGACCTGCTCGAACTGCCGCCGCGCCTCCTCGAAACGACCCAGCTGGGCGTAGCAGATGCCAAGGGAGTTGCGGGCCAGCAGATTGTTTTCGTCGTCAAGCAAGGCGAGCTTGAACTCCTCCACGGCCCCATATATGTCGCCAGCCATGAATCGCCTGTCGGCCGAAAGATTGAGGGAGATGGAATCGAAAACGGCCACACGGGGCTCGGGCAGCAGCAAGGCGTGCTCCAGCGCCTTGCGGCAGTTTTCGAGGATGTCGGCCCGGTCGAAATTGAGGAAGGGATAACAGGCCGAACCGATGGCCACGGAAATGCCCAAGCTATCCGCCGCCAGTCTGACGATCTCCAGCGACCGGGCCCGCAGTGTCGGCCCGTCAGTGCCCTCCTGGAAAAAGACCATCCCCCCCAGTCCGTAACGTCCGCCGAGTGCGTCGTCGCCAAAACCGCCACGCGCCAGGGCGGCCACCTGGGTCATCATCCGGTCCATGGCCTCCTGGTAACCCTCGCCGGTATCCACGGGTTGATCAAGCACGCGCACCAACGAGAGGCCGAAGGTCTCTGGCCCCAGCCGCGCCGAGGCCAGAGCGGAGACAAAATGCCCGTAGCCCATCAGCCGGGTGGACGCGTCCTTGTGCGGAGCGCCTGGCGCACCGCCCTGGCTGTCGGCGAAACCGGGTTCGTCGCCTGAAACCAGCTTGAGTTGGTCGCCGGGCCTGATGGCCACCCCGGCATCGCCCAGATGAAGAATCTCGGCCACGGAACTGTCGGCATGGACCTCGGCCAGGACCACCTCGGCTTTGACCAGTGCCGGATGATACCCTCCGCCTTGAACGGAATCCGCCCCGCCCTGCGACGCCTTGGGTGCCCGAACCAGAAAACGCTGCCCCACCCTGGCTCCGGACGACTCTCCCAGGCTGACACCCACGCGGTTCATGGGCAGAGTGTCAAGAACCCGGCCGCCCTTGTCCAGGATGTCTGCATAGCCGAAAACCCGGTTTCGCCCCAAGTCCTTGGCCACACTCACGGCCTTGCGCGCCTTGCGCACCAGCATTCGCGCCTGCTCGGCCACGGGGCGGCGAAACTGCCCGCCCTCCAGCCCCTGGGGATAATTGACGAACCCCACGCTGGCCGTGATGGTGATGATGTCGTTGGTGATGTCGTCCACAAAGGAGAGCTTGGCGATGCCCGACCGGATGACCTCGGAGAGCTGGAAGCAGGCCCGCGGTTTGGCGTCGGGTACGAGGACGGCGAACTTGTCGTTGGCCAGCCGGGCCACGGTGGTGTACTTGGGGCAGACCAGATCGAGCAGTCGGCCAACCTCGGCCACGATGTCGTCACCTGTCAGAAATCCGTAACGCTCGTTGACCCACAGAAAATTGTCGAGATCCACATAGAGCACGCCAAGGGTGCCCGAGAAAGCCTGCTCCGCCTCGCAGGCGGGCACAGCACCGGCACGGCCCCGCTGCACAGCCACCGCCTCGCCGTTGCGCGAGGCGGCCCCGGCACGACAGGTTCCGGTAGCCAGACACCCCTGAACCCGGTCAACGGCCTTCTCAAGTTCGGCCACGAAGTGGTCGCGGGTGTAGAGTCCTGTCAACTGATCGGTGACGCTCTTGCGGAACAGGGCGATCTTCTCCAGCACGGATGAAGCCAGGGCCACCAGGTAGCGCAAGGACGAGGAAGGCGCCTTGAGCCGCACGCCCTTGGCGATGAAATGGCAAATCAGCCGCCCCTGAAAGATCAGCGGCAGGATCAACTCCCCGTCCTCGCGACGGAACTCGGGCTCGGGCAGGGGATCGACCGGCTCCCTGGGAAAGAACAGGCTGTAGGAACCAAAGGGAAGAAACTCGGCGATGCAATCCTTGATGGCATGCTCGAAGTCGATCAACTCACTGGGAGTGAACGACAGGCTCCCGTCCGCGAAGATGTCTTTTATCGTCCTCATAATCCGAGAGCTTACATTGCACGGGTTTTTAACTCAAATGAAAGTTTGCCCCGGGCCCTATCTCCCCCTGAGGAGGCCTGTGGCCGGGACTATATCAATACATTTGAATATTGACATTCCGACAGAATAGTCATAGCTAGGCCGACAGCTGCCTGACAGCAAAAAATCATCATGCACACCATCACCGATCCACAAGAACTCCAACGACAATGTCTGGCCTGGCGGAGCCAGGGGCTGACCATCGGCCTGGTGCCGACCATGGGCTATCTGCACGAGGGACACATGGCCCTCATGCGCCACGCCCGGCCGCGCTGCGACAAGCTCGTGGTCTCCATCTTCGTCAACCCGAGCCAGTTCGGCCCTGGCGAGGACCTGGACAAATACCCCCGGGACCACGAAGGGGACAGCGCCAAGAGCGCGGCCTGCGGTGCCGACCTGCTCTTCCTGCCCGCGTCCGAAGCCATGTACGCCACGGACCACGCCACCTGGATCGATGTGCCCGAGCTGGGCCGCCATCTGTGCGGAGCGAGCCGCCCCGGCCATTTTCGCGGCGTATGCACGGTGGTGGCCAAATTGTTCATGCTCGCCATGCCCCATCTGGCCGTTTTCGGCCGCAAGGACTGGCAACAAATGGCCATCATTCGCCGCATGACCCGCGACCTGAACATCCCGGTGGAGATCATCGGGCATGAAATCGTGCGCGAGGCCGACGGACTGGCCCTGAGCTCGCGCAACGCCTACCTGGAGCCCGAGGAACGGGCCGCTGCCCCGGCCATCCGGCGGGGGCTTGTGAAGCTGGCCGAAATGCTGCACAAGGGCGAACGCGATCCCAAGGTCGCCAAACGGTTCCTGCATGACGAATTCGCCACCGCCCTGCCCATGGGCAAGGTGGACTACATTGAGCTGGTCGATCCCGAGAACATCACCCCGGTCAGCGCCGTGACCGGCCCTGTGCTGGCGGCTGTGGCCGTGCGAATCGGCAGGGCGCGACTGATCGACAACATTTTGATAGAGGTGTGAGCCGGATGGCCCAACGCTGTTTTTTGAGCGCCAAGATTCACGGTGCCACCATCACCTGCGCGAACCTGGAATACCGGGGCAGCATCTCCATCGACACCGCGTTGATGAAAGCCGTGGGACTCCTGCCCTACGAACAGGTGGATGTCTACAATCTCGACAACGGAGAGCGGCTGACCACATACGCCATCCCCGGATCAAAAGGCGAAATATGCCTCAATGGCGCGGCCGCCCACAAGGGTGCCGTGGGCCAGCGGGTAATCATCGCCTCCTATGCGTGGCTCGACGAGAGCGAGGCCCGGACGCGCAAGCCGAGG
Organism: Pseudodesulfovibrio alkaliphilus; assembly: GCF_009729555.1. Lineage (NCBI taxonomy): Bacteria > Pseudomonadati > Thermodesulfobacteriota > Desulfovibrionia > Desulfovibrionales > Desulfovibrionaceae > Pseudodesulfovibrio > Pseudodesulfovibrio alkaliphilus. The sequence continues at coordinate 33,760 of NZ_WODC01000010.1, forward strand.
GTCGCCATCGCCAACAACGACAACGGCGTCGAACAGATCCTCGAGTGCGAGCTCGACCCGGATTTCTAGGCCCGTACAGCAATACTCTTTAAGGAGGATTCAATGCAGATCGAAGGAAAGTACCTGTTCACCTCGGAATCCGTGACCGAGGGCCACCCCGACAAGGTTGCGGACCAGATATCCGACGCCATTCTGGACGCCATCATCGGCCAGGACCCCAACGCCCGAGTGGCCTGCGAAACATTGGTCACCACCGGCCTCGCCTTCATCGCCGGCGAGATTTCCACCACAGCTTTCGCCGATTTCCCCGAGATCGTCCGGGCCACCATCAAGGACATCGGCTATTGCAGTTCCGACACCATGGGCTTTGACTGGCAAACCTGCGCGGTCATCTCCTCCATCGACAAGCAGTCCCCGGACATCGCGCAGGGCGTTGACCGGACCAAGCCCGAGGAACAGGGCGCCGGCGACCAGGGCATGATGTTCGGCTTCGCCACCAACGAGACCCCGACCCTGATGCCCACCCCCATCTACTACGCCCACAAGCTCTCGCGCCGACTGACCTATGTGCGCAAGGAGGGCATCCTTGATTTCCTGCGCCCCGACGGCAAAACCCAGGTCTGCGTGGAATTCGACAACGGCAGGCCCGTCCGCATCGACAACGTGGTCGTCTCCTCCCAGCACTCGGACAGCATCGCTTACGCCGATCTCAAGGAAGCCATCATGACCGAAGTCGTCATGAAATCCCTGCCCGAGGATCTGATCGACGAACGGCTCAAGGCATACATCAACCCCACCGGCCGCTTCGTCATCGGCGGCCCGGTCGGCGACTGCGGGCTCACCGGCCGCAAGATCATCAACGACACCTACGGCGGAGCAGGGGCTCACGGCGGCGGCGCCTTCTCCGGCAAAGACCCGTCCAAGGTGGACCGCTCCGGCGCGTACATGGCCCGCTATGTGGCCAAAAACGTGGTGGCCTCGGGGCTGGCCGAAATGTGCGAGGTACAGATCGCCTACGCCATCGGCGTGGCCGAGCCCGTCTCGGTGGTGGTCTGCTCGCGTGGCACCGGCCAGGTCTCGGACGAGCAGCTGACCAAAGCCGTCACCGAGGTTTTCGACATGCGCCCCTACTTCATCCAGGAGCGGCTCAACCTGCGCCGCCCCATCTTCCAGTTGACCACCAACTACGGCCACTTCGGTCGCGAACGGCCGGAATTCACCTGGGAAATGACCGACGCGGTGGACGACCTGCGCACCGCCTGCAAAATATAGCGCGGCAACGCGTTACATTCAGACAAGAGGCGGAAGCTCCATGCTTCCGCCTTTTTTGTTGACAAAAGAGTTTAGCAACTATACTCAATGGCCATGCGAAACCTGGACGAAATGAAGAACGAGTTTGCCAACCTGAGTGAAACACTGAATAAATTCATAGCGATAAACAAAAAACCGATGGATTTTGGAGTGGGGGTACTCATCAACCCCTCCGAGATCCATGCCGTGGCCAAGCTCTGCGACCACGGCCCCATGAGCCTGACGGAGCTGGCCGAGCGATCCTTCGTGTCCAAGGGGGCCATGTCCCAGTTGGTGGCACGGCTTGAAAAAAAGGGGCTCGTTTACAGGGAGACAGCTCCTGACAATCAGTCGAAACAGATACTGTATCCCACGGGTATTGGCATAAGAGCCCAAAAAGGCCACATGGAATTCCACATGAAACACGACCGCGAATTCCTTACCTACCTGAGTACCATGTCCAATGGGGAATACGCCGTCTTCAGGGAGGTCTGTAGACAGATGAACCGTTGGATGGACAGCTACCTCAAGTAATTTTTTACGCCATGTGTTAACATGCTTAACACAACAGGAGCCCCCATGCCCTTTCCCACCCCGAAGACCTCACTGGCCCCGGTCGAAAATGTGCTCATGGAAGCCATCAGCGCCCAGGCGATCATCGACGCCGTAGAAATGCGCCTCTTCGACCACCTGAGCAGGCAGCCCATGCCAGCGGCATCACTGGCCCAAACCATGCAACTGAAGTCCGAACCGCTGGAAGCCATGCTGGACATTCTGGTGGAACGCCAACTGCTCACCCTGGATGGCAAAACCTACGCCAACACGCAAATGACCGAGGAATATCTGGTCAGCTCCTCGCCGCTCTTCCAGGGCAAGGCGCTGACCTTGCAACAGGGCCACAACGAGATGATCCGCAAGAACCTGATCACCCTGCTCAAGGGCGGCAGCATGGAAAGGGATGCAACCGACTCCAAGTGGGCCGAGGCGGACACCATGGAGGGAACCCTCCAGCACGCCCTCAACGGCCAGATCCAGATGGCGGTCGCCTATTTGAAGGAGTTGCCCGAATTCGCCTCCTTCCGCACCATGGCCGACATCGGAGGCAACCATGGGCACTATTCCATGGAATTGCTGGCGCACAATCCCAAATTGATTAGCACCATCCTGGACCTTCCCCAAGTCATCGAACCGGCCATGCGGCGCTGCTCCGCTCTGGGCTTTGGCGACCGCATCGCCTGCAAGCCCTTTGATCTTCGCAGCGACGAGTTGCCCGAGGCGGCCTTTGACCTGGTCTTCACCTCCCATGTCCTCTATGGATGCGTGGACGACATGGAAAAGTTCTTCAGAAACATCCATCACTCGCTCAAGGCTCGTGGTTGCTTTGTTTCGCACCACTTCTCCCCGGATGGAGGGGCAAGCCGCCTGTACCAGACCAGCGTGGAACTGATCACCCGGCTGATGGGATACAAAACGCACTTCCTCTCCGGGCAGGTTCTGAAAGAAGCGCTCACGGCCACCGGCTTTGGCAACTTCACCCACACCTATACCGGCTGCGACGGCCAGGCGCTCCTTTTGGTGGCACGCAAGCTGTAAGAGCATAGGGGCGGGAACATGCTGTTCCCGCCCCTTATGCCCGCCTGTCCTTTATGGCTCTGCTGGGTTTGGATTGACTGGTTCGGCATTGGTCCCATCGTCCGCTCCGAGGCGGGCCAGCACACGCGAGAACATATCGGCCAACCGCCTTGCCCGAACCTCGTCCCGCCGGGAAAACGCGATGTGCAACGGCATTCGGGCAAGCTCCAAAACCACCCGCGCCCGATCGGCACAGCCTCCAAGCCGCTCCAGGACATGCTCTCCCGAGCGCCGGGTGGCCAGCGCCGCGTCGATGCGTCCCTCGCACAACATGGCGAGCAACGCCTCAACATCCTTGAAGAGCATAGGGGATTCCGGCAACCGCGTGGAAACGTCCGGCCCGTAGTGGTAGCCCCGGACCACCCCCACGCGCAGTCCTGCGAGATCCTCCAGAGACCCGGGTTGCAAGTCGCCCCTGGCCACGAAGACCACCGTATCCTCGTAAGCCAGCGGCTGCTCTGCAAAATGCAGCCATTTCTCGCGCTCTGCGGATCGGAAAAGCGAGAATATCCCATCCGCGTGACCCGAGCGAACATCGTCCACCGCCCTGGCCCAAGGCCGGTTCATGAACACCGGAACCAGCCCCAGCTCGGCACACACCCGCCGGATCAGCACGACACTGTCGCCGCGGGCCTCGCCCTCCTGTTGATATTCGAACGGGGGAAAGTCTTCGTAAACCAGGCGCACTTCATCCGCCCTCAACGCATTGCAGGAAAGAAGGATTCCCAAAACAAGAACCATTCCCGGAATAACGAGATGCTGGCAGGGCATGAGATTTCTCATGATCACACCGTATTCCCCCACTGGCACAACGTCAAGGGCCATTGCGGGACGATCCGCCGCAAACGGCGCCCTGGACCGATCGGGGAGAATGGGGATCAGGCGACTCCGGCTACCCTCAAACGGGTGGCAGCATTCCGTCCGGCCCGCTCATCGCCGACCCCATACATGAAGGACGACGGCTGTGCTCCTGACGCCCTCGGGAGCCCGATGGTTGCTTTCGTAATGGTCGATGAACCTTTGGTAGGCCAGCCTGGACGGCCGCTTGGCGCCGGGTGTGGCCGTGGCCCCCGTGGCGCGATGGGTGCGCAGCATGTCCGCCACTGTGGGATAGTGGGCCGTATGGGTCACGGCCTCGAACTCCAGAGCCGTTGGCGCGGCGTCGTACAATATTTTCATGAAATACCCGACGGAACGCATGGGAAGCATGGAGCCGAAGCCGGAAGCGGCCGAAGCCTCGGCGAATTCGGCATAAGTCCCGTCAACAAAGATGGAAAAAGCGAACCGCCCCCCACCCCGAAGCAATCCGAGATTTTCGCGGATTGACACTTCGGGCGAGCGGTACCACTGCATGGTGGACGAACTGACCAGCAGGTCGAAACTTTCAGGGGGCATCAGGAGACGCTCGCCGTCAGCGACCACCAACTCGGGATTCGTCAGTCCGTGCTTGCTGACCTGGTCGAGCATGCCGGGGGAGATGTCCACGGCCACATAGCGGGAATGGGCGCACCGGGGAGCGATATGCCGGGTCAGCACGCCGCAGCCCGCACCGATTTCGAGAATGGCCGGATAATCTCCCGGCGGAACGTGCCCGGCACACCGACGCGCCACTCGGTCCTGCAGCTGGGCGGCATTGGCATAGGTGTTCCTGGCCCGCTCGAAGGCCCGGCGGATACTCTCTTTAGACAACGACATCAGCAAGGTCTTGTCCCGAAATGTAATGCCCGCAGGCAAGAGTCAGGCAGGAGGCGTCCGGCATGACACCGCGGAGGCTCTCTGTCGCCTGAAACGGAACGATGCGGTCACGCTCGCCGCGGACAAGGATCGTTGTACTTCCGCCCGGATGTGCAGGCATGGCGCGGGAAGTCCGCAGATACTCCAGGCCGGCGATCAACCCCTCGGCATCGCCTTCGCGATAGACGCCCCGCCCGGCATAACCGCAATCGGCATGGAATCGGCGGACCGTCTGCTCAGGATTCCGGCGCATACTGCGGATCATCGCCCGCACCGCCGTCTCGGGGACATGGTCGGTGAAGGCGAGAAACGGCGCAAGAAGGATGATCCGTTCAAACCGACTCGTCACGCGACTCCATCGCTTGAGAATCATGTGTGCGCCCGTGGACCAGCCGATGAGCGTGGACGCAGGGGAAACATCCAGCCGATGGAAAATCTCGCCCTCGGAACAGCCGACAAAGGGCAGGAGAAACTCCCCCTTGCCCGCCAGGGAGGGATAGAGTTCCGGGTAGCCAGCCCAGCCGGAAACAAAAAGGAAATCGTCTGTCACACACGCTCCGTCATCTGCGCCACAGCCGTCTTGAAAAGCGTCAGGTCGGCATCGGTCAGGTCCGCCCGCAGGCTGATGCGCAGACGGGCCGTATTCTGAGGCACTGTGGGCGGCCGGATGGCACCAACCAGAACACCGCGCTCCACGAGCGCATCGCGTGCGGCCAGGGCCGCCTCGTTGCCGCCAAGCATCACAGGAATGATCGCGGTTCGCGACGAACCAACGTCAAGGCCCAACGAACCGAGGTACTCCCGAACATCGCGTGCCATGTCGAGCAGTCGCCTCCCCAGCGTGTCGGCTTCACGCACGAGACGCACGGCAGCGAGGCTCGCGCCCACCACCGCTGGCGGCAGGGCCGTGGAAAAAATGAACGGCCTGCCGGTATTTCGCAGGTATCCTATGATCTCCGCCTTGCCGGCGATGTAGGCACCGTAGGAGCCAAACCCCTTGCTGAAGGTTCCCATATGGATGTCCACCCGGTCCGCCAACCCGAGCTGGGCGGCCAACCCCCTGCCGTTGCCGAAGATTCCGGCGGCATGGGCCTCATCCACCACGGACAGGACCCCATGCCGCTGGCAGAGGTCGACAAGGGTTGCAAGATCGGCGATGTCGCCATCCATGGAAAAGACCGTGTCCGTAACCAGCACTTTTCTTGGGGCGCCCGCATGGGCCTCGAGCAGTTTCGCGAGATGGTCCGTGTCGTTGTGCCGGTAACGGACATGCTTTGCACCCGACAGCCGGATACCGTCCACGATGCTGGCGTGGTTGAGGCGGTCCGAAAAGACAACGGTATGCCGGTCGGCCAGGGAGGAGAGGATCATCAGGTTGGCGGCAAAGCCCGATCCCACCACCAGCGCATCCTCCTGCCCCTTGAAGGAGCTCATTTCCCGCTCCAGCTCATCAAGCAGGGCAAAATTGCCGCTGACAAGTCTTGATGCGCCGCTGGAGGTGCCGTACCTCTCCACAGCCTCGATGGCTCCCTGCCGGAGCGCGGGATGCCCGGCCAGCCCGAGGTAGTTGTTGGACGCAAGGTTGAGAAGCCTTCTCCCGGCGTGGAGCAGATACCTTTCCGCGCCATGGTCCACTGGAGGAATTTGACGGACGCGGTTTCCTTCTCTAAGCTTCGCCGCTTCCCGCGCAATAAACTTTTTATGGGAATGTGCTAACATGGCGATGGATAAGACAACGCAGGCTCTCTGGCTTCCGGTCACTCAGATGAAGGATCTTGAGGAACACCCGGCCCTCAGGATCTGCTCGGGCAAAGGAATATACCTATACGACGCCGAAGGCAAACCGTACATGGACGCCATCAGTTCCTGGTGGACCAACATCTTCGGCCATGCCAATCCGCGCATCACGCGCACCCTGGCCGAACAGGCCGCCCGGCTGGAACATGTTATGCTCGCGGGCGTCACCCATCCCCCGGCAGAGGATCTGGCCCGCCGCCTGACCACCCTGACCCCGGACGAACTGACCAGGGTTTTCTTTGCGGGCGACGGCGCCAGCGCCGTGGAAATCGCCATGAAGATGAGCTACGCCTCCCGCCGCAACACGGGCCATACGGAAAAGCGGCGGTTCGTCGGCCTGTCCGGCGGCTATCACGGCGAAACCCTCGGTGCGCTCTCCCTGTGCGGGCACGACGCCTTTTCCGACATCTTCCGCCCGCTCATGCCGGACAACCTCAGCGTCACCGGCCCGGACTGCTACCGCTGCCCTCACGGCAAGACGCGCAACGACTGCGATGCCGAGTGCTTCGAGCACATGGAGGGAGCCCTGGAAAAACACGGCCGGGAGGTCACGGCGGTCTTTATCGAGCCCATGGCCCAGGGAGCCGCTGGCTGGCGGTTTTATTCGCCGCGCTATCTGCGCAAGCTGCGCGAGTGTACCCGGCACCATGACATCCACCTTGTGTTTGACGAGATCGCGGTCGGTTTCGGACGGCTTGGCACCATGTTCGCAATGGAACAGGCCGGAGTCACACCGGATTTCCTGACCCTGTCCAAGTCCATCACCTCGGGCACGCTGCCGCTCTCGGTGGTCATGACCACGGACGCGATCTACGAGGCGTTTCTCGGCGACTTCACCCAAATGAAGGCGTTCATGCACAGCCACACCTACATGGGCAACCCCCTGGCCTGCGCAGTGGCCAACGAAACGCTGTCCATGTTTGAGGAAGGAAACGTCCTCGAAACCAACAAGCCCAAATACAGACATCTCGCCAACCATGCCGCCCTGCGGTTCGCGGACCACCGCCATGTGGGCGAAGTCCGCTCCCTGGGCTTCATCACCTGTGTCGAGCTTGTGTCCGACCGGGCGACGAAAACTCCTTTCGACTGGAGACTGCGGACCGGCTTCAGGATATTCCGGGAGGCGCTCAAGCGGGGTGTGCTGCTGCGCAACCTCGGCGACTGCCTCTACTTCCTGCCGCCCTACGTCATCACCCAGGACGAGATCACCCGACTGGTGGACGTTGCCCATGCCGCCATGGTCGAAATACTGGGGGAATAATAATGGAACGCTACTTCATCTCCGGCACCAATACCGGGGTCGGCAAGACGATCTTCTCCGCATGGCTCTCCAAAAGGCTCCTTGCCGAGGGAAAACGCGTCACCTACGTCAAGCCCGTCCAGACCGGCTTCCCCGCGGACGACGACGCGGCCTTTGTCCGCGCACACGCGGGGCTTGCCCCTGGGGACGCCCGGGTCATCATGACCGGCACCGAGCCAGTGGCTCCCTGCTTTCTCTGGGAAACCTTCCCCTTTGACGCCGTCGCGAACGCGATCAACGACGTTGCCGGATGCGATGCCCTGCTCGTCGAGGGAGCCGGGGGGCTCCTCGTGCCGCTGGACATGAAAAGACAAATGTTTGAAATAGCCCGCGCCTGTGACCTGCGTACCATTCTCGTGGTCCCCAACCGCCTGGGATGTATCAACGACGCCCAACTCTCGGTGCGTTTCCTGGCGTCCGAGGGACTGCCCCTGGCTGGCCTGGCCGTCAATGACCACTATGCCTCCGACACCCTCAACCGGGAACGCAACAAGCGCATGCTCGACCACCTCCTGCCCGGATCGGTTGCATATGAGTTCGGGACGCTGACGGGCTAGAGCCCGCAGACCGCGCCCTCCCGGCTCATGTCCGCGCACAGGATCAGGTGGCGGCCGCTGCTCTTGTGGTGAAAGACACGGGCGATGGTGGTGCACAGGTTGCCCGAGGCCAGGGAGATGTAGGGGTCGGAGGTGAACTTCTCAAGCCCGGCCTGGATGGGCAGGAAATATTCCTTGAGGGAGTGGTCCGTGCCAAAACGCGCCGGTTCGTAAAGGAACCGTTTGCTCTTTTTCAACTTGTCCGGGTCGCAGAGAGTGTCGGAGACCTGCCGCCCCTTCATGTCGAGTACATAGAGACACTCCACCCCATCATGGGTTTCAAGATACTGGGTCATGGCCTGATTGAGCCCTCGCGAGGGGGTTTGCGCCAGTCCCTGGCACATGGTCAGAATGGTCAGATCATAGCTGGAAAAAAGGCGCTTGTCCTCGGCGATACGGCGAGTACGGTCCTGGCGGTGCCTCTCGGCCAGAGCGTCCACCTTGGCAGCCATGCCGGGCACCGCGTCCAGCCCCGGAGCCGGGCGGGCAAAGTAGAACCCTTGGAACACATCCACCCCGTTGGCCAGCAGACAAAGAACCTCGTCCCCCGACTCCACCCCCTCGGCCAGCACGAGGCAGCCCAGACGGTTGGCCATCTGAACGAAACTGCGCACCACCTCCAGCTTGTGAAACTGGCTGTCCACCCCGCGGATCAAGGCCCGATCGAGCTTGAGCACGTCCGGCTTGAGCAAGGGGATGCGGTCAAGGTTCGAGAATCCGGTCCCCACATCGTCAAGGGCAATGAGAAAATTCTTCTTGCGGTAGAAACGGACGAATTCCAGAAGAGCGTCCATGTCTTCGCATCTTGATTCGATGATCTCAATGATCACGTTGCTGGGGCAAATGTCGCACCGCTTGATGAGCTTGAGCAGATGGCTTGAGCCCCGCGTTTCCTCGTTGATGCAGGCGGCGTCGATATTCATCGAAAGCATGATGGACTTGTCGCGACGGTGCAGGGCCGCGAAGGACTCGGCCGCACGGGTGCGGCACGCCCGGTCCAGAGCAAGGCGCAGAGGCTGCTCCTGTGCCTGGGCAAAGAGGAGGGCGGGCGGGATGATTTCTCCCGTGACCGCATTGAACCCCCTGCTCAAAGCCTCCAGGCCGATGACGGCCTTGCGCCGAAGCGAGATCTGAGGCTGGAAATGCGTAATAATGGCAGGATGTTCTAGTATCTCCTGCAGTGGAGTCACACAGTTGACCATTGAGGGATTGCCGTTGTTTCGCTGCATGGATGGAACAGGGGACTCGTCGTGCGACAGGGGCCGGGGCGGCACGACCGCCCCGGCTCCGTATGTCGTCGCATTCCGTTGCTAGAGTATGCCGTCCTCGCCGGTTCTGATACGCAGGGCCTTGGCCAGCTCGACGACGAAGACCACGCCGTCGCCCTCCTTGCCTGTGGCCCCGGCCGAACGGATGGCCCCGATGGCCTTATCCTCGAAATCGTCGTTGACGCCGATCTCAAGGCGGACCTTCTTGAGCAGGTTCACTTCCATCTGTACGCCGCGATAGGTCTCGGTGAACCCCTTCTGCCGCCCGGAACCGAGGATGTTGGTCACGGACATGGAGTATATCTCCTTGGCATAGAGCGCCTGCTTCACGTCGTTGAGCTTTTCTGGCCTGATGTATGCTATGATGAGCTTCATTGCGGTATTCTCCTTGTGATGTCTTGCGGTCGCGGGCTACTCGTTGCTGAAGAGCTGAAAGCCGTTGTAGGACTCGCTGCCATGCTCTGAGATGTCCAGGCCCTTGAGTTCCTCGTCCTTGTCCACGCGCAGTCCTGACACGCCCTTGATGGCGGTCATGAGCACATACCCGGCACCGAAGGCCCAAACGAAGAAGGCCCCCGCGCCGATGAGCTGCACGCCAAGCTGACCGAAACCGCCGCCGTAGAACAGGCCACCGTCGACATTGAAAAGGCCGCAGGCGATGGTGCCCCACGCGCCGCACACGCCATGGACCGAAGCCGCACCGACCGGATCGTCGATGCGCAGCACCTTGTCGATGAATTCGATGGACAGAACCACCAGCAGACCGGCCGCCAAACCGATGAGGATGGAGCCCCCGGCACTGACCGTGGCGCAACCGGCGGTGATACCCACCAGCCCTGCCAGGGCGCCGTTGAGGGTCATGGAGATGTCGGGCTTGCCGAAACGAAGCCAGGACATGCCCATTGCCCCGAGAACGCCGGCGCAGGCAGCCAGCGAGGTGTTCATGGCGATCATGCCTATGGTGTCGTCGGCAGTGGTGGTGGAGCCGGGATTGAATCCGAACCAGCCGAACCAGAGGATGAACACGCCAAGGGCGGCCAGGGGGATGTTGTGGCCGGGTATGGCCCGCGCCTTTCCGTCTTCGGTGTACTTGCCCAGCCGGGGACCGAGGACCATGGCCCCGGCCAGTGCGATCCAGCCGCCCACGGAGTGGACCACGGAAGAACCGGCGAAATCGCAGAAACCAAGGGTCTCAAGCCAGCCCGCGCCGTCGTCGCCCAACCACAAAGAACCCCATGCCCAGTGACCGGAAATGGGATAGATCAAGCCGGTGACAAAGATCGAAACCAGCACGTAGCTCGAAAATTTCGTGCGCTCTGCCATGCCCCCGGAGACAATGGTGGCCGCAGTGGCCGCAAACACGGACTGGAAGAACCAGAAGGTATAGGTCCAGGGCAGGTCAGCGTCGGCAACGCCGCCCAGGGCAAAACCCGAAGTGCCGAAAAATCCGCCCGCATCAAGGCCGAACATGATGGCGAAGCCGAACAGGAAAAAGCAGATGGAACCAACGGAAAAATCCAGGAAGTTCTTCATCAGGATGTTGCCCGCGGACTTGGCCCGGGTGAACCCGGCCTCCACGCAGCCGAACCCGGCCTGCATGAACATGACCAGGATGGCGGCAATGACGGTCCACAGGATATTGGCATTGTCCTGAGTGAGAAACTCTGCTTCGTCGGCAAAGGCAAGCGTCGGATCCAGAGCGGCCACCAAGGCCACCATGACCATGGCGGCCTTGGCCGATACGGGGGTTGGGAACTTTCTCGAAAACATGCGATGCTCCTCCTTGAAGGGAATGCGTTTGTAACCTGAGCCGTCCCTATCAAGACTCGTGCCAAAACGGCCATTTGTTGCTATTCGTGTAAAAACGAAACAATAGACACTTCATAATGTCGTGTAAAATTCTCAATTTTGTTATTTAGTACATTTTTGAAACCATTTTTTTGAACAAAATATGTCATTCGAGCAAAACCCACCCTGGTGACCGCCGGTCACATTTATTAATTGTAATATATCCCATCCCTCTGAAATCTCGATGAATCTTTTTGTTGACAGAATTTCCTTCAGGGTGTAGCTCTTTGCCCATGAACACCACCACCCCGGCCACCAACTCCTTTACCGTCTTTTATTTTGGATATTGGTACAGCCGTGCGCGCGGTCTCGGGAGAGGTGTACTGTAAGCCAGGTGGTGGGTTACAACCGAAAAAAGACAAACCTCTTCAAGGGCCGCGGGCGAAAGCCGGCGGCCCTTGGTTTTTTTCCGGGTGCCGACGGCAGACAGGCAAGCCGCTGCCCGGCAAGGGACAACCGCTGGAGAATACCATGCATATCGGCAAAGCAATCAGACTTGAGCGCATCTTCAACCGCAACACCGGGCGAACAATTGTCGTGCCCATGGACCACGGCGTGACCGTCGGCCCCATCGACGGACTCGTGGACATGCGCGAGGCAGTGGGCAAGGTCGTTGACGGCGGAGCCAATGCCGTCATCGAGCACAAGGGCCTTGTCCGATGCGGCCACCGCGCCACCGGACGCGACATCGGCCTCATCGTCCACCTCTCCGCCTCCACCACCCTCTCCCCCTTCCCCAACGCTAAAAGTCTCGTCGCCACAGTGGAAGACGCCATGCGCCTCGGTGCCGACGCAGTCTCCATCCATTGCAACCTCGGAGACGAAACCGAATCGGCCATGCTTGCCGATTTCGGCAAGGTCGCCTCGGAGGCAGCCAACTGGGGTATGCCGCTTCTGGCCATGGTCTACGCTCGCGGCCCCAAGGTCAGCGACGAGTACGCCCCGGCGGTGGTTGCCCACTGCGCCCGCGTGGGCACCGAGCTGGGCGCGGACGTGGTCAAGGTGTGCTACACCGGCGACATGGAGTCCTTTGCCAAGGTCTGCGACGCCTGCTGCGTGCCCATCGTCATCGCGGGCGGACCCAAGCTTGACAGCACCAAAGCGTTCATACAGATGGTGCATGATTCCCTCAAGGCCGGTGGGGCAGGACTTTCGGTGGGCCGCAACGTCTTCCAGCACGACAACCCCACCCGCCTGGTCGAAGCGCTGAACATGGTCGTGCACCACGACGAGAGCGTCGAGGCCGCCCTGGCGCACATCAACATGTAATTACCGGACAACAGTATGAAATCCATCATCTTCAAAGCCATTCCCTTTGACAAGACAGCGCTCACCCTGGCCCTGGAGTCGGGTGTTGACGGAATCATGGTCGAGGCGGAACAGGTGGCCGCGGTCCAGGCCCTTGGCCGGGTCTCGGTCATCACGCCTGAGGACATGCCCGCCATCGCCCTGAACAGGAAATCCGACGAGGAAGAGGCTGTGGGGCGCATCAGGCAGGGGGAGAACATTCTCCTGGCCAAAGGCTGGGAAATCATTCCGGTGGAAAACATCCTGGCCCAGGTGGACACCCTGGCCCTGGAATGCGAGAATCATGATCGGGCGGTCCTTGCCGCCGGCATCCTGGAGCGCGGCTGCGACACCATCGTGGTCCTGCCCGAGGGCGCGGCTGACTTGAAACGCATCGTCTCCACCCTCAAACTCTCCCAGGGCACCATGGAACTTGAAACCGCCACCGTCACAGCCATCGAACCCACCGGCCTCGGTCACCGCGTCTGCGTGGATACCATCTCCGTGCTCAGGCGCGGCCAGGGAATGCTTGTGGGCAACTCCAGCGCCTTCACCTTTCTGGTTCACGCCGAGACGGAGTCCAACCCCTATGTGGCCGCAAGGCCCTTCCGGGTCAATGCGGGCGCTGTCCACGCCTACACCCGAATGCCCGGCGACAAGACCACCTATCTTGAGGAGCTGGCCGCCGGGACCGACGTTCTCATCGTCGGCGCGGACGGCTCCACCTCCCTGGCCACCGTGGGCCGGGTCAAGGTCGAAATCCGCCCCATGTTGCTCGTCACAGCAGAGGTCAGGAGCAAGGACGGCAACCGTCAGGGCCAGGTATTTCTGCAAAACGCGGAAACCATCCGCGTGGTCAGCGACAAGGGCGATCCCGTTTCCGTGGTCTCCCTCAAGGTCGGCGACAAAATCCTGGTCAAGACCGATGAGGCCGGACGCCATTTCGGCATGCGAATTCAGGAAGACATCAAGGAATCCTAGCAGGATGTTGAAACCGCACCGTCTGCCTCGTTGCTTTAGCCGTCCCGGACTCTCGCGCAGGAGGCATATGCTTCAATCCCGGAGCACCCCTCGCGCCTTGCATCCGGCGCGGCTTGAACATCCTGCACCATGCGGGGCCGCATCCCGAACACGGCGCGTCGTGACGGCCGGAACCATGGAGAAAAGACCATGAAAGACACCATCGACACAGACGACACGCCCGACCTGGGCGAGTTGCGCGACAGGATCGACCGGATCGACCGGCAGATCGTGGACCTGCTCAACCGCAGGGCAGAGGTAAGTCTCGGCGTGGGCCGCTACAAGGCTGCGCGTCATGAGCCCATATACATGCCCTTTCGCGAACAGGAGGTGCTCAACAAGATCGCCCAGTCGAGCCCGGGACCTCTGCCCGACAAGCACCTGCGCACCATCTATCGGGAGATCATGAGCTCCTCGCGCCATCTGCAGCGACCCGAGCGCGTGGTCTATCTCGGCCCCGAGGGCACCTTCTCCTATTTCGCGGCCATCGAACACATGGGCAGCGCCGCCGACCTGACACCCAAGAACAACTTTGAGGAAATCTTCCGGGCCGTGGCCGAAGAAGGTGCAGAGCTAGGCGTCATCCCGCTTGAAAACTCCATCGAAGGCACCGTGGGCCAGGTTGTGGACCTGTTCATGAAATACACGGTCCACATCCAGGCCGAGGTCTTCAGTCGCATCAGTCACTGCCTCATCTCCAACGCCGCGCACATTGAGGATGTTGAGGTGGTCTACTCCCATCCCCAGCCCCTTGGCCAATGCCGCGACTGGCTGCGCAACAACCTGCGCGATGTCCCCACCATCCCCATGGAATCCACGGCCGAGGCCGCCAAGACCGTGGCGGACAAAAAGGCCACCGCCGTGGTAGGCCACGCCAAACTGGCCGACATGCACGGCATGAACGTCCTGGCCCAGTCCATCGAGGACATCCCGGACAATTGGACCCGGTTCCTGATCATCGGGGCCTCGCCATCCAGGGAGAACAAGCGCGACAAGACCACCCTGCTCTTCACCCTGCCCGACAAGCCCGGTGCATTGGCCAGGGTGCTGACCACCATCGCCCATCAGTCCATCAACATGACCAAGCTGGAATCGCGTCCTTTCCGGGGCGAAAAATGGAAATACGTCTTCTTCACCGACCTCGAATGCGATCTGAGCAAGGCCAAGTACGAGGAAGTGCTGGAAGATATCAGGCAACAATGCCACACCCTGCGGGTGCTCGGCACCTACCCCACCCAGGAGGAAAGGCCATGAGCCAAGCCGCTGTCACCGTCACCGCACCACCGTCCAAGTCCCTGTCGCACCGCACGCTCATCGCCGCCGCCCTGGCAGACGGCACTTCCGAGATCAGCGGCGCTCTGGACAGCGACGACATCACCCGCACCCGGGACTGCCTGACCGCCTGCGGGGCGACCATCGAGGAGCGCGGCGACATGCTCGTGGTGACGGGTATGAAGAACGGCCCGGCAGGTGGCAATGCCGACGGCAAGCACAAGGACGAGCCCCCGGTCCAACTCTTCATGCACGAATCCGGCACCACCTGCCGGTTGATGACCGCCGTGGCTGCCGCCGGACGCGGCGCCTTCAGGATTCACGGCGCACCCCGCATGCACGAACGGCCCATGGCCGAACTGACCGATGCCCTGGCAGCCCTCGGTGCCGCATTCTCCTTTGAGGCCGAGCCGGGACATCTCCCCTTTGTCATGACCACCAAGGGATATTCCGGGAAACAGGTCGGGATCACCCTGGAGGAAAGCAGTCAGTACCTTTCGGGCCTGCTCCTGGGGGCCCCCCTGGCCGAACGCGAAACAGTCATCAACATCTCCGGCCAAAAGGCCGTGTCCTGGCCCTACGTGGCCCTGACCCTGCGCATCATGGAGGATTTCAAGGCCGGATTCGAGGTGGAAATCCGAAAAGAGGACGGATGGCATCCCGTTCCCTGGCGTTCTGTCAAGGTCGTAAACCCCGGAGCGGTCCGCTTTATGGTCAAACCCACCGGGTACCGGCCCGCCCACTACCGCGTGGAGGGCGACTGGTCCAATGCCAGCTACTTCATGGCGGCCGGGGCGGTGGGCAGACTGCCCGTGCTGCTCAAGGGACTGGTAGCCGATTCGCTCCAGGGCGACAGGGCCATCATGGACATCTTAAGCCAGATGGGCGCGACCATAAAGGTCTCCTTCGACGGCATCGAGGTTGCGCCTGGCCCCCTGCGCGGTATCGAGATCGACATGGGCCGCTGCCCGGACCTGGTGCCCACCGTGGCCGCTGTGGCCGCCTTTGCCGCAACGCCCACCACCATCACCAATGTGGGCCATCTGCGCATCAAGGAGACCGACCGCCTCGCGGCCTGCGCCAAGGAACTGGCCCGCACCGGCTGCCGTACCAGCATCACCGACGACACCCTCTTGATCAGGCCGGGGCTGCTGCCCCGCGACAAGACCGTGGAGTTCACCACCTACGGCGACCACCGCATGGCCATGTCCATGTCCCTGTTCACCCTGGCCGGGGCGGACGCCGTCCTTGACAACCCGGCCTGCGTCGGCAAATCATTCCCGGGCTTCTTCGACCAATGGGCCACCATTGTCGAAGCCAACCGGACAGCCCTGTAACCGCGAGACCAGTGCATGAATCCTTCGGGCATCCAGACCATCGCCATCGTGGGCGCCAAGGGCCAGATGGGGACGCTCTTCAGCCGGGACTTCGCCGCGCTGGGATGCGCGGTGTCTCCCCTGGACCGGCCGCTGACCGACCAGTCCATCCGCGCCGCCCTGACCGGCTGCGACCTCCTCCTGCTCTGCGTGCCGGTCACAGCCATGGACGCGGTGCTGGACCGCGTCGCGCCGCACCTTGCGCCACCCGCCATCCTCTGCGACGTGGGCTCGGTCAAAATGCTGCCCGTCAAGGCGATGCTCGACCGCTACGACGGCCCTGTGGTGGGCACCCACCCCCTCTTCGGCCCGGTCATTCCCGAGGGGTTCGAGCCGCGGGTGGCCGTGGTTCCCGGCCGCGATACCGACGCCGACACCGATGCCGCCCGCGCTGTGGCCGACCTGTTCAGCGCATGCGGCTACACCAGTTTTCCCTCCACAGCCGAAGAACACGACAAGGCCATGGCCATCATCCAGGGCCTCAACTTCACTTCCACCGTGGCTTTCCTGGCCGCTGCCAGGGATGTCGATTCCATCGAAAACTACGTTACCCCGTCCTTTCAGCGCAGACTCGACGCAGCCCGCAAAATGCTCACCACAGACACCGAACTCTTCGAGGCCATCTCCGAGGCCAATCCTTTCCTCCAGGAGAGCAACCGCAAGTTCATGTCCTACCTGAGCCTCGCCGCCGGGGGCGATCTGGACCTGCTCGCCGAAAGGGCGCAGTGGTGGTGGCGTAACGAATCATATTAGGGGTGCGGCTTGCAAAGCCGGACGCGCACTTGCGTACACGCAACGAAGGCCGCACCCCGACAAGGGTGCGGCCTCATTGTTTTCGGGAGGGAATGATGAGGGACACATGAAAGGATTGTGAAGAGAAGAGAAAGGCAGGGGAGGAAGCCGCCTGCGGCGGTATTGGTGTGGAATGATTTCGTCCCTTCGGGCCGACGCAACTGGCGCTGCGACGCTCCCGCCCATTGCCCGGCTGACGAAGGGAAGTCGAAAATGGTGTGAAAGGGCTGGAAAGGAAAAAGCGAAGAGACAGTGTGAGCGAGTGGATGTTGCCCAGCGGACAGACCAGCAGCCCCCCGCGGTTTGAAGCCGAAAAAACGGCGGGAAACTCTGGAGCGGGGAACGCGGTACCGCCCGTTTTTTCGGGTTCAAACCGCAACCCTGGGGTCTAGGGGCCAGGCCCCTGGCGGGTCCGGGCAGAGCCCGGCCGCCGGAGGCACTTCAACGGTGCAACATTGACCATAACGACGACATCACGAGGGAGTGACGATGCAGAAGATACAATTGACGCAGCACGGGAAGTGGCTCCCGGCAGACGTGCAGACGACCATCAGCCTATACATGGGGCTGGTGGGCAACCAGCCTGGGATATTGCTTGAGAGCGCCGAGGTGGATGGCCGGTTGGGCCGGTACAGTCTGATCGCCTGGGATTACCGGATGATCCTCCATCCGGTAGACGGCAAACTGGTGGTGGAAACCACAGACGAGCGGCTGGAGCCGCTCAAGAAATTCGCCGGGACCGACTATATGACCGGGCTAAAGCAGGTAATCGCCAGCCTGCGTGTGGCCCAGGAGACTTCGGGGGGCAAGGCCCGCGACACCCTTCCCGGCTTGACGCGGGGGCTATACGGCTATTTCGGCTACGGCGTGGCGGGGATGTTCGAGCGCAAACTGAAAGACGTGTGCAGACCGAAGGACGCCGAGGCGTGCCTGGTGCTGCCGGGGCAGATGGTGCTATTCGACCATCTGCGCCATTCATGCTGCTATCTGAGTCTGGACGAGGGGGCCACGCCGACGCCTGCCCCCGTCCAATGGGCCACGGACCTGAAGGCCCCTGAGGTGGGGACGCCCGAGGTCCGTCCAGGGCGGATGGCGTACATGGCCGGGGTGGAAAAGTGCAAGGAGCTGATCGCCCAGGGCGAGTGCATCCAGGTGGTGCTTTCCACCCGGTTCACCGTACCTGTGCCTGACGACCCGTTCCGCATTTATCGGCGGCTGCGTCAGGCCAACCCGTCACCCTTCATGTTTTACATGAAATTCCCGGACTGCGCGTCCATGGGCAGAACGTGCGGCACCACCCTGCTCGGTTCGTCGCCGGAGATGATGGTCCGCTGCGCTGCCGGGCGACTGGAAGTCCGGCCCATCGCGGGCACCCGCTGGCGGGGCGAAACCGAGAAGGAGGACATGCGCCTTGAGGCCGAACTGCTGGCCGATCCCAAGGAACGGGCCGAGCATGTCATGCTGGTGGACCTGGGCCGCAACGATCTTGGCCGCATCTCCAAGCCGGGCACGGTCACGGTGGAGAAATTCATGAATGTCGAGCGTTTTTCCCACGTCATGCACCTGACCTCGTATGTGGAAGGGGAGTTGAAGGACGGGCTGGACGGCGTGGACGTGCTCCAGGCCACCTTCCCTGCCGGGACGCTTTCGGGTGCGCCGAAAATCCGGGCCATGGAGATCATCGCGGAAACCGAGCCCCAGGAGCGCGGCCCGTATGGCGGCTGCATCGGCTGGATGGGGCTGGACGAGGGCGTGGTCAACCTGGACACAGGCATCACCATCCGCTCCATGTGGATACGAAACGGCGTGTGCCACTGGCAGGCCGGGGCCGGAATCGTCTACGACTCCGACGCCGAGGCCGAATGGAACGAATGCCACAACAAGGCGCGAGTGCTGCTGGACGTGATTACCGGCAAGGGAGGCACCGATGTTTTTGCTGATCGATAATTTCGACTCCTTCACCTTCAACCTGGTGCAGGCTTTTCAGGTGCTGGGGGCCGAGCCGGTGGTCATCCGCAACGACAAGAACAAGGTACTCGCCCTTGCCGAAAGCGGCCGACTCACCCGCGTCTGCCTCTCGCCCGGCCCGAGCAACCCGGAGAACGCCGGGCACTGCCTGGAGTTTCTGAAGCGGCTCCCGGCCCGGGTGCCTGTGCTGGGCGTATGCCTTGGCCATCAGACTCTGGGGCATTTTGCGGGCGCCCCGGTGGTCCGTGCCGAGCGTATCATGCACGGCAAGACCTCACTGGTTCACCACCAGGGCGCTGGAATATTCGCAGGGCTTCCCAACCCCTTTGAGGTCTGCCGCTACCACTCGCTGCTTGTCCCGGCCGAAAAGGCGGCGGATGTCCTGGAGGTCACGGCCCGCACCGACCGGGGCGAGGTCATGGGCCTGGCGTACCGCGACAGACCGTGGTTCGGTGTGCAATTCCACCCCGAATCCATCCTGACCCCGCATGGTCCGAAAATACTCAAAAACTTCCTGAGCGTGGAGGGATAACGCCATGACCGTCACTGTATCCGAAATACTCGAGCTGCTGGCCCGCCGGGAGTCCCTGACCGACGAGCAGGCCGGGCTCATGTTCTCCGAGATGATGAGCGGCAACCTGACCGAAGGACAGATCGGCGCCTTTCTCATGGGCCTGCGGACCAAGGGGGAGGACTCCACGGACCTGGCTGCCGGCGTCCGCGCCGGGCTGGCGGTAGCGGTCAGAATCCCCGGCTTCGACGGCAGCCGCGAGGAGCCGGTCATAGACACCTGCGGCACGGGCGGCGACGGCCAGTGCAGCGTCAACTGCTCCACCGCCGTGTCCCTTTTCCTGGCCGACATGGGCCATACCGTGGCCAAGCACGGCAACCGCGCCCTGTCCTCATCGTGCGGTTCGGCCGACGCGCTGGAAGCCCTCGGGGTGCCGCTGGAGCAGACGCCCGAGGAGGCGGCCAGGAGCCTTGAGGAGCACCACTTCGCCTTCCTCTTCGCTCCGGCCTACCATCCGGCCTTCAAGCACGTCATGCCGGTTCGCCGCCAGCTCGGCATCCGCACCCTGTTCAACCTCATGGGCCCGCTGCTCAACCCGGCCCGCCCATCGCACCAGCTACTCGGCGTGGGCGCACCCGACAAGCTCCACCTCATGGGCGAGACCCTGCTGCTGACAGGCGTACGCCGCGCCCTCATCTTCGCCGGAGCGGGCGGTTTCGACGAGCTGACCACCTGGGGCGTCAACCGGGGCTACCTGATCAACGACGATGTCATGGAAAAGATCACTGTCAATCCCGAGAAACTCGGTTTCGCTCCCCATGCGCCCGAGGACGTGCGCGTCGGCGGCAAGGACGATGCCGTGGCCAAACTACGCGAAGTCCTCGCGGGCACCGGCCCCAGGGCCATGATGGACATGGTTGCCCTCAATCTGGCAGGGTGCCTCCACCTTCTCGACCAAGGCACCATGCGCGAATGCGCGGACATGGCCAGAGACATTGTTAACAACGGACTTACCAAGGGAATCCCCAATGCTGGATAAATTCAGGCAAGCCAAGCAAAAAGAGATCGAAAGCCTGCGCAAGGACTTCATGGAGGGCCGCGTGCCCGCCGTGTACCAGAACGGGCGCCCATCCTTCACCGAGGCCATCCGGGCCAAGGGACCGGGCGCGGTCATCGCCGAGTTCAAGCCTTCGAGCCCCAGCCAAGGCGTCATCCGAGAACACGCCAACCCATTGGATTTTGCGGATATATATGCAGCGAACGGCGCAGCCGCCATCTCAGTCCTCACCGAACACGTCTACTTCGGCGGCCATCCCGACTACCTGTTCATGATGAAGGGGCCGGGCCTGCCGCTCTTGCGCAAGGACTTCATCTTCGACCCGCTCCAGGTGGCCATGACCGCGTCCAGCCCGGCCTCGGCCGTGCTGCTCATCGCACGCATGTTCGCCTCTGCCGCGGAACTCAAGCAACTGGTGGATCTGGCACGCATGCCCGGCCTGGCCCCGGTGGTGGAAATATTCGACCAAGCGGACCTGGACACGGCCCGCCAAGCCGGAGCGGACATCATCCAGGTCAACAACCGCGACCTGGACACCCTGACCACCACTCTGAACCAAAGCCGCTCCTTCATCCGGCAAAAACGCGATGGCGAGCTGTGGATCAGCGCCAGCGGCGTGTCGACCCGCGCACAGGTGGAGGAGATGGCCGCCCTCGGCTTCGACGCCGTGCTCATCGGCACCAGCCTGATGCGGGCCGACGACCCCGGCCGTCTGCTGGCCGAACTGACGGGAAGACTCTGATGTCCCGACCCCTGATCAAAATCTGCGGCATGACCCGCATGGAGGATGTCCGCCTGTGCGTATCCCTGGGCGCGGACCTGCTCGGGTTCATCTTCCACGCGGCCAGCCCGCGCCGGGCCGCCCCGGACTTTGTCGCCTCGGTCAAGACCGGCCGCGCCGTCAAGGTGGGGGTCTTCGTCCACCAGTCCGCCGACGAGGTGATCGAAATCATGGACCGCTGCGGCCTGCACGCCGCCCAGCTGCACGGCGGGCAGGACATGGCCTTCTGCGAGGCCGTGGGACCGGACCGGGTCATCCGCACCTTCTGGCCCGAGACCTACGCCTCGCCCGAGGCCCTGCTGCGCGACATGGAAAACCACGCCGAAGTCTGCGGCCATTTCCTCCTCGACGCAGGCGGCAAGGGCCAGGGCGGCACGGGGCAGTCCATTGATTTCGGAATCCTGCAACACATTGAAATACAAACACCCTGGTTCCTGGCAGGAGGCATTGGCCCGAACAATATCGACGCCGCTCTGGCCCTGAATCCCCCGGGCCTGGACATCAACTCCGGCGTGGAAAGCCAACCTGGAATCAAGGACAATAGCAAACTGCAAGCGGTCTTCGACCGGATCGACAAGGTAAGATAGCCATGAAAAAAGGATACTTCGGCGATTTCGGCGGCCAGTTCATCCCAGAGCTGCTCATGCCGCCCCTTCTGGAGCTTGAGCAGGCCATGCAGGCCATCCTCCCCAGCGAGGCATTCCAGAGCCGCTTCACGGCCATGCTCAAGGAAAACGTGGGCCGCCCCTCGGCCATCACCCACTGCCCCAACCTCTCGCGAGACCTGGGGCTCGACCTCTGGCTCAAGCGCGAGGACCTCAACCACTCGGGCGCACACAAGATCAACAACACCCTGGGCCAGGGGCTGCTGGCCAAGATGATGGGCAAGACCACCCTGCTGGCCGAGACCGGCGCGGGCATGCACGGCGTGGCCACAGCCGTGGCCGCCGCCATGCTCGACATGAAGTGCCTCGTCTACATGGGCGCCACCGACGTGGTCCGCCAGGCCCCCAACGTCAACCGCATGCGCCTCATGGGCGCGGAGGTCGTGGCCGTCGAGTCCGGCACCAAGACCCTCAAGGACGCCATCAACGAGGCGCTGCGGCGCTGGCTCTCGGACCAGGAAACCACCCACTACTGCTTCGGCACCGCCGCCGGGCCGCACCCCTTCCCCACCCTGGTGCGCGAGTTCCAGCAGGTCATCTCGCGCGAGGCCCGGCAGCAGTTCCTGGAGCGCAACAACAACCGCCTGCCCGACGTGGTCGTGGCCTGCGTGGGCGGCGGCTCCAATGCCATCGGCATGTTCCACCACTTCGTGCCCGATCCCTCGGTGAGCATCGTGGGCGTTGAGGCTGCAGGCACAGGCGAACCCGGCTGCGACAACTCCGCCCCGCTCAACCTCGGCACCGACGGCATCCTGCACGGCATGAAGACCAAGCTGCTCCAGTCCCCCCAGGGCCAGATCCTGCCCTCGCACTCCATCGCGCCCGGCCTCGACTACCCCGGCGTGGGCCCCGAACACGCCCACCTGCACGCCACCGGCCGCGCCACCTACGTAACCATCAACGACGCCCAGGCCATCAACGCCTTCATGACCCTCTCCCGGCGCGAAGGCATCATCCCGGCGCTGGAATCGTCCCACGCCGTGGCCTACGCCATCGAGCATTGCGCCCAACTCAAGGGCAAGTCCGTCCTCGTCTGCCTCTCGGGCCGCGGCGACAAGGACATGGCCATCGTCGATTCCATCCTTTAGGAGAATATGCAATGAATCCCATGCAATCGAAAATAGAAGCTGCCATGGCCAAGGGCAAGGTCGCCCTCATCCCGTTCCTGCCCGCCGGATTCCCCAGCCGCGATCAGTTCTGGAAGGAACTCGAACAGCTCGACGCCGCAGGCGCGGCCGTCATCGAAATAGGCATGCCCTTCTCCGACCCCGTGGCCGATGGCCCGGTCGTGGAAAAAGCGTCCCTCAAATGCCTTGAGGACGGCATCGACCTCGCCTGGATATTCGAGGGCCTCAAGGCGCGCAAGGGCAGCTTCAACGCCGCCCTGCTGCTCATGGGCTATCTCAACCCCGTCTATCAGTACGGCCTTGACGCCTTTGGCGCAGACTGCGCCGCCGCCGGAGTCTCCGGCCTGATCATCGCCGACCTGCCCCACGAGGAATCCGGCTTCGTCAAGCAGGCCATGGCCCCCCACAACGTCGCCCTGGTCCCGCTCATCGGCCTGAACACCAGCCTTGATCGCATGCGCCTCTACGCCGAGGACGCTCAGGGCTTCTGCTACTTCGTCTCGGTCCTCGGCACCACCGGCCAGCGCGAATCCCTGCCCGAACGCATCCGCGAAAAACTCGCCGAGGCCCGGTCCATCTTCACCATCCCCATCGCGCTGGGATTCGGCATCAAACACCCCGACCAGCTCGCCAGCTTCGCCGGACTCATGGACGCCGCCGTGTTCGGCTCCGCACTCATCACCCACATCGCCACCGGCCACACAAGCACCCAATTCATGGAGCCCTGGCAATAGGGGGATGGAGATGCCTCCGGCGGCCGGGGGAAGGGGGAAAAAACCCTTTGAAAAGGGTTCTTTTCTCCCTTCCCCCGGACCCCCATCCCCCTTTTTCCTAAACTTTTTGGCGGGGGGGGGGGGGGGAGGGAAAGATTGAGGGCACAAATCTTGATTATTTGTGTTCGCTGTGCTTATATTGAATCTTAACGATTCCTTATAGCGTGGCATATCTTCACTCTGAGGGGCGGAATGGACCAAGCATCCTTTTTAGAAAAAAAGTCAATCGAAGATTTCCTATCGCTCACTTTTTTTGGCAAAGCTACTGACAACCATACTATGGATGTCCAGTGGTATGCCCGATCGTTGATGGGTTTTAATGAATCCTTTATTCGGCTAAACAAAGAGCTTTTTCGGATTGAAGTTACCCTTGAAATTGTCGCTGAGGAGGAAGGTTCACTTCGTGCAATACTTAAGTTCGCTGGGATGGCAGTTGCGGCGGTCGGCCTGTATGCTTCCGTAACTACCATCGACACCTATCACGAATACAAACCATCTAATGCAATAAAAAGCACTTACGCCTATGTTATCAACCTGTTTAAAGAATCAAATGGTGATTCTAACCTTCTTGAAGAGAAGGTAACTGGTTCGAAATTGTCAGATGAAGAAAAAAGACGCCTTCTTAAGCTTATTGCAAACTTAGATTTTAAATTGTCTCTTGATGATATGACGTTATTCCTTGAACAGAGTGGATTTGACGAAGTCCAGATTGATGGCGGTATAAATGCAAAAGCCCAGATCACCAAATTCGATAGACCCTATTTCAAGGTACACCCTGAAGATTTAACCACAGTAGAAGAATATGACGACATTCTCACTGTGGTAGCAATTGGTAATTATCAGGAATGGAAGTTTGAGGGGAAAGAAACTGGGCGAAAATTCACTGCTATAATTTTGGACAATGTTTTTTTGCACAAAATCAAGCAGCATCCTGCCAAGGAAATTTTTAAAATGAGATTCGCCGCTAATATTGTTAAAATCTCAACCATTAAAGCAGGAAATAGAAAACCGAGTCCACCAACATATGAAATTGATAGCCTCAAAGTCGTTAACGAAAGCCTCCACCTCCCAATGGATGAGTGACCAACCACACAGAGTGTGCAGACGCCATCGTCCCGCCCCCGACCTGTCTACTGGCTGAGCAGCAATAGAGACCCCCATGCCCGAATCCATCACTTACACCTACGCCCGCCAGAATTTGGCTACCAAGATGGCCGAAGTATGCGATTCGCACGAACCGATCATCATCACGCGGCGCAATGCCGAGGCCGTGGTCATGATGTCGCTGCGGGACTACAACAGCATCATGGAGAGCGCGTATCTGCTCAAGAGCCCTGCCAATGCGGCGCGGCTTCGAGAGAGCATCCGGGCGGCCCAGGCGGGTCGCTGCCAAATACGCAGTCGTTAGCAAGAGTGATGGCCCCACCTCCCCCCGCGAAGCGACACAAAAAGTTTTGGAGGGGTGAGGGATGGGGGTCCGGGGGAAGGGAGCGGGGAACCTTTCTCAAAAGGTTCCCCGCTCCCTTCTCCCGGCCGCCGGAGGCGCTTCCACCATCCTCGGGCTTGCCATGGGGGCGGAGGTATTATACCTGTCCCTGACATTTATGCAGCCTGTCAACGAATCCTATTCTCCGCGTCTGGACGTGATCGCCTTTGTGGTGATCGCGGCGTCGTTTGCGGTCCGGTACTGGTTTGTGGTCACGGGCCAGCTCAATCTGGTGCAGGACGAGGCCCAGTATTGGGACTGGATTCGCAGGCCGCAGCTTTCGTATTATTCCAAGGGGCCGCTCATCGCCGGGATCATCGGGCTGTGGTGCAAGGTCTTCGGCAGTGTCGAGCTTGGGGTCCGGTTCGGCGCGGTGATCGGCATGAGCGCGATCCAGGCAGCGCTGTATGTGGGTGTTTCGCGGGTCTGGCGGGAGTATCGGCTGGCGGTGTATGTGGTCTTTGTGGCCGCCACCATGCCCTTGCTCAACGGGCTGGGCATCCTGATGACTACGGACAACCCGCTCATCTTGTGCTGGACCGTGGCCTTCTTCGCCCTGGCTGCGGCCACGCGCAACAGGCCGGACCGCGTACCCTCGAACGTGCCCTTCGTGATTCTCGGGGTGTGTGTGGCCGTGGGCATTCTGGCCAAGTACATGATGCTGGCCTTCTTGGGACTGGCCGTGATCTATGCCGCCATTCTGCATCTGCGGGGGCAGTTGCCGCCCCGGTTCTGGCGACGGTTCGTGCTGGCGGGCGCGGCAGGCGCGGCAGCGGGCATGCTGCCCATTATCCTGTGGAACATGCAGCACGACTGGGTGGGTTTCAAGCATGTGGCCAAGCTCTCCACGGGCGAGGCCAGGCCGTTTTCGCTGCGGGTGTTGCCTTTCCTTGAGATGCTTGGGGCGCAGATCGGGCTGATGGGACCGTGGTGGTTCGTTTTCGTGATGGTGGGCGGCTGGCACGCGGTGCGCAAGGGTTTTTTCGGCCCCATCGGCTCGTTCGACCGCGTCTACCGGCGCGACCTGCAATCCGCGCTCTTTTTCTGGCCGCTGTGGGGGGCCATCACCCTGTGGGCGTTCAAGACCAAGACCGAGGCCAACTGGACCGCCGCCGCCTTCATGGGCGCGAGCGTGCTGGGCGGCATGGCCCTCAAGGGGTGGTGGGAGAACCCGCAGCGCTCGCCCAGGGCGCGGCTGGCCCTGGCGGGAGCGGCGACCGGAGTGACCCTGCTCATCTTCGCCTCGCCGCTGATTCCGCTTCCCGACGCCTGGAACATCACCAACCGGCTCAAGGGCTGGGACGACCTGGGCCTTGAGACGCGGCGACTGGCGGAGGCGGAATTCGCACACCCGGACCGGACGTTCCTGTTCAGCGACAAGTACGACATCACGGCCGCCCTGGCCTTCTATGCCCCGGACCAACCCATCACCTTCTGCCTGTGGGGCTCGGACCGGCGGATGAACCAGTACGACATCTGGCCCGGCCCGGGCCTGGAGCGCACCGGATGGGATGCGATCATGGTCCGCAAAAATTTCCAGGGCGAGGCGCCGGAGCCGGTCCACGCCCTGTTCGAGTCCGTGAGCCCTCCCATCCACTACACCTCCACCTTCCGGGGCAGTCCGGCGCGGGAGTTCACCCTCCACCTGTGCCGGGGCTATCGGGGCGAATGGCCCCGCGAGCCGTCCGGGCGCTACTGATCGGTCATTCCGGGATTTTCCTTCATGGTCGGCCCTTCCGGGCCGGACGAATCAGTCCAGCAGATCCTGCCGGGTGCGCAGGAACGTCTCCACCACATCGGCCATTGCCTCGGGATTCTGGTACATGAGCCAGTGCCCGCCGCCGTCGAAACGGGCCAGCCACGCCCCGCGAATCAGCCCGGCCATGGTCACGCTCTGCTGCACCAGGGTGATGGCGTCCTCCTCCCCGACCAACAGCAGCACCGGGCCACGCAGGCCGGGCAGCCTGTCGGTCGTGCCGGCCCACTGGCGAAGACCCTCGCGCTGGCTGGCCAGGGCCTCGGGGGAAGGCGGCAGGGCCGGGTTCGGCAGCCTGGCGAACACGTCGGAATTGCGCCGCGCCCACTCGGCCGGGAACAGCTCGGCCATGAACCGCTCGTGGCTCAGGGCTCTCATGCGGTCCACGGCCTCCAGCACCGGGCCGGCTTCGCAGGCCGAACCATAGAGAACCAGCTTGCCCACGGCATCGGGCCGGGCCAGAGCCATCTCCTGGGCGATGATGGAACCCATGGACCAGCCCAGAACATCGGGTCGGTCAAGACCCAGGGCCTGAATGAGTCCCAGGGTGTCCCGGGCCATGCGCTCCATGCTCGCAGACGCGTCCGAGGCCGTGGAATGGCCCATGTTCCGGTTGTCGAAGAGGATGACCCGCCGGGTCTTGGCCAGCCGGGCCACGAAGGTGGCGTCCCATATGTCCATGGTTCCGGCGTAGCCCATGATCAGGAGCAACGGCGGGCCCGTGCCGGCAACCCGGTAGGCGAGCTGCGCATCGTCCACCTGCACGGTGTGCAGCGGCCAGGCCGGGATGGGCTCAATGCGATGCCCGGCGCAAGCGGCAAGCAGAACCGACAGGGCCAGGGTCGCCAACGCGAATCGGTGAAGCAGAGCGTAGCGTCCGCGCATGCGGCTGTTCCTCCTTGTTACAGACCAAGCCAGCGTAGGATATGCTGCCCGTAGAGTATGTGGAGCATGCAGCCCAGGCTCAGAAAGGGGCCGAACGGGATACGGGTGCGAAGCCCCTTGCTGCCGGGCCGCAGCAGATAGACGGCGCAGGCCGCGCCAGATGTCGCGGCAGCGGCCAGGATGACCACGGGCAGCCCGGTCAGGCCGGTGACGGCCCCGATCATGAGCATCAGCTTGACATCGCCGGTCCCTATCCCCTCCTCCTTGCGCCACAGCCGGTAGGCGTGCTGCACCAGCCAGAAGAACCCGGCCCCGCAGGCAGCTCCGGCCATGCTGTCGAGCCAGCCCGGTTCGGGCAGGATCAGGGCCGCAGCCAGGGCCAGGACGGCGCCGCCCAGGGTAACGCGGTCCGGGAGCATCATGGTCTCGAAATCGATGAAGCTCCCGGCCACCAACATGACCCCAAGGACCAGATAGATGCCCCACTCCGGTCCCGGACCAAAGTGATGGGCCAGGGCAAGGGACCAGGCCATGCAGGAAAGCTCCACCAGCATGTACTGGCCGCCGATGGGCGCGTCGCAGTGGCGGCAACGCCCCTTGAGCACGAAGAAGCTGACCACCGGAATGGTGTCGCGCCACGAGAGGGTGTGTCCGCAGCTCGGACAGGCGGAGCGCAGCGGCTTGAGCATGGGCCGCTCGTCGATCCACCGCTGGATGAATATGGTGGCCATGCCTCCCAGCTCCAGGCCCGCCACGCCCGCCACCAGGAAGAAAAGCCAGCCCGGCATGCTCTCCATGATTCTCCTTTCCAAGCTTGATGATCGGCCGCTTTTGCTGCATGAATACCCACTGGGCGGCCACCCCAAAGAGCTACCGGATTCCCGCGCCCGACACAAGGGGCGCTGCCGCCGAACGCACCAAGGAGTTCAGCAATGCGCCACCGTTTCATACCGGACCTGACAGAGGACCAGATCGCGGCCATCCAGCTTGAGGGTCTTGTCTGGACCGTGAACCACGCCTTTGGCGGCAGTCCCTTCTACCGATCGCGCCTTGAGGCCATGGGCATCGCTCCCGGCGACATCGCCTCCCTGGACGACATCCGCAAGCTGCCCTTCACCACGGCCGACGATCTCAAGGACGGCTACCCCATGCCCCTGCTCTCCGTGCCCGAGAGGGATGTGGTTCGCATCCACGGCTCAAGCGGCACCACGGGCAAGCGAAAGATCCTGGCCTACACCCAAAGCGACATCGATCTGTGGAAGGACATGTTCGCCCGCTGCTTCGAGCTGGCCGGTCTGACCCGCGAGGACCGGGTGCAGATCTGCGTGGGCTACGGACTCTGGACAGCCGGGGCCGGATTCCAGCTCGGCTGCGAACGCTTCGGAGCCATGGCCCTGCCTGTCGGTCCCGGTCTGCTGGAGATTCAGCTCCAGATGCTGACGGACCTCAAGTCCACCTGCCTGTGTTCCACCGCGTCCATGGCCCTGCTCATGGGCGAGGAGGTGCACAAACAGGGACTGGCCGAGCGCCTCGCCCTGAAGCGGGCCATCTTCGGAGCCGAGACCCACACCCCCAAGATGCGCCGCCAGTTCGAGCAGTCCCTCGGCCTTGAACACAGCTTCGACATCATCGGCATGACCGAGCTTTATGGCCCGGGCACGGGCCTGGAGTGCGAGGCCCACGAGGGCATCCACTACTGGGCCGACCTCTTCATCCTTGAGATCCTGGACCCCGAGACCCTTGCGCCCGTGGCTCCGGGCGAGGTGGGCGAGATGGTGGTCACATCGCTACGCAAGGAGGCCTCGCCCCTCATCCGCTACCGCACCCGCGACCTGACCCGGCTCATCCCCGGCCCCTGCCCCTGCGGCGTGTCCATGCCGCGCATCGACAGGATCATGGGCCGCAGCGACGACATGTTCATCTTCCGGGGCGTGAACATCTACCCCGGCCAGATCGGCTCGGTGTTGGAAGGCTTCCCGGAACTCTCGGCAGAATACCAAATCTCCCTGACCCGCCGCGAGGGTCTGGACCACATGGCCGTGCGCGTGGAGCGCACCCCGGACGCGAGCGCGGACAACGACGAGAGGCTGGCCAGAGCCGTGGCCAACGATATCCGCAAGCACATCCTGGTCCGCAGCGAGGTGAGCATCCTCGGCCCCGGAGAGCTGCCGCGCAGTTTCGCCAAAACCAAACGGGTCCAGGACGAACGAGGCGAAGACTAGTCCGCTTCGCACCCGACAACATGCCCAGCCTGACCAACGCCACGGACCGCCACACGGTCATCGACCGCCGTGAAGGCCACTATCTCTGCTTTCCCGATGTGGTCTGCACCGGAGATCGTCGTCTGATCGTCGCCTATAACGAATATGACCAGCATGTGGGTACGCGCCGCGCCCTGCTCGTCAAGGAGAGCGCCGACGGCGGCCGCAGCTTTGGCGAGGCCATGCGTATGGATGTTCCCTGGAGCCATTGTCCGCGCATCGCCCCATTGCACGACGGCCGACTGATCATGACGGACGACGCCGGGCCGCGCCTGTATCTCACCAGCGACCTGGGCCGCACCTGGGACACGCTCACGCCCAAAGGGCTGCACCACGCCCTCCTTGACCGCCCCATCGAGCTTGAGGACGGCGCGCTGCTGACCACCGGCCATCAGCACCGGGGCACCGTTGACCACCCGGCCATCCGGCAGGCCAACACCGAGCAGATGGTCTACCGCTCCGAAGACGCGGGCTGCACCTGGACAGCCCTCTCGGTCGTCGCCCGCCCGCGTAACCTCGTGCTCTGCGAGGCTTCCATGGCCCTGCTGCCCGATGGCCGCCTGCTGGCCCTGATGCGCGAAAACAGCTTTGTCTACGAGCCCATGTACCTGTGCGTCAGCCGCGACCTGGGCCGGACATGGTCCGACCCTGCACCCACTCCGCTCATCGGCCACCGCCCGACCCTGGGGCTGACCGGGGACGGAAAGCTGCTCGTCACCTACCGCAACGTGGGCCCGGACGGAGGCACCTGCGCCTGGCTCGGCTCTGAGGAGGAACTGTCCGATGACTTCCGTGTCCACGGTCGCCACCCGGACCCGGCCAATCCGAGCCTGACACCCGAGGGCTTGCGCGTTTGCGGCCAGCCCGGGCCGGGCAGCGTGGTCCGCTACGCCCTGCGCCCCATGACCGACCCCCGCTCGGCCAGGGCCACCCTTGAGGCAGAGGTGCGCGTGGACCATGCCGGGCCAAACGGCTGCGGTCTGCGCCTGGGCGTCTGGTTCCGGCTCTTTCCCGACCGCATCGAGACCGCCCCTGATCCGCAAGACCCCTCGGAGCAAAACAGCAAGACAGGTGCGACCGTGCCCCTTGAGCCGGGGCGCTTCCACACCATCCGGCTGGACTACGCCGCTGGCCGCGTCGCCCTCTCCACCAACGGCCAACGCCGGGCCGAAGTGCGCGTTGACGACGACCACGCCGACACACGGGCCATCCTCTTCGGCGCACCATACCCCTTTGAAGACAATGCGGTGGACTGCACCTGGAAACGGATCAAGCTGCGTATCGACGAACCGGCCATGCTCCGAGCCTACGCCTGGGAGTGGGACGCCCTTGACGGTCTGCCCGACCAGTGGGTTCAAACCCATGTTCTGGAACTGATGAACGACCGCTTCGCCGTGTCGCCAGACTTCGGCTATTCGGGTTGGGCATCCCTTGGCAACGGTGAATACTTCTGCGCCTACCACCACGGCGGCAGCGACGAACAGGGCTACGAGCCCATGCACTCTGCCCACGTCATGGGCACCCACATTTGCGAGGATGATTTCGCGTGATTACATACATGCCCCTGCCGTACAGACACGGCCCCGCCCGATTGGCGGGCACGCTGGTTTTCAACGAAGTTCTGGCCGCAGACGGCCCCCTACCCGGTGTGCTGCTCATCCACGAGTTCACCGGGCCGGGAGAGTACATGCTTCCCCATGCCGAGACCTTGGCCCGTCGAGGCTACGCCGTCCTCCTGGCCGACATGTACGGAGAGGACGTACGGCCCGCGTCGCGAGAAGCGGCCTCGGCAGCGGCGCGTGTCTACCGGACGGATCGACGGCTCATGCGCCACCGCGCCGGGGCCGGACTCGATGCCCTGGCGGATCTCGGACGGGAAGGACGCTGTCCGGTGGACCCGGAGCGCCTCTTTGCGGCCGGGTTTTCCTTTGGCGGATGCGCGGCTCTTGAGCTGGCCCGATCCGGTGCGCCGCTTTTGGCCACGGCCAGCTTCTATGGCTACCTGAACACGCCCCTGCCCTGCGCCGCCGGGGACGTAAAGGGAAGGATTCTGGTGATCCACGGCGCCCACGACACGGTGGTGCCCCTGGAGGAGATTCCTGTCTTCGAGAGGGAGATGCGCGAGGCCGGGGTGGACTATCGCCTCGTCATGTACCAGGACGCAGGCCACGGATTTGCCAACGCGAGCCAGCCGGACGACCCATCCACCGGATCGTGGTATTGTCAACGGACCAGCCGCGCCGCCTGGAATTCGGCCCTTGCCTACTTCAGCGAAAACACATAATTTTCCTTGCCGCCATCGCCCCGTCCCGCAGCCCGCTCGCCATTGCTCTCCTCGGCCCGCACTGCATCAAGAGAACGCAGAAAGCTCCTGGCTTCGGCCATCTCCGGATTGAGTTCCATGCACCGGGCGAGGTGCTCGCGGCACGCCTCGTCCCGTCCCTTGCCGTGCAGGGCTCGGGCCATGTTGAAGTGCAGGTTCTCGTCGTCTTCATTGACCTCAAGGGCCTTGGCGTAAAAGCGGATTGCGTCGTCGAACCGCCCCTGTTTGCGCAAATTAATACCGAACTCGTTGAAGCGGTGTCGCTGCTCCTCGCGAAAGACCTCGTCGATATTGAGCAACTTGTCGAGCACGGTACGCAGTTTGGTGAATTCCTGCTGCTCGGCGTAGACCTCGGACAAGGCCATATTGGCGTCCACGGAATCCTCCTGCATAAGGACCGCGCTGCAAAACTCCCGCTCCGCCCTGTCCATCTGGCCGAGGTTGAAGTACCGACGGCCCATGCGGACTTTCTTCCGCAGCGCCTCCAGGCAGGGCAGGGTGTTTTCCTGATAGTAGGTCAGCTCGGGGGTATAGTATGTAAGGAACTCGTCGCGATCAATGAGCCGGGAGACGCCGGATGGGATATGGTTGGCGTTGAGGGGCCGGACCTCGTACATGTCCTCGCCGCGCCTGCGAACGAACCAATAGGTGCCGTGCCGGTAGCGCGAGCCTCGCTGGCCGATCTTGTACTCGTATTTGGTGCTGTGGGAGTAGACTCCCATGATCTCGCAATCGCCCCTCACGCGCCCCCCTGACAAAAAAATGTCAGGACGGACCATAGCCGGTCCCGACCCGGCGGGCAAGACGAACCGTGTGCGCTTCTCAGGACCGAACGGGAAAAGCCATCGGCCGGTACACCATTTCGTAGGTTCTCAGCGGACTGCCTGTGGCCACGTCGTAGCGGCTGTCACAGGTCAGCGAGTGCAGCATCTCCCGGGCTATGAACAGACCCATGGCGTCAAAACTGGTCCGCCTGATAGGGGGTTTCCCATCAAGCTTGAGGCATTCGTCCCACTCGCCGGCCGGGCCGCCGTGCTGCATGAGCACCCGCAGGTCGTCGTCCGCCCTGAACAGACTCACGACGATTTCCCCCCCACACCCACACGACAGGATGGACCCGGCGCAATAGGAAAACACCCCTTCAACACAGACCTGCAGCCGCCGCGAATCCAGGGGACCGTATCCCTCCACGCCCATCCAGACCCCAAGCCCCGCGTTGACAATGCCAACGTCGCGACGCCTGGGCATGACCATCCATCTGACAACTGCCTGCACGCCCACCTCCCGCCGTCAAGAATCCCGGCCGCAACCCGCGCACCTGCGACGGAAACTAAAACAAAACCGGCCTGCTGGCAAACACCTGGACAGACTTGGCGCAACACTGGTTTTCAGGCATGATGGAGAAAAAGCGAGGTGAGGAATGGAAAGGGCGGATATCGAGCGGATTTTCGAAGCGTACCATGAAAAATTCAAGAAAACCGAAGGGGACCGATCCTCATGGTCCGCCGTCTGGACCGACATGACCCCGGCCGGAGTGCTTGAACTCAATCTGACAAAATGCCCTCGGGGAACCATCTTCAAAGTGTTCGTGGACAAACGCAAGGCGGCCGAGATCGAGGGCTGGGACGCTTTTTTTACGACCATGGACGCCCTGGACGTGAAGCACCCCGGACTGTACGATCCCGACAGGCTGTTCGAGGAGATGGCCTCGGTCATCTGAAGAAACATGGGCCACAACGGCAATTTTCCCTTGACTGGACTATCTTCAAAGCGTAAGGCCACTTACTACGGTAGTCGGCGCCGTCCATGGGGACACGCTGCGGCATCGTCACCCCGGTTGACGATGGGTGGACAGTTTGAGGTATTTGGGACGCTTGTGCGATTCGCATGGCCTCGATCCGGTTCACCGGGCGACATGTCGCCAACAGAGAACACTTTTCTTACATCTTTCTGGAGACCTGTACGAATGGCCAAGAACATCTATGTGGGCAACCTGCCCTGGAGCTGTACGGAAGAAGAACTGCGCACAGCCTTTGAGACCTACGGCGAAGTGCATTCCGTCAAACTCGTCAATGATCGCGAGACCGGCCGTCCTCGCGGATTCGGCTTCGTGGAAATGGAAGACCAGGGTGCGCTCGAAGCCATCGAGAACCTGGACGGCAGCAACTTCGGAGGCCGCAACATCAAGGTCAACGAAGCCCGCCCCCGTCCCGAGCGTCCCCGCTGGTAGTCACCGAACCTACGCCGAAAACGGCAACCCCAGCCCGCCCCCACGGGGCGGGCTTTTCCCGTCCCCTCAAGGAGGATACAGCATATATGGCCAAAGAAGAAGGCATCACCGTCCAGGGCACCGTCGAAGAAGCGCTGCCCAACGCCATGTTCCGCGTCGAACTCGAAAACGGTCACTCCGTCCTCGCCCACATTTCCGGCAAGATGCGCAAGTTTCGCATCCGCGTCATGCCCGGCGACACCGTCACCGTCGAACTCTCCCCCTACGACCTGACCCGCGGACGCATCACCTTCCGCCCCCGCTAATTTCCCGCTCTCGGGCCGCGCCATGCGGCCTCTGAGCAGGCGCCATTGACCCGCACCCTTGTCGCAACGTATGCGATGCGGGTTTGTGCGGTTCCATCGCCATTCACTGGCCGGCCCTACACCGGCAACAAGGACATCATGAACGAATTCAAGGCTTTGGGCCTCTCAGAAGAAACCATTGCGGCCCTGGAATCCAAGGGTTTCACCACCCCCACCCCCATTCAGGCGCGAACCATCCCCCTGCTGCTTGGCGGCACGGTGGACATTGTCGGTCAGGCCCAGACAGGCACAGGCAAGACCGCGGCATTTGCCCTGCCCATCATCGAGACCGCCGAGGCCAACGCGGGACGGGTCCAGGCACTCGTCCTGACCCCCACCCGGGAGCTGGCCATCCAGGTGGCCGAGGAGATCAACTCCCTTAAGGGAAACAAACGGTTGCGCGTCCTGCCGGTCTACGGTGGACAGGCCATCCACATGCAATTCAAAGCACTGAAAAGCGGGGTGGACGTGGTGGTCGGCACTCCGGGCCGCATCATGGACCATCTCGACCGGGGCACCCTGCGCCTCAACCAGCTCGACTTTGTGGTTCTCGACGAGGCCGACGAGATGTGCAACATGGGCTTTGTGGACGACGTGCGCGAAATTCTCAAGGCAACAGGGCCGGAGCGGCGCACCTTGCTCTTCTCGGCCACCATGCCCGCCGAGGTCATGCGTATCGCCAGGGAATTCATGGGCGACTATGAACTGGTCACGGTCAAGGCCGAAAAGAACGATACCCCCCTCACCCGCCAGGTTTTCCACGAGGTGGCCGATTCGGATCGTTTCGAGGCCCTGTGCAGGGTGGTGGACGCCGAGCCCGACTTCTACGGCCTTGTCTTCACGCGCACCCGCGCCGACGCCGACGAGGTGGCCGGACGCCTGACCGAGCGCGGCTACCCGGCCGAGCCAATCCACGGCGACCTCTCCCAGGCCCGACGCGAGGAAATCCTCGGTCGCTTCCGCAAACGGCTCGTGACCATTCTCGTGGCCACCGACGTGGCCGCGCGCGGCATCGACGTGCCCGACCTGAGCCATGTAGTCAACTTCGCTCTTCCCCAGGACCCGCAAACCTTTGTCCACCGTACCGGCCGAACAGGCAGGGCCGGCAGGGAAGGCGTGGCTATCACCCTGATCGCACCCGGCGAATTCCGCAGACTCATGTACATCACCAAAAGCTCGGGCATTGATATCGCCAAGGCCAAGCTCCCGCGCATCAGCGATGTCATCCACACCAAGAAGAGCCGCATGCTCCACGGGCTCGACGCCATCATGAACGACGAGACCCACCATCCCTACCTGCCCATGGCCCGCGGCCTCCTCGACGGACGGGAGGCCGAGGAGGTGATTGCCGCACTGCTCAAACACGCCTTTGGCGACGAGTTGATGGAATCGAGCTACCGCGAAATCGACGCCATCACCCCGGCCACCCGGGGACGGGCCGACCTTGTCTGCTCCCTTGGCCGTGTGGACGGCATGAATCCAAGGGATTTCGTGGAGTTCATCGCCAAAACGGCAAACATCAAACCATGGGCTATCCAGCATGTGCGGGTTCAGGGTGAACAGACCACCTTCACCGTACCCGCTGCCGAGGCCCGGACAGTCATCGACCGGGTGCGCAGCCGCGAGGGGCACCCCCTGATCAAACCTGGCGAACCGTCGAAAAAACCGCCCTACCGCCGCGAGTATCCCAAGAAAGGATCGCCCGGCCCAGGCAAGCGCCCCTTTGTGAAGCCCTTCAAACCAAGAAAGGGGTAATCCCGTTCCCTTGTCATGGACAGGCCCGTGCCGCACACCCGGCACGGGCCTTTTGCGTTTTTTTTACAACTTGGGAATTTCGGAACAATAAGTAGCCCGTTGCGCCGGGAGAAAATGGCCGGACCAGCGTCATCTCCGCGCACTTAGCCAGCAAAGGATACTTCAGCACCACGCAAGAATCCTGCATCATCCAGACGGAGTTTCCAGCAACCATTGCATCATGGACCATAGAGGATATGGCCGTTCGCACTGCCAGATGAATACTCATAATTGAACGATTTTTGTCCATAGCATACAAAACATCCCATCGTTAAAACATCGAGACACTCCTCCGAAAAAACTCAACTCTGTACTTTCCGTCCGAGAAACAGGCAAGAAGCCATCAACGCATGGTACGAAACAGGAAAGAAACAAGATTGTTCAACATTGCACAATAGCACCAATGTTGCACAAAGAGTTGTCATCGAGCCAGAGATTCAGTTAAGATATAAGGATGGCATGTCCTGAGGCCGGAGCGGAGCGCACATTGATCGCCCCTCCGGCATGGGGCCTTTGGTCGTTTGGCCCGTTTCCCGGGGTTCCCCGCCGGGCCTTTGTTATTGAAACCAAGGAATTCAGATCATGAAAATGAGCATACGTCTCAAAGTGCTGCTCCCCGTGCTGGGGACTGTGCTGCTGCTCGGCGGCGCCAGTCTGTACCTGCTGCGCACGGACCTGGGGCTGCTGCGGGAAAACTTCGTCAGGAGCATGGTGCACGAGAAAGAGGCCGAGCTGGCCCACTCCATCGCCTCCGCATCCAGCCGGGCCAAGCAGATGGCCTCGCTGTTTTCCAGCACCCCGGAGGTGCTTCGCGCCTTCAGCATGGCCCAGGAAGGGAACATCAACGACGAAAACGACCCCTCGGTCCAGGAGGCGCGCACCTTTCTGCGCGCGGCGATGGGGCCGGTCAATGTCGGACATGCGGCGGCCATGTCGGGAGAACTGCTCCAGCTCCACTTCCACCTTCCCAACGCCCGCAGCCTGTTGCGCGCCTGGCGCAAACAGCAGACTCAGCGCGACGGCGTATGGATGGATGTCTCCGACGACCTGAGGTCTTTCCGGCAGACCGTGCTTGATGTCAACCGCACCGGCCAGCCCGTGGAAGGCATAGAACTCGGCCGGGGCGGTTTCGCCATCCGGGGCCTGACGCCGGTACGCGATGAGACCGGCAAACAGCTGGGATCGGTGGAGGTGCTGCTCGACTTTGACCCCATCCTGGCCAATGCGGCCGAGGGTGAGGGCAGACAGCTCCTGCTCTACATGAATGCCGACCGACTCA
This sequence comes from Pseudodesulfovibrio alkaliphilus, assembly GCF_009729555.1. Taxonomy (NCBI): domain Bacteria; kingdom Pseudomonadati; phylum Thermodesulfobacteriota; class Desulfovibrionia; order Desulfovibrionales; family Desulfovibrionaceae; genus Pseudodesulfovibrio; species Pseudodesulfovibrio alkaliphilus. The sequence goes on from NZ_WODC01000010.1 coordinate 72,212, forward strand.
ACATCGCTCGTGGACTCAACGACCCGGTCAAGTATCCGGTGACAGACGGCCGATTCGTCCTTGTCTCCAACTCCGGCGACCCGAAGGTGGCGGACATGGTGCCCACCGACCTCCTGGACCAGGGCACACGCGAAATCGGAATGCGTATTCTGGATTCCATGGCCCTGTCCGCCTTCCCGGTGCGCGACTACAACGGCAACCAGATCGGCCTCATCGTCTACGCCATGGACACTTCAGACACTGCGGCCATCATCAGCTCGGCAGGCATGACCATCGGCTCGCTGCTCCTGGCCATCCTCATCCTGCCCGCCCTGGTCACATGGCTGTTCATCAGCCGCAGTGTCATCCGGCCCGTGCAGGCCGTCATCGGCAAGATCCGCGACATCGCCGAGGACCGGGCCGATCTCGACGAACGGCTGGACGACTCGGCCAATGACGAGATGGGCGACCTCGCACGCTGGTTCAACGTGCTCATGAGCAAGCTGGGCGACATCCTCACCGAGGTAAGAACCTACATGTACATCGTCAACGCCGTCCCCGATCCCATATTCACCGTGGACGACAACATGCGGATCATCGTGGGCAACGAGGCCACGGCGCGTTTTGGCGGTCGAAAGCTCGAAAACCTCAAGGGCACTCCCTGTCGCGATATCTTCAACACCGCCATTTGCGGCACCGATGACTGCCCCATCCATCAATGTCGGCAGCGCGATGGACACTACGAGGGCAATGTCATCCATATCATGAAAGATGGCAAGGAGGTCGCCATCAAGCCCACCTCTGACGTGCTGCGCGATCCTTCGGGCAAGATCATCGGCCGCATGGAGGTAGCCCGCAACGTCACCGAGCTGGTGGAAAAGGAGCGCGGCATCCAGGCCAACCTGGAGCGTATCAGCGAGGTCAACGACCGCATCACCCACGTTGCCGTGTCCATCGCCGAAACCTCCTCCACCCTGCTCGACCAGGTCACCGAGGCATCCGAGGGGGCCGAGGTGCAAAAATCCCGCGCCATGGAAACGGCCACGGCCATGGAACAGATGAACGCCACGGTCATCGAGGTGGCTTCCAACGCGGCCAATGCCGCCAGTCAGGCCGATGAGACACGCGGCCGGGCCGACATAGGCGCAGACGTGGTCAAGCGCGCCGTGGAGGCCATGGGCGAAGTCCGCACCCGCTCCCTTGCGCTGCGGGAAAACATGGACAGCCTGGGTAGCAAGGCCGACGGCATCGGCAAGGTTCTCGGCGTGATCACCGACATCGCGGACCAGACCAACCTGCTGGCCCTCAACGCCGCCATCGAGGCGGCCAGAGCGGGCGAGGCCGGACGCGGCTTTGCCGTTGTGGCCGACGAGGTGCGCAAACTGGCCGAAAAGACCATGACCGCCACCAAGGAAGTGGACGAGGCCATCCAGGCCATCCAGCAGGGAACCCGGGAAAATGTCGAGGCTGTCGGCGAGTCCGAATCTGCGGTGGAGAGAGCCACCCAGCTTGTCAACGAATCCGGCGCGGCGCTCGAGGCAATCCGCTCATTGGTGGACAGCAGCGCGGACCAGGTGCGGGCCATCGCCACCGCGGCCGAGGAACAATCGGCAACCAGCGACGAAATCAGCAACTCCGTCAGCGAGGTCAGCCGCGTGGCCGAAAGCACGGCCCACGGCATGGAGCGCGCCCGGGACGAAGTCCGGCGCATGGCCGGACTGGCAGAAGAGCTGCGGACCATATCATCGCAATAGTCACACCTCCTCCTCCACACCCCCCCCCGAAACGCCGGGCGCAACCGTATGCGCCCGGCGTTTCACCTTCTGCCACTGCGCCGGATGACCGGAGCCATTGAAAAAGATACGGAAAATCATGCGGCGCATATGGCATAGCGAGGCGGAATCGGCTATCCTTGAATTTCCAAATCAAACCTGGAGCTTTTGCGGACCCGAGCATGCTGGCATTTCTCGACAAAATCCCCATGGCCACCCCAAGGGTGCGGCGCGTGGCCTTCGGGCTGCTCTGCGCCCTGCTCGCCTACGTTCTGGCCGGGTTCCTGCTGCTCCCGGCCATCATCAAATCCACCGTGGTCAGCCAGGGCGCTGCAGCCTTGGGGCGGCCCATCCACCTCGGCGAAATCGCCTTCAACCCCCTGACCCTGCGCCTGACCCTGCGGGAATTCCGGGTGGATGCACATCCGAACGCCCCAGACGACGAAGAACCGCTGCTCTCCTTTGACGAAATGAGCGCGAGGGCGGACCTGGCGTCCCTTTGGCACATGGCTCCGGTCATCAATGACCTCACCCTGCGCGAGCTTGCCGTAAGCGTCACCCGCTACGATGACGGTCGCTACTCCATCTCGGACCTGCTCCACGCTGACAGTGAAACGGATACGGCACGGGGCCGGGAAGAAGCCCCTTTTCCCTTTGCCCTCTATGGATTCGAGATGAGCAACGCCACCATCGTTTTCGACGACCAGCCACGCAACAAACGCCACGTCATCTCCGAAATCAATCTGAACATTCCCTTCACTTCCAGCTTCGAGGCCCTGCGCGGCGAATTTACCCAGCCCAGTTGCTCGGCCGTCGTCAATGGCGACCCGGTCACTCTGGAAGGGCGCACCCTCCCCTTTCACGACTCCCTGCACACCGAATTCCACCTGGGCGCGGTCGATGTGGACCTCAGCGAATACTGGCCCTACGCTCCGGCGGACACTCCCCTATCCCTTGTCCATGGACGCTTTTCTTCGGACCTTTCCCTCAACTTCGAACGACCTGACGCCCGGCGCATCAACCTCTTCATCAGCGGCGGAGGCAACCTGACCGATCTTGAGATCGCCTCGCCCCAGGACGGCAAGGTTCTCTCAGCCCGGCAGATATCCTTTAGGCTGGAACGATTTTCACCATCCGACATGCGCCTCGCTCTCTCGGAACTCAGCGTGGACAATCCGGCTCTCAGGGTCATACGCCGCGACGACGGCAGCATCAATTGGGAGCAGTATTTCCCTGCCCAGGAAAACAAGGAGGAGGACTCCCGGGGCAGCGCTCAAGACAAGGCCATCCAGGCCGTCATTCGCAGCTTGACAGTGACATCGGGCAGCGTGGAGTGGATCGACCGGGCAATACCCGGCGGTTTCTCGTGCGCCATGGCCGACCTGTCCGTCACGGCCCGGGATGTAAACACCGGGACAACCCCCGTGCCATTCGCCGCAACCTCGACCATCACCCCCGCGACCCAAGACGGTGCCAAAGCCCCTGCCACCATCACCGCCAACGGCCAACTCGTGGTCTCCCCCCTGTCGGCCTCGGCAACCGTTACCGCCGCAGGAATCGCACTGGCCGACTATGCCCCCTATTACGCCCAGGCTCTGCCCCTGGTTGTGGAAAGCGCGACACTGGGTGCAAGCGGCACCGTGACCTTTGAAGACAAGCAATCCCCAAGCCTGTCCCTGCGAAACGGAGCCCTCACCCTGACGGATCTGCGGCTGCGCATACCGGACAGCGAAACCCCCACTGTATCCGCCCAGAGGCTGACTGTGGACGGGGTCTCCCTGAGCAGCGACGAGGGGGCCGTGGTCATAGCCGAAATCCTGCTGCAAGGACCGCATGTGTGGCTGCGCATGGAGGAACCCGGCCGGGTGGACCTTGTGGACCTTTTCGCCCGGCATGACCGGGCAGCCCCCGGACCGGAGCCAGCCCCGCAGAAGGGTCTGACCTCGGCGGCCGAGCCGGACTGGACCGCCAGGGTGGACAGCCTGCGCCTGAGCCGGGGGAACATCACCTTGGTGGACACGACAACGGCTCCTGCGTCAGGGCGAGCAACCTCGTTCTCCCTGTCCGACATGGACCTTGAAGCCCGGAACATTTCCACTCGCCACCACACCCCAAACGACAGCGAATCCATGCCGTTGACCTGCGACCTCAAGGCCGTCTGGGGCGGCGGCGGAACCATCGGGCTGAAAGCCGAAGGTTTCCTCGCCCCCCTTTCCGCCAGCGGAGCCGTCACCCTGTCCAATGTCGGGCTCATTCCCGTCAACCCCCTTCTTTCGCAATTCGCCGATGTGGCCCTGACCCGCGGCGCGGCCACGTCTTCCATGGCCGTCGGCCTTGAAGAGGGTCGTCTGACTCTGCGTGGCAACCTCTCCGTAACCGATGCCTCCCTCGCGGAACTCTCGCCCACCAGCGCCCAGAGCACCGAGCTTGTCGGCTTTGACGCCCTTGGCCTGACAGGCATCCTTTTCGAGAGCGAACCCGCCGGGCTCGCCGTGGAGGCCATCCGCCTGACCGGACCGCGAGGCCGTGTGGAGTTTGATGAAAAAGGCCGCGTCAACCTGCTCTCCGCCCTGCGCATCGCCCAGCCAGATCCAGAGGGCGACACCGCGCCCGCCGCAGCACCCGATAACGCAACGGAACCGGAACCAGCCGTTCCCGAACAGGAACCTGGGCAGGACGAACCAGGCTTTCTCCAGACCCTGCGCGTGGGCACCGTGAGCGTGGAGCAGGGGACGGTCCTGTTCCGCGACGCCTCGGTGGCCCCGACCTACTCCACGAAGGTGGAGGACATCCGGCTCACATTGACCGACATCGCCCGGTCCGACGACTCCCGCCCAGAAATGGACATGCGTGCCAGCCTTGGCCAGACGCCTTTGTCCGCCACGGGAATCATCAATCCTGCGGTCGTGCCCCTGTACACCGACATCGCCGTGAGCCTGGGCGGTCTGGAACTCGCGCCCCTCACTCCCTACACCCTCAAATACCTGGGACACCCCGTGGAGCACGGAAGCCTCTACGCAGAGGTGATCTTCAAAACCGAAAACAACATGCTTGAGGCCGACAACTCCTTCCTCGTCAGGCAACTGGTCCTCGGCCCCAAAGACACCCGGCCGGACGTTCCCAACGTGCCGGTCCGCTTCGGCCTCTCGCTGCTTCAGGACGCAAACGGGGATGTGCGGATCGACCTGCCCATCAGAGGCAGGCTGGACGACCCGAACTTCCGTTTGAACGGCATTGTCTTCAAGGCCGTGGCCGGACTGTTCACCCGGGCGCTGACCTCGCCATTTTCCATCATCGGGTCTCTCTTCGGCGGCACCGCGACGAACATGGACAGCCTCGTCTTCGAGCCGGGAAGCAGCGAACTGGGCGCCTCCGCCCTACACAAACTCGACACTGTCGCCACGGCCCTCGAAGCCCGGCCACGTCTCACCCTGGAAGTGGTCGGCGTGACCGACCCGCAAGCCGACCGCAAGGCCCTGACGGACATTCTTCTCAACCAGCGGCTCAAGGAGCGCAAGCTCCGCTCCCTGCCCCCCTCGCAACGGGCATGGACCACGGTCGAGGCCATGACCATCGAACCCGACGAATACGAAGACCTGCTCTATGAGGCGTACAAGGCTGAACCGGACAAGACCGGCACCCGGCCCACCACCTTTTTTGTGGCCGACCGGCAACCGCCCGAGGTGATGCGCAAGTTTCTCAAAGACGCCATTGCCGTGAGCGAGGACGACCTGCACCAACTGGAACGCCGTCGGGCCGAGGCGGTCAGGCTCCATCTCGTGGAGCGCGATCCGGCCCTTGAGCGACGAGTGGCCCTGCCCGACCGTCGCGGCCCACGCACGGCCAGAACGGGTGTGCCACTGCACCGGGCCGACCTGGGGCTGCGGTAGGATTCATTCATGATCCACATCCCTGACCATCCAGCCCCGGCTCGCCGCGCCGCACCCCGCACCAGGGGATCATGGATGGCCAGGACCGTCCTCTGCATGGCGCTAACGCTCTTCCCCGCAGTCGCTGTGGCCGACGGTGCACCACGACCTGTCACCCTCCAGCTCAATTGGTCCCACCAGTTCCAGTTCGCAGGATACTACGCCGCCCTGGAACAGGGCTTCTACCGCGACGAGGGGTTGGCCGTCCGGTTTGCGGAACACCGCCCCGGAATCACCGTCGAGGCAGAGGTTGCCTCGGGCCGTGCGGATTTCGGCGTCAGCTCGGCACAAGCGTTGATCCATTACCAGCAGGGGGCGCCCATCGTGGTCCTGGCCGCAGTGTTCCAGCACGCGGCCAACGTGCTGCTGCTGCGGGCCGACCCGGACTTGCCTCAAGACACCCCGGACCCGACCGACCTTGTCGGCCGACGGGTCATGCTCCCGACCGCGCCGCCGCCCTCCCTCTCCGTCATGCTTGCCCGCCACGGCGTCAGGGCGACGGACATCCTTGTCCAGCAACTCACCGGGAACCTCGACGACCTCATCCATGGCGAGACCGACGCCATGTCCGCCTGCCTGACCAGCCAGCCACATGCCCTGGCCCAAGCGGATGTTCCCCTTCTGACCATGCGCCCGGCAGACCACGGGGTGGATTTCTATGGCGATTGCCTGATCGCCTCACGCCGACTGGCCCGGACCGATCCGCAACTGGTGGACAGCTTCCTGCGGGCGAGCCTGCGGGGTTGGGCCTATGCCATGGACCATCCCGAGGAAATCATCACCCTCGTCCGCGAGCGCTATGCACCGGGCATGAGCCGGGAGGCGCTGCGCCACGAGGCCCGCATCATAGAGGATCTCATCCTGCCGCGACTGGTGGACATCGGCTCCATGAGCCGCTCCAGATGGGAGCGAATGGCCGAGGAATGCCGCACTGCCGGACTCCTCGACCGGGTCTGCCCTCTGGACGACTTCTTCCACACACCGGCTCATCAGCGATCCGGCTGGCCGGATCAAGGACACCCCCATCTGATGGGAACCGGAATCCTGGTCGCGGCGGGTTTCCTGCTCCTGGCGCTGTGGGTCCGCAGCCGACATCGCCGCATCCTGGCAAAGTCCCGCCAACTCGAACGCAACCGCGAGAGTCTGCGCCAGGTCATCGACCTGCTCCCCAACATGGTCTATGCCAAGGACCGCGAAGGACGGTTCCTGCTCGCCAACAGGGCCATGGCCGACGCCTTGGGCGCCAGCGTGGACGAGCTGACCGGCATCCCGGAATCAGAGGCGCATCCAGACCTTGAACAGGCCCGGCGCAGACTGGCCGAGGACAGGATGGTCTTTGACTCAGGCCACCCCGTCGTCACCCTCGAAGAACCCTTCCGCCACCGCGACGGCAGCCTCCACTGGCTCCAGACCACCCGGCTGCCCTACCTCCCGGCCGATACGGGAGAACCCGCCGTTCTCGGACTGGCCGTGGACATCACCCAACGCAAACTGGCCGAGGAAGCGCTGCGCAAAAGCGAAGAACGCTTTCGGGCCATTTTCAACCAGACCTTCCAGTTCACGGCCATTCTCTCCCCTGACGGCACGGTGATTCAGGTCAACGACAGATCGCTTGAGCAACTCGGCAGACACCGCGAAGAGATGGTGGGCAAGCCCTTCTGGCTGGCCCACTGGTTCGAACCCGGCTCCGGTACCCTGAACTGGATCAAGGACGCCGTGCTCAGGGCCGCCCGAGGCGAGGTGGTCCGACGCGAGGCAGCGGCCATCCGCGCCGACGGCGAACCCATGGTCATGGACTTCTCCCTCAAGCCCGTGCGCGGCGATGACGGCACTGTCATCCTCCTGATCCCCGAAGGGCGCGACATTACCCTGCTCAAGCGGACCGAGGCCCAACTACGCGGTCTCAATGAGGAACTGGAACGGCGCGTGGCGGAGCGTACCCGCAACCTCGAACAGGCCAAGGCCGATCTGGAACGCTCGCTGGACGAATTGAACCGGACGCAGGAGGAACTGATCCTCTCGGAAAAACTGGCCGCTCTGGGCGGACTGGTTGCCGGAGTGGCCCACGAGATCAACACGCCGCTGGGCATCGGGGTCACGGCCAGCTCCTTTTTGGCAGACAGAGTCGCCGAGCTTGATGCAGCGTTTACCGCGGGCTCCCTCAAAAAATCCGACCTGAAACGATTTCTGGCCGACGCCAGGGACTCCTCGGCCAGCATCCAGGCCAATCTCGGCCGGGCGGCCGGTTTGATAAGCAGCTTCAAGCAGGTGGCGGCCGACCAGTCCTCCGAGCTGCCGCGCCTGTTCAACCTGCACAACTACGTGGACGAAGTGCTCTTGAGCCTTGGGCCGCGCTACCGGGGCAGCGCCCACACGGTGGAAAACCTTTGCCAGGATGTGGAACTGTACAGCTACCCCGGAGCCCTGGTGCAGATCATCGCCAACCTGCTGGACAACTCGCTGACCCACGCCTTTGCCCCTGGCGAGGCGGGACACATCCGCATCCACGGCCGGGCCGAGGACGGCAATATCCTCTTCACCTTTTCCGATGACGGTGTCGGCATTCCCGAACCCATCAGGGACAAGATATTCGAACCCTTTGTCACCACCCGACGGGGCAGCGGCGGCACCGGACTCGGGCTGCATATCGTCTTCAACATCGTCAACAAGGTGCTTGGCGGCACCATTCGCCTGTCCACAGGACCGGGAAAGGGCACCGCCTTCACCGTATCCATCCCCAGAGAACACGTCACGGAAACGGATAAACCGGAGAGGGAAGCATGACCGACACCGGAAACGACGAACTGCGCTTTGCCGCTGAGACCGACAAGAACCAGGCCGCGGACATGGACAGAAACTGGAAGCTGCTCGTGGTGGATGACGACGAGTTCGTGCATCGCGTCACGGCCATGGTTCTCAGGGGATACCTCTTCGAGGGCACCGGCCTGACCATCCTCTCTGCCTACTCGGCGGCCGAGGCCAAGCGGATGCTTGAGGAGCATACGGACATCGCGGTCATGCTCCTTGATGTGGTCATGGAAAGCCCCCATGCCGGGCTGGAGCTGGCCGATTGGACCCGCAACGAGCTGAGGAACAAGCTGGTCCGCATCATTCTGCGGACCGGGCAGCCCGGCGAAGCCCCCGAGCAGGAGGTGATCTTCAGGTACGACATCAACGACTACAAGGAAAAAGCCGAACTGACATCCCAAAAGCTCTACACCGCCATCACCACTGCCATCCGCAGCTACCGCGACATGCGTTCCATCGAGCGCAGCCGCAAGGGACTGGCCCGCATCCTGTCGGCCTCGCCCGACCTCTTCAGGGCGCAATCCCTGGGCGAGTTCGCTTCGGGCGTACTCATCCAGCTCGCCGCCACCGTCTGCCAGGGCGACGACACCCTCATGGCCCGGGCTTCGGGCGTGGCTGCGGCCAAGCGCGACGGCCAGTTCCGCGTCATCGCCTCCACAGGGAGGTTCGAGGCGGCACGGGGCCACGACGTGGCTGAAACCGGCGACCGCGAGGTCATCGCCTGCATCGAACGGGCGGCCGCCATAAAACGCAGCTTCTTCCACGACGACGAATTCATCGGCTACTTCCGCACCCCCACCGGCTCGGAGAACATCATTTATCTCCAGGGCACCCGGCCCATCACAGAGGAAGACCGCTCGCTCATCGAAATCTTCTCCGCCAACATCTCGGCCGCCTTTGACAACATCGACCAGAATACCGCCATGATCGATACCCAACGCGAGCTGCTCTTCAGCCTGGGCGAGGCGGTGGAGACGCGCTCGGCCGAAACGGTCAACCATGTCCGCAGGGTGGCGGAATACGCCCGGCTGCTGGCGGTCAAGGCGGGAATGAGGGAGGATCAGGCCGAGAGCCTCGGACTGGCGGCCACCATGCACGACGTGGGCAAGATCGGCATCCCCGACGCCGTGCTGCTCAAGGCGGGGCCGCTCTCGGAATCGGAACTGGCCATGGTCAGGGAGCATCCGGCCATCGGACACGGAATTCTCAAGGATTCCGGCAGCCCGGTCATGAGGCTGGCCGCCGCAGTGGCCCTGCAACACCACGAAAGGTGGGACGGCCTGGGCTACCCCCAGGGGCTCAAAGGCGAGGCCATAGACCTTGTCGGCCGCATTGTCATGCTGGTGGACGTGTTCGACGCCCTGGGATGCGACCGTCCCCACAGAAGGGCTTGGCCCGTATCCGACATCCTCGCCTTCATCCGCGAGCACAGGGGCAGCATGTTCGACCCTGCCCTGACGGACTTGTTCCTGAAATACCGCGACGAGTTCCTGACCATCAGGGACCAATGGACGCCGGGCAGATGATCAGCGCCGAACCGAGCAGATGCCCTCATTGCCGAGCAGGAATCTGACCACATCCTCCAGCGGGATCGGTTTGCTGTAATAAAAGCCCTGCACCGTGGCGCAGCCGAAGGAGGCGAGCAGATCAAGCTGCTCCCGAGTCTCCACCCCCTCGGCAACCACGTCGATGCCCATGGTACGGGCCATGAGCACCACGGTCTCAACGATCTTGGCGTCGTTCTCGTCCTCGGTGATGTCGCGGACAAAGGAGCTGTCGATCTTCAGCGCACTGATGGGGAAGGTCTTGAGATAGTAAAGGGACGAATATCCTGTGCCGAAATCGTCGATGGAGACGGAAATGCCATGCTCCACCAGCTGGTCGAGCTTGGCCACCGAGGAATGCACATCGGTCATCAGGGTGGACTCGGTGATCTCGAGCTCCAGACGTGATGCGGGCAGACCGCCGCGCTCGAGGTTGGCCATGACCCTTTCCACCAGATCGTCCTGGCCGAACTGGATCGGGGACAGGTTGACCGCCACGGTCAGGGCCGAGCAGCCCACCCCTTCGAGCACCTGCATCGCCTTGCACGAGGCGTCGAGCACGAATTCGCCCAGAGGCACGATCAGCCCGGTTTCCTCAGCCAGGGGGATGAAGTCGCCCGGGCTGACCACGGTTCCATCGGGTTTGACCCAGCGGACCAACGCCTCAAGCCCGGAGACCCTGCCCGTGTCCAAATCCACCTTGGGCTGAAAGTAGACGGTGAACTCGCGTTCCTTCAAGGCACGGCGCAGGTCGTTCTCAAGCTGCATGCGCTGCGAAATGCGTTCGTTCATCTCCTCGGTGAAGAGGAAAAAGCCGTTGCGCCCCCTGGCCTTTGACTGAGACATGGCGATATCCGCGTTCTTGACCAGTTCGGCCGGGTCGCCACCGTCGTCCGGGTACAGGGCCACACCGATGCTTGCGCTGACGTACAGCTCGTGCCCGTCAATGGCAAAGGGCTCGTCAAAGGTTCGCAAGAGCCGCTCGGCCAATGCCATCACCTCACGCTCCTCGTGGATGTTGGCGACCACCACGAGGAACTCGTCCCCGCCTTGCCTGGCCACAGTATCCTCGGTGCCGCGCAAGGTCCCGAGCCGTTCGGCCACGGCCTTGAGCAGGGCATCGCCCCGTGCATGGCCCAGAGAATCGTTGATCTTCTTGAAGTTGTCGAGATCGATGAAAAAGACGGCAACCCTTGTTCCGGTGCGCCCGGCCTGGGAGATGACCATCTTGAGCCGATCAAGCACCAGCATGCGGTTGGGCAAGCCGGTCAGCGAGTCGTGATACGCCTGATGCTCGATCTGCCGCTCCCTCTGCTTGAGATCCGAAATATCGTGGAACACGGCCACATAGTTGGCGGGCTGGCCCGCATCGTCACGAATGGAGCTGATGCTCAATATCTCGGGGTAGGGCTCCCCGTTTTTGCGACGATTCCATATCTCGCCGTGCCACGAACCCTTGGCCTTGAGGCTCTTCCACATTTCGCCGTAAAATTCCGGATCATGCTGATCCGACTTGAGCACTCGGGGATTCTTGCCGATGACCTCCTCGGAGGTGAACCCGGTAATGGTAGTGAAGGCAGGGTTGACGGCCAGGATGACCCCGGACATGTCCGTGATGGATATGCCCTCCAGGGCGTTCTCAAAGACCTTCTCGAAAAGGCGCAACCGCCGTTCGGCCCGGATGCGCTCGTCTATCTCCCCGCGCAGTTCGTCGCGAGAGTCTTCGAGCCGGGCCATGTAGCGGTTGAAGTGACAAGCCATCGCGCCAAGCTCGCCCCGGGCGTTTTCGTCGGCGCGCACCGACGCATCGCCTCCGTCGGCATCGCGCATGCGGTCCATGAGCGAGATGATGGGCCGGGAAATGGAGAGCCCCAGAAAGTAGCCCAACGGCAGGGCCAGCAGCAGAGTCAGAAAAACTGCGGTGAGAATGATGGTGCCCAGTGTTCGCAGCGGGGCGTACACCTCATCGAGATAACTCGACGAGACCACGATCCAGCCCAGCTCCGGCAGCGTACGGAAAAGCATCAGCTTGTCACGCGGAGTTTCCTCGCCCGGATCGAGCCAGGAGTAAGTCAGTTCGCCGTTGCCGATGCGTCGGATATCCTGGAACAGGGTGTGTCCCGAGGCGTCGACCATGTTGGTCACATTGCCCCTGAGCCAGGGGTGATAGATGATGGTGCCATCGTATCCGAGGATGAGCGGATAGCCGGAATCCCCGGCCCTGATCGCCCTGACCCCGTCGCTAAAGTCCGCCACATCGACCAGGGAGGCGAACTCACCCCGGTAGGCCGACACCGACACGATCCATCCCCACGGCTCGAAGAACTCCATGTGCATGGCCTTGGGTCTGGCCCGCACCTCGCCAGGATTGGCCCATTCGTACTCCATGTATCCCCGAAGCCGCCGCGTCTGCTCCTCGCCGATCCACTCGCCGCCATAGTCCCGTCCCACAAGCGAATCGTCGGGGTGGATCACCACCACGCCCCTGGCGTCCATGACAAAGACATACCCCGACTCGCCGACGGACTGACTAAGCAGGATCGAACGCGCTCTGGCCTGGGCCTCCGGCAAGGTGGTGGAGCCGTTGCGGACCTCTGCCGCCAACTCGGCCAGGATGCTCCAATTGGCCTCGGCAATGGCACGCAGCCGATTGCGGACCGAAACCTCTGAGGAAGTCTGGACCATGGCCCGCACGGCCTCGGTGGAACTCTCAAGCTCGCGGTGGATACTCTCCAGCAGGGTGGTACGCATCACCGAGTAGACCGCGCTGCCGAAGACGGCCATGGACAGGACAAAGAACAGGGAAAAGTACCCCATCAACCGATATTTTATTCCAATTTTTCTCAAGGCGTTCGGCACGGCGATTATATCCTGCGAATTCGTTCTGACAATCCATCCCCGCGCAATGGCTCCGCGCTGGAAGGGTCAGAATAAATCGGATCGGCGCACTTTGGAAGCCCATTATATTGAAAAACCGGGAGCTAGCCGAAATCATCCGCCGATGGAGGCCATACGGGTCTTGCAGACGCCATTGCCGACCATCCGCTCAAGGAGCTTGTAGCCCATTGGCTTGTGCCTGCTGGCGCGGGCAATGATCCTCTCCACGGCGGGGATGCCCAGACGCGGATGGCGCAATACCGGACGCAGACGATACACCTTGTCGGAAAACAGGCAGGTGCGCAGGTTTCCATCCGAGGTCAGGCGCAGGCGGTTGCATGTGCCGCAAAAATGATCGGTGTAGGGCGAGATGAGACCGATGCGGCCAAGCCCGCCTTTGATGTCAAAGGTGCGGGCCGGACCGCTCGCGTCCTGCTGCGAGGGCACCAGCTCGGCCAGGGCCGACGCCTGTGCCAGGATATCCCCGGCCGACCAGACGCTGGCGTCGCTCCATCCGGTCTCCAGTCCCACCGGCATGAACTCGATGAACCGCATGTCGATGGGCCGGGTGCGCGCAAACTCCACAAAGGCGGGCAACTCGTCGTCGTTGACCCCCTTCATGGCCACTGCATTGACCTTGACGACCATGCCCGCCTCCAGGCAGCGGTCGATGTTGGCCCGCACGGTGTGAAAAAGATCGACCCCGGTGATGCGCTGGAACCTGACCGGGTCCAGGGTATCGAGAGAGATATTGATGCGCCGGACACCCGAGGCCGCCAGCCTGTCCACATGGTCGCCGATCAGGGTGGCGTTGCTGGTCACGCACATGTCCACCCCGGGGAATCGCCCGGCCGCGGCAATCATGAATTCGGCGAAATCCTTGCGCACAAAGGGCTCGCCGCCAGTGAAGCGGAACTTGACCATCCCCAGCCGGACGGCCATGTCCATCAGCTCAAGAATCTCCTCGTAACGCAGGATGTTGGGATGAGGGATAAACTCCCTTCCCTCTCCTGCGCAATATGTACAGTGCAGGTTGCAGCGATCGGTGACGCTGACGCGCATGTAGCTGGCCTTGCGGCCATGCCCGTCCTCAAGCAGATTACGCATCAGCCCTCTCATCCACGAATACCTCGCGCTTGGTCACGGCCTCTGCCTTGACCCTGTCAAGAAATTCAGCCAGCGCGGGCTTGACGTTTTCGCGAATATCACCAGCCACGATGAGGAAGAGTACATCGTCGCCCGGGTGCATGAGTCCGCCTTTGGCGTGGGCCACGGCCCTGAAGATGCCCTCGCGGGCTTCGATCTCGCGCCGGATGGCCTCGATCCGCTCAAGGTCCGGGGTCACTTCAATGGCCGAGACCCCGGTGCGGTCCTTGCGGGACCAGGCGCGCACCACGCCGTTGTGCACGAGAATCATGCCCACATTGTCCGCGAAACCGGGTTCGCGCTTGAGTTCGGCTATGGCCTTGCTGATGTCCATGACCCCTCCTGGCTCGATAGTGTTGACGCCTTCATGCGTTTGCCTGGCAAAAATACTCCTAACCAGCTCAGGGGGCAACCCTCGCTCATTTGCCCCCGCTCCGGCACATTGGCGAACAACCGCCCAACCAAAAATTATAATACCAGCCTTGCCGACATGGAGTATGATCCAATTCAGGAACCAAAGGCAAAATGCCACGGTGCACCAGCCACCCAGGTGCCGTCCGCCACGCCGCGCCGAAACAGCACGCAACCTCTCCGACGCCGCTGCGAGCCCTCCACACCACCAGCGGCACGGAGCATTCGGCAACCCCAAAGGCCACGGCGGACATCCTGTCAGGGGCCAGGGTCAGCTTCCGGCACACCGCCGGAACCGCCTGGCCCCTTCTTGCGATCGGCAACGCCCACTACACGCCTTTCAGAACCCGAAGCACCTCATCGATGAGCGCTCTCGGCGTGGACGCACCGGCCGTCACCCCGACGCGGCCGTACCCGCGCAAGGAATCGACGTCGAGATCTGCTGCGGTTTCCACATGGACACTCGGCGTGCCGCGCTCGGCGGCCACCTGGGCCAGCCGCCGCGTGTTGCCGCTGTTGAGTCCGCCCACCACCACCATGAAATCCACCGTTTCCGCAAGCTGACTGGTCTCGGCCTGACGCAGCCTGGTGGCGTCGCAGATGGTGTGAAGCACGACGACATCAATTGCCGGGTCGGCCTTGAGACCTTCCGCCATAGCCTCAAAGGCCCCCCTATCCTGAGTGGTCTGCGCCGCAAGCACATAGGAAATGCCGGATTTGAGAACCAGCCGGGCGAAATCTTCGGCGGAGCCAAAAACGTGATGCCCGTTGCCCGCATAGCTGACGAGCCCCCGGACCTCGGGATGATCGGCCTCACCATACAGCAGAAGCACCTCCCCCTTGGCCGTATGCCGGGCGATGAGCAACTGGGCTTTCTTCACCCGGGGACAGGTGGCGTCCTTGATTATCACGTCGCGGTCCCGAAGCTCCCGCTCCGTCTCGCGGGGGATGCCGTGGGCGCGGATCACCGCGTAAGCGCCGTCCGGCACCTCGGCGGGAGACCCGGCGATTCGCACACCCTGCTCGGCGTAACGGGCGAGCACCTGGGGGTTGTGAATGATGGGGCCAAGAATGTGGATGGACCTTCCCCCGGCTGAGGCCACGAGCTTGTCGAGCCTCCTCAGGGCCAGATCCACCCCCATGCAGAATCCCGCAGTCCGGGCCAGAATGACTTCCACGCGCAGCATCTCCTTCGCTCCCGTCCGGCAGAACCGGGCGGAAAAAAAGCTTGACTTTTACCTCGAAAATGAGGGTAGTGATTCAAACGGACGTTTGAATCCTGTACCCTGGAACCGCCGACCACATCATCATGAACGCAAAACCCGACGTCAACACAAAAGACGCCCTGCTGGCCGCAGCCATTGAGGTTTTTGCGGACAAAGGCTTTGACGCGGCAACCGTGCGCGACATTTGCGGGCGCGCCCGGGCCAACGTCGCAGCGGTCAACTACCACTTCGGCGGCAAGGACGCCCTATATGTGGCCGTGCTCCGTGAGGTCTTCCCCAAAGACGAGTACGACTTCGTGACCAATCGGGACGATGATGCGCCCGAGCGGCTGCGCACCTTTCTCGGCGCTCTGGCCCGGGAGATTTACGAACGGGGCAACGGCATGGTTGCCCAGCGCTGGGCCATATTCCTGCGAGAAATGGCCAAGCCCAGCGCCAACCTGGATTTCATTGTTCAACGCCAGGTTCAGCCCCGGGCCGACGAACTGCGCGACATCGTTGCAGCCATTCTCGGGCCGGACATTACCGAGCGGGCCATGGCCTTCTCCTGTTCCAACATATGGGCTCTGATGCTAGACCACCTGCTTACCCAGCCCATCCTCGACCGGCTCACTCCGCAGCGGCCAATGGTCCAGGCGAGCATGGACGACTTCATCGGCCATGTGGTCAAATTTTCCCTTGGCGGACTGCACGCCGTCAGGGAGAGCAAGCAAGGTCGGAAACCGGGGTCACCCTCCCCTTGACCCCATCCCGGTTTCCTGCGACCTTCCCCCATCGGCGGGGAGGATCATCCTCCGATGATCCTCCCCGTCTGTCGTTCGCCCGGAGAAATCGCGACATGCACCCGTTTCGACTCGTCTTATCCCTGGCCCTGTGTGTTCTTGCGACTATCGGCCAGGCGGCCGACACCTCTGGCCGGGCTGCGGTCCTGGAGTGCCGGGTGGTGGCCGAATACCCCCACGATCCGCAGACCTCCACTCAGGGACTGCTCTTCAGCCAGGGGCTGCTGCTGGAATCTTCCGGCGGTTTCGGCCAATCCTACCTGACCATATCCGAGCCCGAGACAGGCCAAAGGCTGCTCACCCGCCGCATCGAAGGCCGCTACTTCGCCGAAGGCGTCGCCCTGCACGAAAACAAACTCTACATGCTCACCTGGCTCTCGGGCACGGGCTTCATCTTTGATCCGCAGACCCTGGAGACGCTGGCCAGTTTCGCCTACCGGGCCGATGGAGAATCCACCGAAGGATGGGGCCTCGCCCACGACGGCAAACGCTTCATCCTCAGCGCGGGCACAAACATTCTGCGCTTCCATCGATCCAGGGATTTTGCCAGAACAGGCACCCTGGCCGTGCGCGATGGCGACGAACCCGTGCGGCTGCTCAATGAACTGGAATACGTGGGCGGAATGATTCTGGCCAATGTCTGGAAATCCGACAGAATAGCGGTCATCGACCCTGATACCGGGCAGGTTGTCGCCTGGATCGACCTGACACCGCTGCGAGAGCGCATCGCCCCGGAGTCCGGGGTGGCCAACGGCATTGCCTACGATCCCGAGACAGGCAGGCTTTTCGTCACAGGCAAGCATTGGGACAAGCTCTTCGTCATTGAAGTGGACACCGCCCTGTGGCGTATGCCCGTCATCCGCGAGACCATGTCCGGCACTCCGCTTCCCTGACCCTCCTCCCCAAAAGCCTACCCGACGCTCCCCGCCCGTTCCTTGGCGTAGCCCCACCAGATCAGACCGCCGCCAAGGGCGATCATGGGCAGGCAGAGAATCTGCCCCATGGACATCCATTGCAACGCCACGAAACCGAGATGGGCATCCGGCTCGCGGGCGAACTCGACCACAAAGCGAAAAACGCCGTAGCCGAGCAGGAACAGGCCGCTCACGCACCCTGCCGGACGCGGCCGGGCAGAATACCACCAGAGGATCGCGAACAGGAGCGCCCCCTCAAGCCCGGCCTCGTAAAGCTGCGATGGATGGCGCGGCTCGCTGCCGGCCCCCGGAAAAGGCATGCCCCAGGGCAGGTCCGTGGGCCGTCCCCACAATTCGGCATTGATGAAGTTGCCGATGCGGCCGAAGAAAAGTCCGGGCGGCACCAGCGGAGTGATGAAGTCGCCCACCTCGCGGGCGCCGAGCCCCTTGGCCCGGGCAAAGAGCCAGCACACCGCCACCACGCCCAGCGCCCCGCCGTGAAACGACATGCCCCCCTCCCACACCGCAAAGATCTTGAGCGGGTGGGCGAGGTAGTATTCGGCATTGTAGAAAAACACATACCCCAGGCGTCCGCCTGCCACCACGCCGAGAATGGACCAGGTGACGAAATCGTCCACCATGGCCGGAGTGAACCGATTGCCCGGGCTGGCAGCCCGCCGCCGGCCCAGAAGCCAGCCCGACCCGATGCCGAAGACGTACATCATCCCGTACCAGCGCAGCGCCAGCGGGCCTATGGAAATCATGACCGGATCAAACTGCGGATAACTGAGCATGAACACCGCTCCAGGCGCACCGCGCCGCCTTTGTTTTCTCGTGGGATTCTGGTATGCTGACGCCTGCGGAACACGGTGTGCCTTTTTGGAACGCACGTCAACCCCGGGACGGGAGGATCATGGATACGCCGCAGGATCTCGACATTCTGGAGATGCCCCTTGAAGGGCTGGCCGCCTACTGGCTCTCCATCAAGAAAATCATGGATACCAGAAAGGGCCGGGCGATCATCGACGAGGAGATAGCCAACACCGCTGAACCCTTCATTCTGCATCTGCTCGAAACGGCCTTCTCCTCCTTGACCACGGACATGGTCCGGCGATTAAGCGCCGTCAAGCAGGAGCTCCTGCTGGAGGACTACGCCCGAAAGATCGACCTCATGCGGCTGGCCGTCTTCGCCATCGCCTCGGGCGAGAATCCGCGCATCACCCTGGTGCGCATGGACTCGAAATTCGATGTGCCGCAGATGCGCGAGGAGAAGGTCTTCGAGATGGCCACGGCCATGTTCGACGCCATCCGGCCCAAGGGAGTGGACCTTTCCATCCTGCTCTCGGTGGACCACAAGCTCAAGGCGGACCGGCTGCTGGTCAAGCTCCTCTTCTATGTCATGTTCGCCCGTCGCGAGGGACGCCAGGGCCTGGAGCGGTTTCTGCCGCACATGGGCTCCCGTTTCTTCTCCGAAGGCGTGTCCCTGGCCATCGACAATTTCGAGGCGGACTTTCTAGCCCATCACCTGGAGGAAATCCGCGACCAGACCATAGCCCACACCGGACGAAAGATGGACATGGCCCTGGAAATGGCCCTGGCGATCCGCGACAAGCTGCCTTATGATGATGTCTTCCGCATCGCGAGAACCTACATGCTTTAGCCCACGAGGTTGTCATGAAAAAAAAGCAGACCATCCTTCTCATCGCTCTTCTCGCCGTCGCACTGCTGGCCCCCCTGCCAGCCATGGCCTGGTCCTCGGTGCGTACCGGGCAGAAGAATTTCGAACGGGCGTGGTTAGCCTACACGTTCCGGCGTTTCGATCAGGCCAGCCAACACTTCGCCCAGGCAGCCGACGCCTTTGCCGCAGGCCTGGCCGAAACCCCGCCAAGCCGCACCACCCTGTTTGCCTCCAACCTGACCATGGCGGGCATGTCCCTCTACTATGCGGGCCGCTACGCCGAGGTGGCGACGCCCATGAAACGGGTCATGGACAGGGAGAAGCGCGTCTGGGAAGCCCCGCTTTACGCCGCCCTGGCCGCAGCCCGCCTCGGCGACAAGTCTTCGACCATCGCGTTGCTCGACGCCTATCTCAAGACCAGCCCCGGCCAGCCGATCCTTTCGGCCGAGGTATCCCGCCAGCTCGACGCCCTGGAATCGGGCCAACCACCTCTGACCCAGGTGGCGCAGGCCATCGAGGAGGCCGCCTTTGCCCAGTTCGACGGCAACATCAATCGCCTCAGCGACAGAAGAGAGAGCACCTCCCAGTCCTGCGACGGGAATTACTGGTGGCGCAACAACAGGCAGCCCTGCCTCAAACGCTTCAAATACACCAGCTAGGCACCGGCCCGGCCCCTCCTTGGCGCCGGGCCTTCCCCTCGCAGGCATTTCTTCAACACAAAGCTTGACGAAAGAGATGAAATATTGAACGATCCGCTGTCTTTCACGGGGTGCTGCCCCGCAACACAACACCGACACCTCATGACCAAGGCCCCCGCCATACCCGAGCAATACCTGCGGCCCTTCACCAAGGACGACATAAACGCCCTGCCCCTGCGCCGCTATGAGGGGCCGGTGGCCGTGGTGCGCACCGAGAAGCAGCGCACCCAGGCGCTCAGGGAAATGGAAGGCGAAACCCTGCTCGGCTTTGACACCGAGACGCGCCCGGTCTTCAAGAAAGGCAGGCGGCCCGGCCCGCCAGCCCTTATCCAGCTGGCCACAGCCGCCTGTGTGTATGTCTTCCAGATCAATCTGCTGCCCATGTGCAACGGGCTGTGCGATCTCATGGAGGACAGCCGGGTGACCAAGACCGGCGTGGCCGTGCGCGACGACATTCTGGGCCTGCAAAAAATGGCCGACTTCGAACCCAGAAAATTCATCGATCTCTCGGAAATCACCACAGCCGCCAACATGCAGACCCACGGACTGCGCAACATGGCCGCCAATCTCCTTGGCTTCCGCATCTCCAAGTCCGCCCAATGCTCCAACTGGGCCAAGGACAACCTGACCCCCCAGCAGGTCAACTACGCCGCCACCGACGCCTGGGTCAGCCGCGAGCTCTATCTCGCCCTGGAGCGCCTCGGGCTGCTCTAAAGCCACGTTCCAGCATTACGCACATCGTATGCTTTCAGGGGCTTTCCTTCGTAAGCCTACTTGATCTGGTGCGCTCGCGCTTCATTACAGCACCCGATATACTCAACAATTTGCTTCCCAGGACGGATTTGGACCGCCAGGCACTGCTCCTGGCAATTCGTTCTCTGGCAAATTTCTTGCATAAAACATGTGCTGGCCAAATACGCAGAACTGTATGCCAAACCATTGACATTATGTCTCGAATAAAGAGGTTGTCATGATCCTGCCCCTCGTTGAAGTGCATGCCGTTGACCATTGCAATCAAAATTGCAGATGGTGTCACAACTATGCTCCGTTTGCCCCGAAAAAAGAGTACAACGCTGAGGACTATTTTCCCTGGCTCGATTTGTTGCGTGACAAAGGTGCTCAGTTTGGAGTGATTTCAATAATGGGCGGCGAACCTATGTTGCATAGCGACATCACGTCATTTGCATATAAAATTTACCACAGGTACAAAGTTCCGCTTTTGATAACAACAAACGGGTTCTGGCTTTCAGAAAAATCAATAGATGCACATCAGCTTTTGTGGAAAATGCTTTTTAGAATAAAAATTTCACGCTATCCAGTAATAGAAAGAAAACTTCATGGCTATGACCGCATGAAAGAGTTATCTTCACGAATAAAAAAGCATAATCCAAAAATTCAAATTGAATTTCCAATAAAATCGTCGTTCAACAAACTTGAGTTTTACTCATCCCCCCGTGAAGTGGAAATGTACTGTGGAAACTCTGAGTGTACTGCACTTCTCCCAAATGGGATAATGGGACGCTGTGGCGCAGGAGCTTATACGCACTTGGCTCCAGAAAGCACATTTAGCCAAGGATTCATTGAATCCAAACATATGCTTTATGATCTGAAGCAATTCAACTTAAGAACATTCACTCTTTGGAAAAAGAGATACCCTCTGGATGCTTGTTCGTTTTGCAACTTCGGGTTTCCTGCTGATCGCTCTGACAATTGGAAAGTTGAAAAAAATTATACTCCATTCAATCATGAATACGAAACAGATTATTTCGTCAACACTGCTTCCCATTTTCTTCACAATAACGACATTGATGGCGCATGCGATATTTTGGAAAATGTTGACAAAAAAAACAAACAAAGATCAGATGTGCTCAACATTGAAGGTATCATTGCATTTAAACGCGGCGCTCCTCAAGATGCTTTAAATTTATTCAGAGAAGCTTTGGACAAGAATGAGACGTTTTTGGAAGCAGCTTCTAACTATAACTATGTAGTACATTCGCTTCGACACTCATAAGGCTGCGTCGCATTATTGGTGGACAGCGAAACAAGGCTATTTGGAACGACACCTGCCCGCAACTCTTGGCCTACAACGCCCAAATGACCGGCTAATACGAAACCCCGCCCTACTCGTCCCTGTCCGGCGGCTTTCGCCGACGCTTGCGCTCGGCCGTATGCCGCTTGCGTACGAGGCGTTTGCGCTTGGCGCTATTGGGGACCGAAGTCGGCCTGCGCGGCGTCACAGGCGAGAGCGCCCGGCGGACCAATTCCACGAACCGGGCGGTGGCCTCCTCCTTGTTGGACTTCTGGCTGCGGAAGGACTGCGACGAGACCCGAAGCACCCCGCGCTTGTCGATCCGGCCTCCAAGAGCTCGGAGAACCCGCTCTTTCTGATACGGTGTCAGGCTGTTGCTGGCAGCCAGGTCAAAAATCAGGGTCACGCGGGTGTCCGTGGTATTCACATGCTGGCCGCCCGGCCCGGAACTGCGCGAGGCGGTATAGGTTATTTCATCATCAGAGATTGTCACGGTGTCGTTTATCCACAGCATGCCCGACTGTGCCACGGCCCTCAGCGGGCCGCAACCCCGCCGTCATTTGCGCATTGACACCCGCATCGCTTTCTATACAATCCGCCGCATCGCAAACTCCCCTGCAAAGGACACGACCATGACCAAACCCTGCCCCTGCGGTTCCGGCAAGGAACACATCGAGTGCTGCGGCCCCCTCATTGCCGGCCAGAGCCCGGCCCCAACGGCCGAGGCCCTCATGCGCTCCCGTTACAGCGCCTATGTGCTTAAGGAATTTGACTATCTCAGGGAGACGCTTTCAGAAGAAGCCCTCAAGGACCACGACGAGGCATCGGTCCGCGAATGGGCCGAGTCCGCCAGTTGGCAGGGCCTTGAGATCCACGAAACCTGGGCTGGCGGCGTGGACGACGATCAGGGCGTGGTTGAATTTTCTGCCCGATATGCCATTGACGGCGAGGAACGCACCCACCGCGAGCGCAGCCAGTTCCGGCGCGTGGATGGCCAATGGCGCTATCTGGATGGCACGATGGTCTCTGGCCCGCCCATCCGCAAGGAGCCCAAGATCGGGCGCAATGAACCCTGCCCCTGCGGCTCGGGCAGGAAATACAAGAAGTGCTGCGGACGCTGACCAGATCATGGCGCAACGCACGAAGGCCCGGCCATCCATCACGGACAGCCGGGCCTTCGCGCATCCTCGGACAGGGGCGCTATGGGGAACACAGGAGGCGCAGGGTCTGCTTCATGCCTTCGGCGTCGATGCCAAGCATGGCCCGGAGCTCCTTCTGGGTGCCGTGTTCCACAAATTCGTCGGGAATGCCTATCCGCTTGATCCGCTTGCCCGCAAGCGCCCCCTCGTCAGTCAGCAGCTCGATCACGGCCGAGGCGAATCCACCCGCCAAAGCGTTCTCCTCCACCAACAAGATGGTCTCGAACCGCGCAGCGAGATCAAGCAATTGTTCGCGGGGCAGCGGCTTGACGAAGCGGGCATTGAATACGGCCACCTCAAGGCCTTCGTCCTCAAGCTGCATGGCCGCCTCAACAGCCGGGTACACCCGGGAACCCAGGGTTATTACCACGGCATGGGTTCCGTCGCGCATCAACTCGCCACGGCCCAGGGGGATGGGTTGCGGATCAGGGCTGACCGCCGCCCCAACGCCGGTTCCGCGAGGGTAGCGCATGGCGCATGGCCCATCGTGGGCAAAGGCCGTGACCATCATCCGGGCCATCTCGGCCTCGTCCTTTGGCGCCATGACCACAAGGTTGGGAACATGCCGCAGGTAGCTGAAGTCAAAGGCTCCGTGATGGGTGGCCCCATCCTCGCCCACCAGCCCGCCCCGGTCGAGGAAGAAATTGACGTTGAGGTTTTGCAGACAGACATCGTGCACGATCTGGTCGTAGGCCCGTTGCAGGAAGGTGGAATAGATGGCCACTGCGGGCTTGTAGCCCTGGGTGGCCAATCCTGCCGCAAAGGTCACGGCGTGCTGCTCGCAGATGCCGACATCCACGAACCGCTCCGGATAATTCTTGCGGAAACACTCGGTCCCGGTGCCTTCGGGCATGGCTGCGGTGATGGCCACGATGGTCTTGTCGCGGCCTGCCAGATCGCACAAGGTGGAGCCGAAAACCGAGGTGTACGAGGGCAAGCCAAAGCCCGTAAACTTTCTGGCCAACCCGGTCTCCGGCACGAATTCCCCCACACCGTGAAAATGGGTGGGATCCGACTCGGCCGGTTCGTACCCCTTGCCCTTGGTGGTCAGCACATGGACCAGCACAGGCTTGTCGATCTGGCAGACCTCTTCGAAAACCTTGACCATCTGCGCAGTGTTATGGCCGTCGATGGGGCCGACATAGGTGAAATGGAATGCCTCGAACAAAATACCCGGCGTGAAGAAACTCTTGACCGAGTCCCCATAGCGCTTGGCATACCCGGCCAGATCGTCGCCGATCTTGGGAATGGTGCCGAGCAGGTCTTCCACATCGCTCTTGAGACGCTGCAGAAAGGGGGTGGTCATCTTGCGGCTCAGGAAGCGGGAAAGGGCACCCACGTTCTTGGAGATGGACATCTCGTTGTCATTGAGCACCACCACCATCTTGCGGCCCAGGTCACCCGCCTGATTGAGCCCCTCAAAGGCGAGGCCGGCGGTCAGCGACCCGTCGCCGATGACCGCGATGACTTCGTGGTCCAGCCCCTTGAGGTCGCGGGCCACGGCCATTCCCAAGGCGGCGGAGATGGAGGTGGAGGAATGCCCCACCCCGAAGTGGTCGTAAGGATTCTCCCCCAGCCGGGGAAACCCGCTCAGGCCGCCCCTCTGGCGCAGGGTGTGAAACTGCTCCACCCGGCCGGTCAGCAGCTTGTGGGCATAAGCCTGGTGGCCCACATCCCAGATGAGTCTGTCTTCTTCAAGGTCAAAGGCCCGGAAAAGGGCCAGGGTCAACTCGATCACCCCCAGCGACGGGGCAAGGTGTCCGCCGTGCCCTGCCACCTGGCCTATGATCACGTCGCGCAACTCCTGCGCCAGGATTTCGAGCTCGGCCCAGGACAATGCCTTGACATCGCCGGGCTTCCGAATCCGCGAAAGAATGGTCGTGTTCATGAGCGCATCGGTCATTGGGGGGTCACACTAAGCCAATCAACACACTCTGTCCACAATGTACCGGGCCAGATCGGCGAGCAGCGATTTTTCCTCGCCGTCATAGTCCGCGAGGCGCTCCACGGCCTGGGCCGTGTACTCCGAAGCCAGCTCCCTGCTCCTGCCAAGGCCGATGAGCGCCGGATACGTGGATTTACCCATAGCCGCATCGCTTCCGGCGGGTTTGCCCAGGGTGTTGGTGTCGCCCTCCACATCAAGCACATCGTCCACGATCTGGAAAGCCACGCCGATGGCCCGGCCGTACTCGCGGGCATTTTCCACGTCGCGGTTCGATGCCCCGGCCAGCACGGCTCCGCACTCGCAGGCCGCAGTGATCAGCGCCCCGGTTTTCATGGCGTGCATTTGGCGAAGTTCCTCAAGGGCCACCTCGGTACGCCCGGTAAACGCCATGTCCACGGCCTGACCTCCCACCATGCCGCCGCCCCCGGCCGCCGAAGCCAGAAGGGAAACGGCGCGCAGCACCCGCTCGGGAGGCAAGCCATGGACAAGGGCGGCCTCGGACATCAACGAAAATGCCTCGGTGAGCAGCCCGTCTCCGGCCAGGATGGCCGTGGCCTCGTCGAACTGTTTGTGGTTGGATGGCTTCCCGCGGCGGAGGTCGTCGTCATCCATTGCCGGGAGATCGTCGTGAATAAGGGAGTAGGTGTGAATGCACTCCAGGCTGGCGGCAAAGGGCATGACCCTGGCCGGATCGCTGCCGAGCATGGACGCCCAGGCAAGGGTGAGCACCGGCCGCAACCGCTTGCCGCCCGCCAGCAGCGAATACTCCATGGACGCCAGCAACCTGTCCGGGATGCCGCGCCCGCGCAGGCATGTGGCGAGAAACGCCTCGACCTCCCGGGCCCGCCCGGCAAGCCTCGCTTTAATGGTCATCGCCATCCTCCGTTACCATGGACTCAAGGGCCTCGAACTCACGCACAAGCCCGTCGCTGACGATACGCACTTCCTGCCGGGCCGTTTCCAGCTGTTTGCCGCAGGCCTGGGCCAGAGCCAGCCCCTCCTTGTACAGGGCCACGCCCTGCTCAAGAGGCAGGTCGCCCTGCTCCAGGCGGTCCACCACGTCCTTAAGCCGCGCAAGCCTTTCTTCGAACGATTCCCCGCTCACTGCTCCTCCCGGTGCTGACAATAATCAAAACGCAAGTCATGACCCCCGGCAAAGCCGGGGGCTTGAGTTTGTGAGCCGCTCAAAGCGGCTTTAAGAACCGCCTAAAGGCGGAATTTCAATTGTTCGATTCGCTTGTCTTCCTGCTCTTGTTTGCGGATGTA
>NZ_WODC01000011.1 GCF_009729555.1 Pseudodesulfovibrio alkaliphilus
CAGGGACGGACGCCGAACCAGGTCTTCCTGGACGGCATCGTGAAAGGCAAGAAAACGGAAACCGAAGAAGCAGCGTAACTCACCCCGCCAGGGGCGGCGGTGTCAGGTGAATACTATCTCTGTACAGCTTGAAGCTCTCGCCTGTCCTTTCTTGAGGCATGTGGCTTTTTCACGATCCGTTCGCAAAAGGCGTTTCGCCACCGAACAACGCGAGCGAGCTTCGCTTTGTCTTTCGCGGCATCAAAATGTTGTTTGGAAAAGGAGGTATCCAGTTTCAGGAATTTCTTGATGATTCTGATGCTCTCCGCGCTCAACTTCAATTCCATGGTCATTTGCTCCTGTCTTATTGGGGTTTCTCGTCCCAAGGGATCGGGGAACGCACCACAATTCATTGTGCGTACCAGTGCAAACCATCTATTCGATTGACTCATATTTTGAGAACATTATTCTAATCCAAATGTCTTCAGAATAAATGTGTGGCTTACTTTCGCATTTTGCAGGATGCTCAGAAGATATTGTTTCCCACCATACTCGCGCTTTCATAGAAATTTCTTGCAACTTACTGTGAAGAGTTTCTTTCTCATGTTGAATATTGTTTGTTTCATGAAGCACTGCCTCTGCATTTTTCATGTTATCTCGGTTCCATCGGATCAGTTCATCAAAATCTGACATATCCAGTATTCCTTGTGCTGCCTTTCGGATGAGAGATGTTCTCAGTCGCTCACTGCTCTTTCGAATCTCACCTTCGGCAACAGTGCGCTTGACCTTCAAATCGATGTATCGGTTTTGCTTCTCACACAAAGAAGAACTACAACCACCACGCGACTCTTCAGAACCTTGGTCCTCACTTTGGGAATGTGTAGTGGTGGTAGTATTCTTTTGATTCTCTTCATGAACCTCTTTGGGTCCACTCTGTAAACCGGGCTGGTCTACAGGGTGAACTAGGATTGGTTCATTTTGTATACTGGGAGCATTGCCAGAAGCAGCTCCTGGTACACAGTGTGTACCAGGAGCATTGAACGGTTCATCGAAAATAGGATGCCACAAGAAGTAGTACCGATTCGTCTTCTGATTACCTAGTTCCGCACCGCTGGGTATATGCTTTTCCAAGAACCCCTTATCAACGAGGGACTTCACACTTTTTATCGCGCCACTCCTGGAGATACCTAATTCATGGGCGATTCTGGTGAAGGATGGAAAGCAAAGCCCATTTCCCCCAGCAAACTGGCATAGACGTGCCCAAACAAGCTTGTCAGTGGGGGATAATAGCCTTGTCCTGGCAACAAGGTTCGGAAGAAACATACCGTTGAACAAACGATACGGATTGAACCGTTGCCCTGTTTTGAGGTGGTTTGCCATGACTACTCCGCAGGATTACGAAGAACGGTTGTGCCGCTGGCAAATTCATCCAATACGGTTCGCTCATAGTACACGCGCATGGAGATTTTTTTATACGGCGGACCACCACCGCGACACCGCCACTTCTCCAATGTCTGAGGCGCAAATTCTATCCCCAACGTTTTCAAATAATCGGACGCTTCCCGCGTGTTCAGGTTTCTCTTTTCCATAGCTGTCTCCTTTTTGTCTTTACATCCTGGGCATTGACGCAATGGAGACACGCGGAAATATTTTGCACAGCATTAATATTAACTTTTTTTCATATGAAAAAATTCAAACCAGCCCACTAGAATAACTGCTATTTGCACATCAAAAAAACGACTAGTAAAAACTAGTCGTTCTCTCGATGCACAACTTTCTGGATTTTTCAGGAGAGATTAAGTCCAAGATTCGAATTCTGCCTGTTCCCTCGTTCTAAAGAGTCTCTCTCCATCATCAGCCCACTTCCTGCTAAGGCGCTTGTAAGTGTCATATACGGGTTTACGATCAGGCTTATAAAAATTTGAATTCTCCACAAATGAATTCAATTCCTGAACTGCCCCTCTTAACCATCGCCCGTTGCCATGATCTCTAACCATACCAGCATCGACAATGAATGCTCGTCCAACACAGCATATTTCATAAACTTCTTCTAACTTGGCATGCTTTCCAAGGTTTCGGCATAACAGCTTCAGGCCGCGATAAAACCTATTTATTAAGAACTCATTTTTGAAACTTCTACTTCCAAGCATATTGCGGAAAACACCACACAGCAATCTGTGTTTAGTTCCATATAAACGCTCACTCACTAAGCCTTGTACTGGCAAAAAAATGCAAACTGCTACCAACAAAATAGCTATATAAACCCACACGAAATTATGATATTTTACTAGCATCGCAAGCAAAGAGACTATAGAAATAATCAATGATACACTGAATGATAAAATCAAATGTTTTGCAAAACTTTTATTCAAATCCAAAGGAGTTATCTTGTTCTTATTCGATTCCAATAAATACGATTTCTGCCCCATAACAACCTACCTTTTCATTATCAAAGAAGCAGCACGTTCACTGGCCTTCTTCTTGGTGTCTGGCAAAAACTGACCATACCTTTTCGTCATGTCCCGATCTTTGTGAGTTAACAACTCACCAATCATATCGAGAGAAAATTCACCTGAATTTGCAAGGGTGACAGCGTAGTGATGCCGTAGTCCATGGAATATGCGGAAATTCTTAGGCAACTTCGCTTCTTCTTTGATGCGATTGACAGCACTGCTATTCACTCTCTGCGCACCCCCACGCCCAGGAAAGACATAAGGCGAACCAGGGGAAGTCATATCACGCCATTCAAGTTGCCTCATAAACAACTTGGAAACCGGGCCACTCATTGGGATAGAAACCGTCTGCCCTCCCTTTGGTTTTTGCAGCACGATCAGAGCTTGTTCAAAATGCAAGTCCTCATCGCGAAGCTTGTAAATCTCTCCGCGCCGCATACCCGTAAGCATAGCCAAACGCAGCATCCTGACCACATCCCTTGACGGCCATTTATCAAGCACACCGAAAAGACACTCAAGCTGCTTGGGCTTGAGGTATTCGACAACCTCGTTGTCACGCTTGGGCATCTTGATCTTGAACGGAAGCCGTTCACAGAGATTCGAATAAACACCAAAATTGATCACTCTGCGCAACATCTCCAAAGCTCCCCAGATTGAAGCGGCAGACAACCCCTGCATTTGAGTTTCGACTTTCTGCGCATCTAGAGGGGTCAACTTTCGTGGAGTCAGTTTTCCCAATATCGGGGACACATGGTTTTCATAACGCCCTTTATCGATCTTGACGCTTTGTCTCCCTGTGTCGCGATTTTTGAAGTAGGCCTCGGCGATCTCGTCCACTGTTCTATTGCGCTGACGCTCTTCCTGACGGATTTCCTTTTGCGTCTTGACCGTGTTGCCGTGCCGAGCTTTTTTCACGCGCTCAGAGCGCAGCTCGTCTGCCGTTTGCGGGGAATACCCTTCCCCCTTCCATCCGACTTTTTCCCAAATCTTCCTGCCATCGACCTTATAAGTAATATAGTAGCAAACATCAGGCTTGCCATCGACACGCCGCGTATTGCTCGAATACCCGTAAACCCCAGGCCAGCGATGGGGATCAACTCTCTTTCGCGTTCCATTCCCGAGTGCCATACGCCCTCCTATTGCTACCCTATTGCTACCCAAAAGCGCAAAAAGAAGCAAATACTCTTCTGCAATCGGAAACAGAAGCAAGGCCACAGACAGAATTAAACTCAATAAAAACAGACATAATCAAAGAAAATAAAAGAAAAAGAAAACACGTCAAACAAACGGTATTTTGCGTTCGGGACGCAGAGACCGGAGGTTCAAATCCTCTCATCCCGACCAGGAAAAGCAAGGCACTTGCGGCAAACGCCGTGGGTGCCTTTTTTTATTCATTGTCCTGGCCTATCCCGGATCATCGAATAGGGCGATTATAAAGGATTTTGGTGACAATCTTGTGACCAACGGGACAATCTCGGAAGCAACACAATACATATCAAGGTCTTACCCCTAAACATTTTTATTGACTTCTTTCCAACTTAGGAAGATTTAGCAGTCTACAGGATGGCCCTCCGGTGGTTGGGCTTTTTTTTGTGTGTTTTGTTGGGCCATCCGACTAGAGGAACATCACGATGTTTATGAACAAGGTATCACCCGATCAGGGAGGCGCGAGCGTCGGCCGCGAAGGGTATGCCATGGCTTCTGGCAACACCGGGGCCTCCGTCTGGATGAAGGGGTTTCTGGCCGCGAGTCTCATGGTGCTCCTGGCACTGCTCGTATTCAACTCCCTGCTCTACGCGGGCAAGGTACACCTGTCGCTGTCCATGCCCCTGAACGCCGTCTGGCGGGCCGGGGTCTATCTGCTCATCCTGGTCAACCTGGGTGTGCTCGCGTGGCGCGTCTACCTCGTGCTGCGTTATCGCCCGGCGCCCCACTGCGCCGACGAGGAGCTTGTCTCCTGCACCGTCATCATCCCGGCATACAATGAAGGCCGCCAAGTGCTCGATACCTTGCGCAGCGTCATGGCCAGCGACTATCCGGCCGACAAGCTGCAGGTTATCTGCGTGGACGACGGAAGCAAGGATGACACATGGCTGTGGATGCACCGCGGGGGCGAGGAGTTCGGCGACCGTGTCGAACTGATCCGCGCTCCAAGAAATCAGGGCAAGCGCCACGCACTGAATCATGGTTTTTTGCGCGCCACAGGCAACGTCATCGTAACCATTGATTCTGATTCCGAAATCGAAACCACGACCCTGCGCTCCATCGTCAGCGTCTTCTGCCGCAATCCGCGGGTGGGGGCCGTGGCGGGCAACGTCCGGGTGCTCAACACCCGCCAGGGCATCATCCCCAAGATGCTCGACGTGGCCTTCACCTACTCCTTCGACTTCATCCGCGCCTCCCAGAGCACCTTCAATACGGTCATGTGCACCCCGGGTGCCCTCTCGGCCTACGACGCCGCCCTGGTCATGAAGATACGCGAAACATGGCTGCGACAGACCTTTCTGGGCCAACCCGCCAATATCGGCGAGGACAGGGCAATGACCAACCTCATTCTCAAAGAGGGGCGGTTGGTCCATTTCCAGAGCGATGCCGTGGTCTACACGAATGTGCCCGTCAAATATCGCGGCCTATGCAAGATGATGCTGCGCTGGGCGCGTTCCAACATTCGCGAGACCATCGCCTTGAGCCGCTTCGGCTTTACCCGGTTCCGCCCCGAGCCGGTACTGGGCGCCCAGGTGGACCTCTCCCACCAATGGCTGCGACTGACCTGCAACGAGCTGCTCAAGCTCGGGCTTGTCTCCTCCCTGATCAACTGGCCGGGCGCGACCCTCTACGGCTTGGCTGTGGGCATGCTCCTCGCCTCCATCATGCCCGCCTTCCTCCATCTGCTCAGGTATCGCTCGCCAGCCTGCCTCTGGGCTTTCCCCTACACGGTGTTGATGCTCTTTGGACTGACCTGGATCA
Source organism: Pseudodesulfovibrio alkaliphilus (assembly GCF_009729555.1). Taxonomy (NCBI): domain Bacteria; kingdom Pseudomonadati; phylum Thermodesulfobacteriota; class Desulfovibrionia; order Desulfovibrionales; family Desulfovibrionaceae; genus Pseudodesulfovibrio; species Pseudodesulfovibrio alkaliphilus. The sequence goes on from NZ_WODC01000011.1 coordinate 5,400, forward strand.
GCCTCTACGCCCTGCTCACCCCGCACAAGAACGGCTGGCTCACCCGTGACCTCGCCGCCGCCCCGCTTCCCGCGCAGGAAAGACTGTGGCGGGATGAAGCGGCCTGATTCCCGCACCCCGGACAACCGAAACCACACGACACAAAACCCCCGCCTGCCTCATGGCAAGCGGGGGTTTCTCGGGTCCGGTCCCAGCCGGACGCCAGGCAAGGCGAAACCGCGCCCAGCAGGATCATTGAGAACCTTTGCTCCCCTGCTCCTCCTCAGTTCCGGAAGGCCCTGCCTCCCGGGCATCTTTCCCGCCGACCCCGGACTCACCGCCCTGGCCATCGAGAGACTTGCTCCCTTCAGGCTTGTCCGCTCCGGCCGAAGTATCGCAGACTCCAGGCCCGCCGCAATCGCAGCCGCACCCGCACCCGGACTTGCCGGAGGAAAGTCTGCCCGTGAGTCGCAGAAATAGATAGACTCCGGCCGCCGCCACAATGATGAGTACGATTAGTGTGTCCATAATTCATCTCCTCCTCGGGGCATCGCCCGGTCGATGTCGCCCGCATGGCATGGTTCAACGGATTATCGTGACGACAACGCGAGGCGTTTCCGTAAAAGACCGTGCACAGAACCTCACTCCTTGGGGCGCGACGACCCGGACCACCCGGACCGCCGCGCCCGCCAGGGGGGGCTACGCAGGTTGCGGGATGGTTACTTCATGTCCACGGCCTTGACCCAGATAACGGCGTCCTGCGACAATTCCTTGCCGTTATGCTCGGTGTCGGGACCGATGCCCAGAGCGGCAAAGCCCCACCAGCCGGCCTTGGGAATGCCGAAAGTGATGTAGCCGTTGTCGTCGGAGAAGATGGTCTGGGTGATGAAGGCGTCGTGCGGATACTCGACGGAAGAAGCCTCGGGCATGGAATTGGTCTTGAGGTCGGGCATGTGGCTCATGAATTCCACCTCGACCTCAGCACCGGCCACGGGCTTGCCCTCGGAGAGCACCTGGGCCTTGAAGACGTTGCCGGTCCACATGGCATAGGGCTTGATCAGAGGCACGATTTCGCAGGGGAGCCCCACGGGCTCGGACCAATTGCCGGGCACTCCGCCCACGTTCATGATCACCTTGGTGATCTGCTGCATGTAGAGGTCTTCTTCCTTCTCGAAGTAGTAGCCGGGCTTCATGACGAAGACGTAGTCACCCATGGAGCGCACTTCCTTCCTGGGAATCACGCCCGCGAAGGCGGGAGCCTTGGAGCCGGGATTGGTCCATTCGATCTGCTTGAGGTGACCCTTGAGGTCGATTTTCTTGGGCTCCGAGTCGCCGCGCTGGAACACGGCGTAGAACTCCTCCACGCCGCCCATATCCATCATGTGTCCGGCTTCGGCGGGATGGGTGAACAGGATGCGGACATCCATGTCTTCAGCCTGTTCAAAGGCGATTTCCGGGGTGTAGACCACCATGAAGTGGGCAAAGGCCGAGCTGACCACGGCAAGCACGCAGGCCACGGTCAAAAGCATGATGAACCGTTTTTTCATGAAACCTCTCCTTGGAATGAAATTGAGTGTTGTTTTCAGACAACGGATATGAAAATGGCGCACAACGGCACGTCCGCTGTGCGCCGCACTTCCTTACTCCACGATATTTGAGCCGTCGATGACCACGCTGTGGCCCTCGCCTGCGTCGAATACAACGGTGTAGGCGCCCTCGGGCTTGTTAAAGGTGAACTCGCTATCCTGGTTCATCTTGCCCTCAATGAGCACGTTGCCGTCAGCTCCCTTGACGTGCATGGACACTCCGGCAGCGGACGAGCCGTCGGAGAATCCGCCCTCGCAGGTCACAGTGCCGTCACCGTTGTCAAAGCAGCTCATGAGCGGGCTGTGGGCGAATGCCTGGACAGAGAGTGTCAGCATTGCGGCCAACAGGCAGAGAATCAACAGTTTTTTCATTTTTTCACTCCTCCTTAAGAGCATTTATTTTTGCATATTTCCTTCCCGTCCACCACGGTGGTCCGGGCCTCTTCCCTTGTGGGGATCAACGCCATGATCACGGTTACAGCCACGCACAGGGCATAAAAAGCCCACATGGCCTGGAACCCGCTCAGCGAGAGCATGCTCCCGCCGCTGAAGACCAGAACGGCCACAAACAGCCCGAGCAGAGACTGGTAGCCGATGGAGAACAGCATCCACTTGGTGGAATTGGCCTGATGGCGCACCATGATCGAAGTGGGGATGCACGGCGGATACAAGGCCATGAAGAGCATCAGGGCCAGGGCGTGCAGCGGTGTGAACCCGGCCTCGGCCTGCTTCATGCTCTCCTCCACGGACAGGCCGGAACCGTCGATGCCGTAGATGGAGCCCAGGGTGGCCGCGCTGTTTTCCTTGGCCGCAAAGGCGGACAAAAGCGCGATGTTGATGCGCCAGTTGAACCCGGCGTACTGGGTGACAGGCTCAATGGCCCGACCGAGCACGCCGAGAAAGCTGCCCTCGAAGCGTTCGGTGCGAATTTCTCGCCGAAGCTGCTTGCGTGTTGAGATGACCTTGCGCAATTCCCGGTTCAGCGTCCTGCCGTCGTCTCCCTGCCGCCGGACCACGGCGGAGTAAACCGGGTTTGCCGCGTCGAAGCGCGCATTGATGGTGTCGGACACAGCCTGATCGGTAACGCCGACTTTGGCCTGCTTGAGGGCCTCGTCAAAGAGAATAATACCCAGCACATCATCGCGGGTGATCACACCCTTGTATTCGGTCTTGTCCACCTCGGCCATAAAGGCGTCTATGGCGGCCTTTTCCTCGGCGGCAAAGTGCGCCGCGCGTGTCTCGCTGAGACCGGGGAAGTTGATGAGCACGAAGACCACAACGGCCACCGCCGCCACAACGGTGATGATTTTCTTCAAAAAAAGCCATGTGCGCTCAATGGACCGGCGCATCACGCCGCCCATGGTCGGCACATGGTAGGGCGGCATCTCCATGATGAATGGGGCATGTTCCTTCTTGCGCAGCACGGTCATGGAAAGAGCCTTGGCCACAGGCAGGGCCATGAACAGGGTCACAGTGGCGATGAAGAACATGGCCAACCCACCCGCTTGCGGAAAATAGGCATCAATGAGGATAAGATAGAGCGGAACCTTGGCCAGGCAGTTCATCATCGGCACGATGAGAATGGTAGCCAGCCGGGCGCGTTCGTCCGGGATGGCCTTGGTAGCCATGACTCCGGGTATGGCGCAGCCGCCCACATACACCCCGCCCAGGATCATGGGCAGGGTGGACTGTCCGTGCAGACCGAAACGCCGGAAGAGCCTATCGAGGATAAAGGCCATGCGCGGCATGTATCCACTGTCCTCAAGGGCGGCGATAAAGGCGAAGAGCAGGATGAAGATGGGCAGATAATTGAGAATGGCGGTCATGGACTTGACCACCCACTCGCCAAGGGAACGGACAAGCGGATCCTCGATGAAACCTGCTTCGGGCAGCAGATCGGAAACCAGGTTTTCGATGCCTCCCCACAAGGGCCACACTTCAACGGCCAGCCATCCTCCGAAGACGATGGAAACCTGGTACAATGCCAGCAGAATAAGAATGAGAATGACCGGCCCCAAAACGCGATGGCATATGAACCGATCCGCTCTGTCCGACAGTGAGCGCCCCCTGCCCTCCTCGACCGCCACCACCTCACGGGCAATGCGTCCGGCGGCGGTATGCCTGGCATAGGCAACCTGGCGCTCGATGTCGCGGCCCTCGCTTTCGAGGAATCCGGCCCGCGCCTTTGTCACCGCATCCATCACGGCCTGCGGTTCCGAATGCGCCCGGCGCAGCAGTGCCTCGGCTTCCTGGTCCTTCTCCAGCAGCTTCACCGCCAGCCAGCGCAAGGGATACTGCGCACCCAGGGTCGGCTCTTTGCCCAGCAAAATCGAAATATCCTCAATGCGCGGCTCAAGAGGGCCGTAATCCACCACGAACGGAGCCACCCTCTTGTCGGCATGGGCATTCTCCACGGCCATGCGGATGGCCTCCTTGCCTTCCCCTTTCTTGGCCACCGTCGGCACCACAGGGACGCCGAGAAGCTCCTCAAGTCTGGCGACATCCAGACTCTGCCCGCGCCGGGTGGCCACGTCCATCATGTTCAGCGCCACCACAGTGGGCACCTCCATCTCGAGTAGCTGGATGGTGAGGTAGAGATTGCGCTTGAGATTGGAGGCATCGGCAACGTCGATGACCACGCCGGGGTTGTCGTTAAGCAAAAAATCCCGAGCCACCCGTTCTTCAAGGGAATACGAGGTCAGGCTGTAAGTTCCGGGCAAGTCCACCAGTTCGACCCGCAAGTCGCCCAATGAAAAAAATCCCGTCTTCTTCTCGACGGTCACGCCAGGATAGTTGGCAACATGCTGACGGGCTCCGGTGAGCATGTTGAAAACCGTTGATTTGCCGCAGTTGGGCTGCCCTGCCAATGCGACCAGAAGGCTCGAACTCATTGGTGCTTCACCTCGACATACTTGGCTTCATCGTGCCGAATGCTGACATGGTATCCGTCAAGTTGCAGCACCACGGGATCGACAAGCGGCGCGTTGCGCACCACTTCAATGCTCGCCCCCGGGCAGAACCCAAGGTCCATGAGCCGCTGCCCGAGCGGACCATCGGTATGCAGATCAACCATGACACACCGTGCGCCGGGTTTCATCTCATCCAGTGTCATTCCCTAATACCCCCTGATCCGGGCGGCCCGGACCCGTTGTAAGTGATTTGGGCGCCGCGGCGACCTCAGGCGACCAGCACCTTGTCGGCCACGCCGCGCTCGACCATGATCCGCCCCTCGCCCACCGAGACAAGAAGCGGCCCGCCGCCATTGGTAAGCACATCCACTTCAATCCCGGGAATTATGCCCATGGATTCCAGCCTGGCTCTGGCCTTGCCTCCGGCATCCACAGCCAAAACAAATACGGATTCCCCGTCCGGCACACCGGCCAGCGTCCTTCGTGACGACATCGCCCACCCCTTAAGTTGCCAAGATTACGGTTGCAATTGATAATGAATTTCGGTATCAGAAATAGACCTTGAAACACGGAAGGTCAACGAAAAAATGCAATTGAGACGCAGTCTCAAAGAGGCGCGAGAAACCGTTCGCAATGACACGTTCATGACACTGCTCATTGCAGATAAACCCGCGAGAATACCGAACTGAACCACGGAGAGAGGTTGTGAAAGAGGCACTTAAGACATTTAAGGATTATCTGGCTGCCAACAAGCTCAAGCTGACACGGCAGCGCCTGCTCATCTTCAAGGTCTTCCTGAGTCAGGACTCCATGCTGACCTCTGAAGGATTGCTGCGCAAGGTTGTGGAGATGGATGCCACCATCAGCAGATCCTCGGTCTACCGGACGGTCAGACATCTTCACCAGTCCGGCGTGGCCCGCTGCATCCGGCTATCCGACGGAACCACCCGCTACGAACCCATGGGCGACCACCACAGCAAGATGATCTGCGAGCGGTGCGGTCGCCAGTTCCCACTCATCAACCCCTATCTCGATTGCCTCCAGCGCGAGTCGGCGCGCCAGCAGCGGTTCACCCTCTTCCACTGCCAGACAGTACTGCACGGCCTTTGCCACGAGTGTACGAATGCAACCAACGGTGTCCCGGGCAGCCCCTGCGAGGCGGTCTGCGACACGACACGGGAGAAGCCATGACCATACGCAGTTCCATCGCCAGCGGCAGGGACGCTCGCGCCGACCTCGGACGCGGCATCCGCTCCATGTTCACCGTCAAAAAGGACGAGTGCGCCACTCCGCCGGTGGACACGGAATCGGAGCGAAGAAAAACCCCCAAGCCGGAGATTCTCAGCGAGTAGCGCCTACGCCCCCCCGGCAAAAAAACGCCGGGCCTTGGCAGGCCCGGCGCGGACGGATTCGCCTAGCGGGGGGAGGCGAATCGTCCTGATTCCCGAAAAAACAACGACAGGCTAGCCTGTCCCGGAACACCCGGGACAGAGGCCGTAGAGCACCATGCGGTGCCGGGTCAGCGTGAATCCGTGCTCTTGGGCCACAGCGGCCTGCCTGCGCTCAATGGTTTCATCCACGATCTCGACCTTGCGCCCGCATTCGACACAAACAAGATGATCGTGATGGGCATGGCCATAGTGGTGTTCGTAAAGCGTCACCCCCTCGCCCAGGTCAAAGGCATCGGCCAGACCGGACTCCACAAGCAGCTTGAGGGTCCGGTAGACCGTTGCCTGGCCGATGTCAGGCACCTGACTGCTCACACGAGTATAGAGCTGTTCCGCCGTGAAGTGCCCCTCGCTTTCGAGGAACGTCTCAACGATCACCCTGCGCTGGTGGGTCATGCTCATCCCGTTGTCGCCCAGATACTCCATGAACACCTGTCTTGCCGATTTCATCGTCTTCTCCTGTTTCCGCATCATCAGAATCCTGCCGCCGCCAGAAACCTCGCGGAGACCACACCCTTGGCGATGTGCTTTCTCGTGGCGTCCGTCAGATCAAGCTCGCTGACAATGTCCAGCGGCGCACTGTCGTAGGCGGCGGTCAAAACCGTTTCAAAGTCGCGACGAAGCCGGGCAAAGGCCTCGTCCACGTCGCTGAAGTTGGTCCCTGGGCCTCGCCAGGGCAGCGTCAGGGTCTCACCGAAGGTCTTCATGACATGACTTGGGGTCATCAGCCGGTGCCACCCCGGCAAAGTCCCGGCTCGCTCATCCTGACCCGGATGGCAATACGAGCGCCAGGCCGAAGGCGGCTTGACAACAGCCTTTTCCAAGACCACCTGGGGCACAGCCAGATCAATTTCAAAGGACTCCAGTTCAATGGAGTAGGTCAGCACCGGCCGGTGATAGCCGCGTCGCTTCCTGATTTCCCATTGCATCCTCATGCGCCATCCTCCCTGACCGCCACCTCGACAATCTCGCCGAAGGGGGCAGCGGTTCCGCCTCCGCCCACCCGAGCCCAGAGAACCGGATACTCCGGCTCGCGCTCGGGAAAACGGGAGCATTCCATGTCCGTAAGATACACAAGGCAAGCCGGGATCACTCCCTCGGCCGCCACCCAGTCGAAGACCGGACGATAATCGGTTCCCCCGCCACCTACGGGTTCGATCTCAAGGGGCAGATCCGACCGACTGAAGGTGCGCACCGAGGTCAGCCCGGCATCGCAGCAAAGCACATGAACCGTGGTGTCATAGGTTTCAAGCAGGCCGGAAAGCTCGGCAGCGAACATATCCATCTCCCGCTCGTCCACGCTGCCCGAAGTGTCCAGAGCCAAAACCACTTCAGGAAGCCTGCGGTGCGACAGCGACGGCAGGACCACATTCATATGCAGGAAACGTCTGTTGGGGGGGCTCCAGCTATAGTCGTCCCTGGCCCGCTCGCTGATGTACCGGGACAGCAGCTCACGCCAGTCGAGCCGGGGGGCAAGCTGTTCGCGCACCAGCCGGGCAAGACCGCCGGGCAGCTCGCCGCACTCACGAGCCTGGCGCACTGCGTCGGCCAGGGCTATCTTCCACTCCTGATCCGTCTCGTCGTCCGACGAACCGCCTCCCTGGGCATGGTCAAGGGCGTCGCGTACCTCCCCACTCCCGCCCGGGTCCCCTTCGCCTTGGTCCTGAGCCTGCGACTCGTCCTCGCCGCCCTCGCCTCCGGCATCGCCGTCTTCGGCCGCCTTGGCCGCCCCATCGCCACTGTCGGCCCCCTCGCCAGGATCGCCCCCGTCGTCCGTATCGCCCGGAGTGGGCAAAACCTCGCGCTGCTCCTCCTGGCCTGTTTCCCGGCCCTCACCGTATCCTTCCGAAGGCATGCCGTCGCTCCCGCGCACGGAGGACAGCTCGGCATAGATGGCGTCAGCGCTCATGCCCCTGTAGGCAGGATTGTCCAAATGCCCCGGAGGCAGGGTGAACCCTGCGTCCAGAAGCACCCAATTGATGGCATGATCGCAGGCCACGTTCCACAGTCCGGCGTCGCGCCCGTTGCGCCGGACATGGTGCTGACAGGCGGGGTGCATGACCGTATGGGCGAGCATACCCAGCACCTGGGCCTCGCTCAAACTATCGACATAGGCCGGGTTGAAAGCAAGAACGCGGCCGTCGGTCCAGGCCGTGCGGCAGGAACGATCCTCCTTCGGCTCCATGCGCATGCACAGGGAACCGAAAAAGGGATGGTCCAGCAGCAGCGAGGTCCGAGCCCGGATCACTTTTTTGCGCGATGCGTTCATGACTAGAAGAGCACATCCGAATTGGCCGTGGCCCAATGGGCAAAGGCCGGGCACTCCACCACGCAGGGGGCGGTCCTGACGGAATCGCGCACCAGGAGCACGGCGAATTCGGCGGGCAACCTCGAGGCGTAGGCAATGATGCTGCCGGCGGTATCGGCCCCGGCCTTTCGGGCCAGTGCGCCGCACAGGGCGTACAGAGTGGCTGGCTCCTCGGGAATCTCCGCGGCATCCGGGCTTTCTATGACCCGGTCAGGATCAGGCAGTTGGCGATGGATGCGGGCGAACCCGATGAACTCCGCAGCCGCCCCCGGACCCACTGCGCCGCGAAGCAGATCCGCCTCAACCTCGGGAGCAGGGTCGGCCGCGAGCATCCGGGCCGCAAATTCCCAAGACCGAGGCGAGGGAAACGCCTTGTCGTCGCACCTGGGATCAAAGCTGTGCAGCAGATTGGGACGGTAGCGGACAAAGGCGCGAACCTCGTCGGGGAGCCCCTGAGCCTCGGCCCAGTCGAGCCACTGGTCGACATCCACTTCAAAATCAAGATGCACGAAGCGGTTGGACAGGGCCGAAGGCATCCTGTGGGTCACGGCCCTGTCGCTCTCGCGGTTGCCCGCCGCGATCACGGTCCACCCCTCGGGCAGTTCGTACTCGCCCACACGCCTATCCAGGATGAGCTGGTAGCAGGCAGCCTGCACCAGCGGCGGCGCGGCATTGAGTTCATCAAGGAAAAGTACGCCCCGACCCGCAACGGGCAGAAAGGCGGGGGGGCACCAGCGGGCCGTCCCGTCGCTTGAGACGGCAGGGATGCCGCGCAGGTCCACGGGATCAAGCAGCACGGCCCGAAGGTCGGTCAATTCGCATTTTAGCTCGGCGGCCACCTGGGCCACCACCTGGCTCTTGCCCACGCCGGGAGGGCCCCAGATGAATACGGGCTGTCGGATGGGAATCAGCGTCCGCAGGGACGCCTTGATCTGGCTCGGTGTCACTATTCGCCTCTCATTGCTGCCCGGTCAATCCACGTACTCCACAAGATTGAACCGGAGGTTTCGCACGTCTTCCATGAATTCCTCGCCGCATTCCATGGCGGTCTCGTTTTCTTCGTGGTAGCGCCAGTTGACAACGATGCTGCGGCCCTTGGCGGCCTCGGAATCCAGCATGTCGAACAAATCCATGAAGGTCTTGGAGGAAGAGCTGTTGAAGTAGAGTATCTCCATGTTCAATTCCACCCGGTCGTTACGGGCGTCGGACAGAAACCGCTCAAGCCAATCGAAGACCGGGCTGTAGAAATTCGAGCAATTTTCAGGATAGGACTCGCCCCGTATTTCCAAAATGCAGGTCTCGGGATCGAAATCTATATGCGGAGACGACTTGGTCGCCTGAACGCTGAAACGTGTCATGACAAACTCCTACTGGGCCACTACTTTCATGGAAAAAAACGAGGTGTCGCAGTCCAGAGGAACAAAGTCGAAGTCCATGGGGCGCGACGATTGACGGGCCATCTCAATAAAGCCGAGACCGGCACCCTTGGAATCCGCGTCCGGCAGTCTCCGACGACGTTCGCGATAATATTCCTTGAGATCCTGCCTGCCCATGGTGCGCAACAACTCAAGCTGGCCGGCCAGCCTGTCCACGTCCTCGGTGCGCACCTTGTTGCCGCAGGCAACAAAAAAACTGCCATCACTTTCACGCCCGACAACAACCTGACCATGAGCCATTTCACCCAAACCCTGGCTCAAGTGCGACGAACGCTCGGACGAGTAGCGCACGATGTTCTGCATCTGCTCCACCAGGATGGAGAAAACGCGCTGTACGCTGGCCATGGCCGCATCCTCGGCGCGCATCTTCTCGCGCATGATCCCGGCCAACCCCTCGACCATGGCTTGGGACACTGGCCCGTTAAAATAGAGGATCGTGCCCTTTGCCCTCATTTCCTCGTAATATTTATACAAATTTGTTGCCATATTCTCCTCCGTCACCTGACATCAAAGCCGAGTACGGTCATGTCGTCGCGGCGGGGCTCCTCGCCCTGATAGGCATTGACCAGAGCCAGCAGCTCCTCGCCAAGCCCTCCCACGGGCTGGTCCGCCCTATCCTCCAGAAACCGCATCAGCCGACTTTTGCCAAAGGGCAATCGCCGGGGACCGCCCACCTGATCCACGATGCCGTCAGTGGCCATGCAGACCCGGACACCGGGCGACAACGCCACCTCGACATCGGAAAAAACAAAATCCCGAGGAGAGCGAACATGACCGAGGCCGCAACGGTCGCCACGGATGCGACGGGCCGCACCCGCCTCCACCACATACAGAGGCGTGTTGGCTCCTGCGAAAACGAGCCGGGAACTCCCTGGCGCGATATGGCACAGGGCGCAATCCATGCCGTCGTCCGAACGGGCATCGCCCCCCTTCTGGCCCAGGGCGTCCTTGATCAGCGCGTTGGTCCTGGCAAGCACGCCCGCTGGCGAGGTGTCGCCGACAACCAGCGCCTTTTCCAGTAGCGACTGAACGATCAGCGTCATGAACGCGCCGGGCACTCCATGGCCCGTGCAGTCGATCACTCCCACGAAGAAGCCTTCGCCCCAGGGCTTGACCCAGTAAGCGTCTCCACCCACAACATCCCGCTGAAGCCAGAGCAGGAAGTGGTCTGGCAGGACAGCGGCAAGCTCCGCCTCATCGGGAAGAAACGCGGCCTGAATGTGCGAGGCGTAGTCGATGCTCTCAAGGATCTGGTTTCGCGCCTCGGCCAGGGACTGCATGGCCGTGGTCAGTCTGCGCTGGCGGCTGGCGATGGCATGGCCCATCCAGTGCATGTTGCGCTTGAGGTTCGCGAAGTCGTGCCCGTCCTCTTCATCGGGCGGCGCCTCTGTCAACACGTATTCGCCACGCTTGAGCAACTGGCACTGTGCGTTGAGTTCACGGATGCTGCGCAGGGCGATGACCTGACTGAGCCACTTGGCCAGAGGCACCACCAGGATGATGCCTACCACCAAAAATCCAACCATGAAGTTGATGACCGCCTGTTGGGCACCCGAGTGCCAAAACACCAAAGCGGTCAGGGGAAAAGCCACCATGGCCGCAAACAGCACGGCCGTCATCTTGCCCTCGACACTCATGGACGAAGCGGTACGTAGCAAGCCAGTCGCAACGCGCACTTCTCAACCCCCACTGCCGTCCGGGCACCCCGGCCCGTTGTCAGCGCTTCTGCGCGGGCAGACCGACCGCCGATAGACCTCCACCCGATCCCGGCCATTCTTTTTGGCCGCATACAGGGCGATATCCGAATACTTGAGCAGCGAATCGATGCTGTCCTGGGGCTGTTCCAGCGAAGCCAGCCCGATGGACACTGTCATGCGCAACGTCCCGGCCACAGACTCGATAGCGGCCGAGCGCACTGCGCGGGCAATGCGGGCGGCCACGGCGCAGGCATCCTCCGCCGAGGCATCGGGGAGCAACACGCCGAACTCCTCTCCGCCAAGCCTGGCGGCCACATCCACCTCGCGCACCGATTCGCCGAAAATACGGGCCAGCTCCACAAGGGCCATGTCCCCCACATCATGGCCGTGGGTGTCGTTGATGGCCTTGAAATGGTCAACGTCAATCATCAGCAGCGCGAGATCGCCCCCCTTTCGCCGAGCCCGATTCAGCTCGCGTCCGGCCAGTTCCATAAAATATCCTCGGTTCCACATGCCCGTCAGACTGTCAGTTCGCGCCAGACGACACATTTCCTCAATCATGTCCTTGCGTTCAGTAACATCAACCAACACGCCGACCACTCCCTGCAGCCCGACTCCGTCCGCCTCCACCGCACTGGCACTGATCTCGACCCACAGGCTCTCCGATCCCGGAGCGCGGACCCGGGCCTCATACCGCCGGGCGTCGCCCGAGGCGAGCAGGGCCTCATAAATCCGATAATCGTCCGGGTCGCAGAAGAGACGGTGAAGCAGCCCCACTTCGGCCACAAACGCTTCGGGGCTTGCGCAGCCGAACATGGCGGCCATGGCCGGATTGACCTCCACCAACCGCCCGGCCGAATCGCATCGATAAATCCCCTCGGTCACGTTCTCGAAAATGCTTCTGTATTTCCGTTCGCTCTCAGCGAGATCGCGGTTGAGATTGCCCAGCGTCTGCTGCATGCGATCGCCCATGGTCACCAGTCTGCGGCTTTGGCGGCAGAGCTTCTCGTATTCGGCCACCAAGGCGGAAAATGCGGCGGCGTCCCGCTGCCAGGAGTCATCGGCAAGAGCCTCCCGCGCCAGGGTCAACACCCGCTCTTCTCTTCTGAACACTTCCTTGTGCATGGTTCCCCCCGGACGACATGCCGCCCGAAAACGTGATATTGAATTTCATTTTCACTGTCAACGCAAAACAGAAAGGGAAACGCTCCGGCCGATGTCCAGGCAACGAGAGAGAATTTCGGACCGGGCACGATGTCGGGACGCTCCCATAATCGCCCCTGCGGGCCTGGATTGCGAACGCGGCTGCCGTCATTGAAGCCACACGGCAGGCTTTCGCCCCCCTGACAACCCAGCGCGACCTGAAATCCGACATGCCGCAAAACCATGACGCGGAGAGGGTGATCGTTTACGGGGCAAGGGGACGGCGACACCCCGACAATGATCGTGAGGATCAAAGACGGTTGCCTGATGCGGCATCGGTCGGCAAAAGTCACTTCACTTGTCGACGACCATGGCATATGATGCCAGTTATGATTCCCATCAAGCCCCCCGGCTGTTCCGCGCCATGGTCCTTCAGGGCTTCATTGGCGGACCTGCCTCAACTCTTCATACTGTCTCTGGGGCTGATACTGGCCCTTGCGCTGCGTTCGCCCGCTGCCGCGCAACCCGCCCTCATCTCCGAGGTGGTCTCGGCCGGCAAATCCTGGGGCACCTTCACCAATCCCGATGGAACAGGACTCTACCACGAAATCCTTGAGGCCGTCTTTGCCCTGCACAACATCTCAGTGCGTCACGAATACGCCACCTCGGACCGGGCCGAGGAGCTGGTGCGCCTGGGCCAAGCAGACATGATGCTCTGCGCCGACAAGGCGTCGCCTCCTTTGGTCATGGCTCGAATGCCCATGTACCAAAACGCCTTCCACGTCTTCTTCAGCCGCGAACGCATCGGCCTGTGGCAGGGGGCGGAGAGCCTGCGTAACAAGTTGATCATCAGCCAGCCCGGCTACTATTCCCAAACGAACTTCCCGGTGCCGGTCCGGCTCAAGTTCGTGACCAGCGGCACCCAGGCGCTGGGCATGGTCCTCCTGGGCAGGGCCGACTTCTATGTGGACGACATGATCCTTATGCAGGAATCCGTCCGCGAGAACACCATCCCCTTCAATGCGCAAGACTTCGACATCCGACAGGCCGGGGTGCGCTCCTACCACCCTCTTTTCAGCACCTCCGAGCGGGGTCTCGCGCTCATGGAACTATACGACGAGGGCATACGCACCCTGCATTCCCGAGGCATCTTGAGAAGCATCTACGAAAAATGGGGGCACCCCTACCCGGATTTCGACAGACGATGATGTGCCCCGGCAAGGAAACGGGCTTCTCCTTTTTTCATTTATTGGCTACGTTGCGCCAGGATGGTCACTCCGACCCTCCGTGAAAACCCCTTGCGTAAAGGATACCCCCATGTCCGCCATCGCCACCTCCGTCTTTGAGCTGCTCAAGATAGGCCCGGGGCCGTCGAGCTCACACACCATCGGCCCCATGCGGGCCGGATTCGACTTTCTGGAACACGTTCGCCAGCTGCCTGAGTCTGACCGGCTCGGCGCGGACGCCCTGGAAATCCGCCTCTTCGGCTCCCTCTCGGCCACAGGCGGAGGCCACGGCACCCCCAGGGCCATCATGGCAGGGCTGCTCGGCCAACAGCCCGACACCTGCCTGCCCAACGCTCTGGAACAATTCGACGACGCCACGCGCAGCTTTGATCTGGACCTTGGCGGCAAGGCCCTTTCCTATCGCACCTGCGATATCATTTTCGATGCCGTCCAGCATGACTACCCACACAGCAACACCATGGTATTCCGGCTGCTCAAGGGCAACCGGACGATTTTTGAACGGATGTACTTCTCGGTTGGAGGCGGCTTCCTGCGCTGGGAGGGATGGGAGGAGCCCGTCCGCGGCCGCCCCGCCTACCCCTATGAATCCATGGCCCAGGTCAAGGAACACCTGCGCACCCACTCCATGCGCCTTCACGAACTGCTGCTGGCCAACGAACAATCCATCACCGGCATGACTGAAGAACAGATATGGAACGGACTCGACAGGATAACCGAAGTCATGGAAGGGGCCGTGGAGACCGGCATTGTCACCGAAGGGGTGCTGCCCGGCCCCATCGGCCTGCAACGCAAGGCCCCGGTCATGTATCGCCGGGCCAAGAGCGAATACTTCCAGGGCTCGGGCTTTCTCAAGGCGCTCAACGCCTACGCCCTGGCCGCCTCGGAAGAAAACGCCGCCGGACACTGCGTGGTCACGGCCCCCACATGCGGCGGCGCGGGCGTGTTGCCCGCCATCCTGTACACCGTCAAGCGCCACATGGGCGCCTCGCCCGAAGAGATCCGCCAGGGACTGCTGGCGGCCGCCTGCTTCGGCTTCCTGGCCAAGCACAATGCCTCCATCTCCGGGGCCGAGGTGGGCTGCCAGGGCGAGGTGGGTGTGGCCTCGGCCATGGGAGCGGCCTTTCTGGCCTACGCACGCGGCTACCGCTTCCAGGTCACGGAAAACGCCGCCGAGATCGCCATGGAACACCATCTGGGCCTGACCTGCGACCCCGTGGGCGGCTATGTCCAGATACCCTGTATCGAACGAAACGCCATGGGCGCGGTCAAGGCCTTCAACGCCTACCTCATCGCCTCGACCCTGGATGAATCGTACCAGAAGGTGGATTTCGACAAGGTCATCAAGGCGATGGCCCAGACAGGCCACGACATGTCCCGCAAATACAAGGAAACCTCCCTGGCGGGTCTGGCCATGAGCATGACCGAGTGCTGACCGCCCCCGGCTCTGCCGCCCAAGACGGATTGGTCGGCAAGGGCAGCCCACACCCCTGCACGGCATTCGGGTTCGCCTGAATTGATTGCCCACTTGCGAGAATTCTGCTAGGAGTCTCTGGCCTTGGGCCAGATTCCACTTTCGGGGAGAGAGCGTGATTTCTTTCAAAAACGTCAATAAATGGTTTGGGGAATTCCAGGTCCTCAACAATATCAACCTCGACATCAAAAAGGGCGAGGTGGTGGTCATCTGCGGCCCCTCAGGATCCGGCAAGTCCACCCTCATCCGATGTATCAACCGCCTCGAACCCATTCAGGAAGGCTCGATCACCGTTGATGGCATGGTCGTATCAGACCCGGCCACCAACATGACCCTGCTCCGTGCCGAAGTGGGCTTCGTCTTTCAGCAGTTCAACCTGTATCCGCACATGACGGTGCTTGAGAACATCACCCTCGCCCCGACCATGGTTCGGCACATGAACAAGGGGCAGGCCACGGCCATCGCCATGGAACTGCTCAAGAAGGTGGACATACCGGACAAGGCCGGAGCCTATCCCTCCCAACTCTCCGGCGGCCAGCAGCAGCGGGTGGCCATAGCCCGTGGCCTGGCCATGCAGCCCAAGATCATGCTCTTTGACGAACCCACGTCCGCGCTGGACCCCGAGATGATCAACGAAGTGCTCGATGTGATGAAGTCCCTGGCCCGTGAAGGCATGACCATGATCTGCGTCACCCACGAAATGGGCTTTGCCCGCGAGGTGGCCGACCGGGTCATCTTCATGGACGGCGGTCTGCTCATTGAGGAAAACACCCCTTTGGAGTTTTTCAACAATCCAAGAAGCGACCGGACCAAGGATTTCCTCAGCAAGATCCTCAGCCACTAGGCTTTTGGATACGCTCCGGCGGGCGCGGTGCGCGTCGCGGGCATTTGGCAGAATTCAACAGTTGAAGGAGTGGTAAATGAGAGTCCTAAAAATCAGTGTGCTGGCCGCCCTGCTCGTCATGGCCGCCAGCGTGGCATTCGCCGGCCCCACCTACGACCGGGTCATGTCTACCAAAGTCGTGCGCGCCGGCGTCTCCAACCAGGGCATCCCCTTCGGTTTCATCAACGACAAGAACGAGTGGGTGGGCTTCGACGTGGACATGGCCACCGAGATCGCCAAACGCCTGGGCGCCAAGCTCGAAATGGTCGTGGTCAACAACAACACCCGTATTTCCTTTGTCCAGACCGACCCGCCCAAAGTGGACATGGTCCTCTCCAATATGACCCACAAGCGCGAGCGCGACAGGAAGATCGACTTCTCCATCACCTACTTCTTCGATGGCCAGAAATTCCTGGCCCCCAAAGGCACCGTGAAGGATGTCAAGGATCTCGCCAACATGCGCGTGGGCTCCATGCAGGGAACCACCTCTATCATCAACGCCACCGAATACCTGAAGAAGCTCGGCAACCCCGACCCCAAGGTCACCGGATATGACGGCGAGGTCGCCATGTTCGAGGCCCTGCGCTCCGGCCGCGTCCAGGCCATCTCCACCGATTCCACCATCCTCCTGGGCTACGCCGCCAAGGAACCCGGCAAGTACGAGCTGGTGGGCGACTTCATCTCCGACGAGCCCTACGGCATCGGCCTGCCCCAGGACGACTCCGCCTGGCGCGACATCATCAACTTCACCATTCAGGACATGTGGGCCGACGGCACCTACATGACCATCTACAACAAGTGGTTCGGCCCTGACTCCGACTACCCCTTCCCCATGACCGAAAAGATCGAGATGTGGCCGTAGGCCCCACGGCGCAAGCCAAACCAGGTCCCGGAGCGTAACGCTCCGGGACCTTTGCTTCGGAAAAAGAGATGTTCAAACGCCACTTCGACAAAGCCTGGGTCCAGAATCTCGCCCTGCTGACAATGCTCGGCCTGGCGTTCTACTATTTCGCCTTCGTCTTCGAGTTCAAATACGATTTTGACTGGTCCATCTTCGTCAAGGAAGGCCAATACGGCCACATGGGCAAGTTGCTGCTTGGCGGCCTTAACCTGACCGTCACCATCACCCTCTACTCCACGGCCATCGCCCTGACTCTGGGCACCCTCTTCGGCCTGGCCCGGCTCTCAAGCTTCAAGCCGGTCTATTATTTCGCCACCTGCTATGTGGAGTTTTTTCGCAACACGCCGCTGCTCATCCAGCTTTTCTTCTGGAATTTCGCCCTGCCCTATGCCTTTCCCGTGGAGTTGCGCATGCAGCTCTTCGACCTTGATTTCGAATTCTGGATGGCGACCATCGGCACCGGCATCTTCACTGGCGCCTTTGTGGCCGAGATCGTCCGCGCCGGCGTGCAATCCATCCCCAAGGGGCTGCTGGAGGCCTCCTACTCCTCGGGTCTCAACTTCAGCCAGACCCTGCGCAAAATCATCCTGCCCCTGGCATTTCGCGAAATCATCCCGCCCCTTGGCAGCGAGATGCTCAACAACATGAAAAACACCTCGCTGGCCATGACCATCGGCGTGACCGAAGTCTGCTGGGCCATGCAGGAAATCACCGCCCTGACCTACCATAGCTTCGAAGCCACGGTGGCGGCCACGATCATCTACCTTTCCCTCTCCCTGATCATCGCGGGCCTGCTCAACCTTGTGAACATCAAGCTGAAAATCATGCCGAGCGGACGCAAGCCGCTGATGCGCAAAGTGGCGGACGCCGTCTTCGCGCCGCTGGGCCTGCTGGCCAGGGGTATAGAGTATGTGTTGTGGCATCTCCGCCGCCCGGCGGATGCCTCCAGGACCGTCTCGCCACTGCGCCGCCTGCTGCGCAGCTCGCGCAAGGGGGTCGTGCTGGCGGCCAAGGCCGCCTTCGTCCTCCTGCTGGGCGCGGTGCTGCTCAAGGCCGTTGTGGCCGTGGCCGGATTCAACTTCCAGGTCATCGCCGACAATTTCGTCACGCTCCTGATCTGGCGCTTCCCCGGCGGCTCGGAAACCGAATTTTTCATGGGTCTGGGCGGTCTGGCCGGTGCGCTGCTCATGGCCGCCATAGCCATCTCCGGCAGCTTCGTCATTGGCCTGTTCGTAGGCATGGGCCGCACTTCGCGAAACCGCGCCCTGCGGGTGCCCTGCACCATGTACATCGAACTGATCCGGGGCAACCCCCTGATCATCGTCATCTTCTGGATGTACTTCTTCATCCCCATCATTTTGAAAATCGACCCGCATGTGTTCTGGTCAGCCACCATCGCCCTGACCGTTTTCTTCGGCGCATACATCGCCGAAATCGTGCGCGGCGGCATTGAGAACATCCCGCCCGGACAGGTGGAGGCGGCCAAGGCGTCGGGCCTGACCTACTTCCAGACCATGCGAAAGATCATCCTGCCCCAGGCCCTCAAGCAGATGCTGCCCGCCCTGGTGGGCATGTTCATCGCCGCCTTCAAGGACACCTCCCTGGCCTACATCATCGGCGTCATGGAGCTGACCCGGGCGGCCTACGCCATCAACAACCGGATCATGATTCATCCCTTCGAGATATACACCACCGTGGCGTTCATGTACTTCGTGTTCAGCTACCTGATGAGCCTGTACGCCAAGCGGCTTGAGCGAAAACTCAGCCCAGAGAGCGTCAGGATTGAAATGTAATCTTCCGCCCTGAGACACCAAGGAGAACGCCCATGAGCAAAACCATCATGCAACGCCTGCAAAAAGGCGAAGATCTCGTGGCCGAACTGACCCGCGTATGCCGCGAAAACAACATCACCCGGGGCGCGGTCCAGGTCATCGGCGCCATGGAGCAGGCCCGTCTCGGCTACTACCACCAGGATGCGCGCACATACGAGACCCACGCCATCGACCAGCACGTCGAAATCCTGGCGGGCATCGGCAACGTCTCGCTGCTGGACGGTGAAGCCTTTGTCCACCTCCACCTGACACTGGGCGACTCCACCTGCCGGTGCATGGGCGGCCACGCCATGGAAGGCAACATCATCTTCGCGGCCGAGGCGATCATCACCGAGATCCCGGGCGACACGCTGTCCCGGACATTCGATGAACCCACGGGGCTCAAACTCTGGGCCTGATCAAACCACCGACGGCATCAAAAACCGCCCCGACACGCGAGAGGCCCGCTTGTGCGGGCCTTCGCGTCAGCAAAATCAGAAACAGACGGCGGAACGCACGGATCAGGACACGCGCAGGGCCTCCTGCACAGCCTTGAGCGCCTTGACCTTGGACAAGGCGCTGTATAGCTGATCCAGGTCCTTGACCTCCACCGTGAACTCCAGCAGCGAGGTGCCGTCCACCTTGGACTCGAAGCTGCCCGAATCGATGTTGACGTTCTGCTCGGCCAGCAAGGTGCATATTTTTCCGAGCATGCCGGTTTTGTTGAGGCATTTGATGCGGATTTTTGCCGGATACGGCTTGTCCTCAACGCCTTCCCAGTTAACGCCAATGAGGCGTTCATCCTCGAAATTCTTGACGTTGTGGCAATCGATACGGTGCACAGTCACACCCCGGCCCCGGGTGATGTAACCGATGATGGGCTCGCCGGGCAGCGGATTGCAGCAGCTGGCGAAACGGACCAGGACATTGTCCACGCCCGAAATTTGCAGCCCGTCTTTTTTCGGCTTCTTCCTGGCCTCGC
This sequence comes from Pseudodesulfovibrio alkaliphilus, assembly GCF_009729555.1. Classification (NCBI taxonomy): domain Bacteria; kingdom Pseudomonadati; phylum Thermodesulfobacteriota; class Desulfovibrionia; order Desulfovibrionales; family Desulfovibrionaceae; genus Pseudodesulfovibrio; species Pseudodesulfovibrio alkaliphilus. The sequence goes on from NZ_WODC01000011.1 coordinate 25,201, forward strand.
TCTGACTGACGGCGGCCTCATCACGCTCCCGGCCCTTGCGCATGTCCGCGCTTTCGCCATGGATGACGGTATAGAGCTTCTTGACAACCTTGCGCGGCGTGAACCGCGAGAACCCCACCTGGGTCAGCAGGTCGTCCACGCTGCCGCAATTGAAGCTCTCCACCAACTTGTGGAACTCGCCGTCCTTGATGGTCTTCTGGACATTGATGCCCACACGGCGCCCTTCCTTCTCCAGCAACTCCCGGCCCAGGGCTATGGCCCGCTCGCGCTCCACTGTGCGGATGTATTGCTTGATGCGGGTGCGCGCCTTGGCCGTCTTGACGAACTTGAGCCAGTCGCGACTGGGCATCCGGTTCTTGTCGGTGATGATCTCCACCGAATCGCCGTTCTTCAAGGCCGTATGCAGCGGCACGATGCGGCCGTTGACCTTGGCCCCGGCACACTTGTCACCCACCTCCGAGTGGATGGCGTAGGCGAAATCCACGGGAGTAGCGCCCTCGGGCAGCTCCTTGATGTCGCCGTTGGGCGTGAAGACGTAGACCTCCTCCTGGAACATCTCAAGACGCAGCGAGGCCATGAACTCACGCGGGTCCGACAGCTCGCGCTGCCAGTCCATGATCTGCCTCAGCCAAGTGTAGCGCTCGGCGTCACGGCTGCCGGCTGTCCGGGCCCGTTTGCTCCCCTTTCCCACCTCCTTGTACTGCCAGTGGGCTGCCACGCCGTACTCGGCGATGCGGTTCATTTCCTCGGTGCGGATCTGGACCTCGATGCGCTCCCCGTCCGGGCCGATAACGGTGGAGTGCAGACTCTGGTACATGTTGGCCTTGGGGATGGAGATGTAATCCTTGAACCGGCCGGGCACAGGTCGCCAGATGGAGTGAATAAGGCCCAGGACTGCGTAACAGTCCTTGATGGATTTCAGGATGATGCGAAAGGCGATGAGATCGTATATTTCGTCGAAGGTCAGCCCCTGCTGCTCCATCTTGACGTGAATGGAGTGCAGGTGCTTGGTGCGGCCGTAGACGCGCCCCTTGATCTTGTTCTTGCGCAGCATGTCCTCGATCAGGTCGATGACCTTCTCGATGTAGGGCTCGCCTGCGGCACGGTGCTCGGACACGGCCTGACTGAGTTGGTCAAAGACATCGGGCTTGAGGTAGCGCAGGCAGAGATCCTCAAGTTCGGTCTTGACCCGGTGCAGCCCCAGACGGTTGGCCAGAGGGGCGTAGATGTCCTGGGTCTCCTGGGCGATAAGGCGGCGCTTGACCGGCTTCATGAACTCCAGGGTGCGCATGTTGTGCAGCCGGTCGGCCAGCTTGACCATGAGCACCCGGATGTCCTCGGCCATGGCCAGGATGAGCTTGCGGATGTTCTCGGCCTGCTGCACGGCCTTGGACTCGAAATCCATCTGGCTGATCTTGGTCACGCCATCCACGATGTCGGCCACGTCCGAGCCGAAGATGTCCTCGATTTCGTCCACAGAGGCCTGGGTGTCCTCCACGGTGTCGTGCAGCAGACCGGCGGCCACCGTGGCCTCGTCGAGCTGCATCTCAGCCAGCAGATAGGCCACGTTCATGGGGTGCGAGATGTACGGCTCGCCCGAGCGGCGGACTACGCCGTCATGCGCCTGAGCGGAAAAAATATAGGCCCGCTGAATCAGGTCCAGGTCGGGATTCTCTATGTACGACGCCACCTTGTCGGTGATCTGATTGATGCGAATCATGGGGCCTTCTTGATCCTAAGGCTGCATTTGCAGCGACTTCGGTATCCACCACTCGGGGAAATTGTAGGTGATGCCCGCCGGAGCAGCCTGAATATTCTGCACCCGAGCCTGGACGATGGGCAAGGATTTCGGCACATACAGGAAGCTGTAGGGCACGTCGTCGTGCAGGATGCGCTGCACTGCATCATAAATGGGCTTGCGCTGGGCCGGATCGACCAGCCTGCGGCCCCGCTCGAGCAGGTCGTCCAACTCCGGGTTGACGTAGCGCGTGAAGTTGAGCCCCCGCTCCACGGCCTGGGATGAATGCCAGACGCTGTATATATCCGGGTCCTGGAGAATGTTCCAGCTGAGTATCACGGCATCGAAACGCCCCTTGTCCACGAATTCGTTGATGAAAGCCGCCCATTCCACGGTGCGCAGCTCCACCTTGATGCCCACGTCCGCGAGCCGCTGCTGGATGATCACCCCGGCCTTGATACGCTGGGTGTTGCCCTGATTGGTAATGATGGAAAAGGCGAAGGGAACCCCGTCCCTGTCCAGCAGACCGTCGCCGTTGGAATCACTCCAGCCCGCCTCGGCCAGCAGAGCCCTGGCCAGCCCGGGATCATATTCCCGCGGAACCACATCCTCGTTGTATTGCCAGGTGCCCGGATTGTATGGCCCGTTGGCCGCCTCGCCCAGGCCGAAGAGCACTCCCTCGACCAATTCGCGCCGGTTGATGGCATAGTCAATGGCCCGGCGCACCCTGACATCACGAAAAAACGGATGCCTCATGTTGAAACCCAGAAAGGCATAGCCGGACGCCAGGTATTCGAACTTCCGAAAACTGCCGTCCCAGCCGGGGCCGGTGGTCTGGTAAAGGTATTGCAGCGGCGTCAGCGTCATGATGTCGAGATTTCCCGCCTTAAGCTCCAGGAACTGGGTGGAGAGATCCGGGATCATGCGATAGATCACCCTGTCGACATGGGGCCTTCCCTCGAAATAATCCGGGTTGGCCTCCAGCACGATACGGGTTCCCGGCGTCCATTCCCTGAGCTTGAAGGGTCCGGCCCCCAGAGGCTGGCGGCTGTACCGTGTATCCAGAAGATTTTCCCCCTCCAGGGCATGCTTGGGCAAGATGTCCATGGCCCAGGTGATAAGCGCCTTGGCAAAGGGCTGGTCGTACTCCACCTCAAAGGAGAACGGGCCGGTCAGACGGAACGCCTTGACCGCCTTGAAATTCTCCGCATAGGCGGTGGGCGTCTGCGGATCGATCATCAGCCGGTAGGTGAACTCCACATCCTCGGCCGTGAGCGGCTGGCCATCGAACCAGCGGATGTCCTCGCGCAGGGTGAACCGAAGCAGCCGCCCCTCGTCAAGCACCTCAAAGGACTTGGCGGCATGAGGCACGAGCTCGATGTCCTTGTCGTACTTGATGAGACTGACATAAATATACGAGGACAGGGTGTGGGAGGACGAAGAGGTGGAAAGCATGGAAATGAGGTTGTCTGGCTCGCCGAGCATGGCTTCAACCAGGGTGCCCCCGTCCTCCGGCGCGGCCGGAATGGACGCAGGGTCCACAGGCCGTACGGGCGTGGCCGGTCCGCCGCCCTCGCCGCAAGCAGCGACAAGGGACATGACCAGGAAGAGGAGGAACAGGACAGGCAGTCTCATTTTTTCTTGCAAAACTATGGGGCTTGGACCATATACTTGGGAGAGCGTCGGCCGCTTCGTTCACTATGAACCAATGAACTTGAAAAGCCAAGTGGACGAAAGGCTGCGCACAGGTTTTTTATTCAGCTTGCCCAATGCCGTGGATACGGGTATGCACACGTGTTCAACGATACCGGCAAGCGACAGAGAGTGCGCGAATGAGCAGCGGCGAAGAACAAATAGTCAAGTCAATCCTCCAGAACTTTATCGGCGACAGCATCCCGGAATACATTCTGGAGGGTGCCCGTGAGGTCGTTGCGGCCAACGGGGTCTCCAAGCTTGACCTCAAGAAACGCGACCAGTACTGGGACATTGACGGCCAGGTACAGGGCGACGATTTCCAGAACTACACCTCCGAAATCGGCATCAATTTAAGCGATCGGAGCATCAATTTCTATTGCAACTGCCCGGACTCCTTCTCCGGGGTCTGCCGCCATGTGGCAGCCACCGCAGTCAAGCTGTTCAAGTCGCTGAACTCGGAATCCGGGGAAAAGGCGCCGATCACGCGCACGGACTGGCGGCAGACGTTCCGCCCCTTTTTCGCCACCGAACTGGAGCCCGAGGCCGGTCGGCACTACCTCATCTACCGCATATTCCCGGAACTGGGTCGGCTCCAGGTGGCCTTCTTCCGCGCCCGCCAGAACAAGTCCGGCATCTCCCAGGTGCAAAACGAGATCACCCTGGCCCAGATCGTGGAGAATCCCGACTGGTGCGACACCTCCCCGGCCCTGCCGGGCGTGGCCGAGCAGATCGGCCACTACCTTGACTACTGGGGGCATCGGGTCGAGATCCCTGCGGGTCTGCATTCCTGGTTCTTCCGCGCCGTAAAGAACGAATACTATCTCTTCCTGCGCGATACCGACCAGCCGGTGACCATCGAATCCAAGACCATGCAGCTCAAGCTCTCCCCCACCCTGAGCGAAGACGGGCTGATGTTCGACATTCTTCTGTCCCGCGAAGACAAGATGCCCTTCTCCATCACCAACGAGGAGGAGATCTACTTCTACGGCCGACTCCCGCTCTGGGTCTATTACAAGAACTCCTTCTACCCGGTGCAGACCGGCCTTGATCCCAAGCTGGTGCAGGGAATGGTGGAGAAAAAGCCCATCGTGCCCCACGCCGACGTGTCCGAATTCCTTGATCGCGTCTGGACACGCATCCCGGTCTCGGACCTGTACGGCCAGGAAGACTTCCTGGAGCGTGTGGGGCCGATATTCCAGGATGCGGAATACAATCCCAAGCTCTTCCTCGACGAGGAGGGGAGCCTGCTTGTCCTCAAGGTCCAGAACATCTACGAGAACGAACACGGCGAATTCATCATGCCCGGGCCCAACCCGGACCTCCAAACAGGCAGCTACCACGCCGAAGGCAAGAGCTATCTGATCCGCCGCGCCCAGGACGAAGAAGCCAACCTGCTGGCCGAATTGCAGGACATGAATTTTCAACCAAGAAGCAACCATATCTGGTTCATGGAGCAGGAGGAGGCCATCAACTTCCTCCTCGACCACTATCCGCAGTTGGTTGAGGCCTACCGCGTCTACGGCGAACAGAACCTGACCCGCTACAAGGTGCGGACCACCCAGCCCGTGGTGGTGGCCGAAGTGGAATCGGACGAGGAAGACAAGTGGTTCAACCTTGAACTCTCCGTGGAATACGACGACCAGCGCGTCCCCATCGACGTGATCTGGGAGGCGTGGACCAAGGGCAAGCGCTACGTGCAGCTCAAGGACGGCTCCTACACCAGTCTGCCCGAATCCTGGCTGGAAAAGCTGGGCCACAAACTCAAGGCCCTCGGCTTTGACCCTGAAAAGGCACCCAAGAAGCAGTTCAACCAGTTCGAGGCCCCGGTCCTCGACAAGATCCTTGAGGACCTGCCCCAGGCCCACACCGACGAATACTTCGTCAAACTCAGAGAAAAAATAAACAACTTCAGAGAAATAAAAACTGTCGAGCAGCCCAAACGGCTCCAGGCAACCCTGCGTCCCTACCAGGTTCAGGGCCTTAGCTATCTCAACTTCCTGCGCGAGTACGGGTTCGGCGGCATCCTGGCCGACGAAATGGGGCTTGGCAAGACCATCCAGACCCTGTCCTACATCCAGTCCCTGGTGGATTCCGGCGTGGAAAGGCCAAACCTGATCATCGTACCTACCTCGGTACTGCCCAACTGGGAGCGCGAGGCGCAAAAATTCGTCCCTGACCTCAAGCGGCTGACCATCTACGGTGCCAAGCGCGACGACCTCTTCCAGCACATCAAGAATTCGAACCTGGTCATCACAACCTATGCCCTGCTGCGCCGCGACCTGGACGAGCTGCTCAAGTACGATTATGCCAGCGTCATTCTCGACGAAGCGCAAAACATCAAAAACCCCAACACCATAACGGCCCGCTCGGTGCGCAAGCTTGAGGCCGACCTGCGTGTCTGCCTCTCGGGCACCCCCATTGAGAACAATCTTTTCGAGCTGTGGTCGCTCTTCGAGTTCCTCATGCCCGGCTTCCTCGGCTCGCAGCACTCCTTCCAGCGCGGCATCGTCAAGCCCATCAAGGACGGCGACGAAGAAACGCTGGACTATCTGCGCTCCCGCGTGAAGCCCTTCATCCTGCGCCGCACCAAGTCCGAGGTGGCCAAGGACCTGCCGCCCAAGATCGAGACCACCCACTACTGCGAGCTGGTGGATGAGCAGCGTGATCTGTATAACGCCCTGGCTAAGAAACTTAAGGACCAAGTGCTGCGCGATGTGGAGGAGAAGGGCATGGCCAAGAGCCAGATGTCCATTCTCGACGCCCTGCTCAAACTTCGCCAGATCTGCTGCCACCCGCGTCTGCTCAAGCTCGACATGCCCGGAGTTTCCACCAACCTGCCATCCGGCAAGTTCGACGCCTTCAAGGATCTGGTGGTGGACATCATCGAGGGAGGGCACAAGGTGCTGGTCTTCTCCCAGTTTGTACGCATGCTCCATGTCATCCGCAACTGGCTGCAAATCCGGGAAATCCCCTTCGCATACCTCGACGGGTCATCCAAGGACCGCTTCGAACAGGTGGACCGGTTCAACGAGAACCCGGACATCCCCATCTTCCTCATCTCGCTCAAGGCGGGCGGCACCGGCCTCAACCTGACCAGCGCCGACTACGTCATCCACTACGATCCGTGGTGGAACCCGGCCGTGGAGAACCAGGCCACGGACCGCACCCACCGCATTGGCCAGAAACGACAGGTGTTCGCCTACAAGATGATCTGCCAGAACACGGTGGAAGAACGCATCCTCAAGCTCCAGGAGCAGAAGAAGGACGTGGCCGAAGCCATCATCCCCGGCCAGTCCGCCCTCAAGGGACTGACCCGCGACGACCTCGAAATGCTCTTTGAGATATGAGCCGCGCCCTACGAATAACAGGAAAGATTCCTGTTTACCCCGCCGCTCCACTCTGCTAAGGCACTGGGCGGGACACGGGTTTGTGTGCCGCAGTGCCGAACGACCACAGCGACAGGACACGACGCATGTACGCGATGGACAGGTTCTTCAACGGGGTCACTTACATATTCGACCCCCTGCACCACTTCTGGGAAAAAGACTCGACCCAACGCACCGTGGGCGGTGCGCTCATCGTCATCTTCGTCCTGGCCCTGATCACCATCGAGCTGAACCGCCAGGGGCTGCTCTCCGGCCATCTGGCCCAACTGACCCCCACCAGCCACTACATGGCCATCAACCTGGCCTTCACTCTGGTTCTGGTCCTTGAGGTAATCAGCCTCATCTTCACCCTGCCCTGCTCCATCTCCAAGTCCGTCGGAAAACAGTTCGAAATACTGGCCCTGATCCTGCTGCGCAGCGCATTCAAGGGACTGGCCGAATTTCCCGAGCCGCTGACCATCGTGGGCTATGAAAAGGAGCTGCTGGTCATCCTGGCGGACGGCGGCGGAGCCGTAGTTATCTTCGCCTTGCTCGGAGTCTACAGGATGCTGCGCCAGCGTATGCAGGAGACCGGCATGGCCGGGCCGACCCTGTTCCGGTTCGTTGCGGCCAAGAAACTCGTGGCCCTGTGCATCCTGGCCATCTTCATCGGCATGGCCGTGCAAAACTGCCTGCTTATGGCCTCTGGCCGGATGCCCCACGCCTTTTTCGAGAAATTCTACACGGTTCTCATCTTCAGCGACATCATGCTGGTGCTCATCGCCCAGCGCTTTCTGCCTGAATTCCGTGCGGTCTTCCGCAACTCGGGCTTTGCCCTGGCCACCCTGCTCATCCGCGTGGCCCTGACCGCTCCGCCCTACAACAACGTACTCATCGGCATCGGCGCGGCTGTTTTCGCCTGCGCCCTGACCCTGGTTTACAACACCTTCTACTCCAACCCGGAAAAACGCGCCAAGGCTCCCCGCTAGGCAGTGTGCCCGCGCATCGGGCCAAGCCCGGTCTTGACTGTGTCACTCCCCGGCTTCGGTCGGGCTACGGCTTTGCCCCATGGGGGCGAAGCCGCCTCGGTAATCCCCCCATTACTAGGGGGGGGCTGAAAAGTAGAGCGTACGCCACAACGATGAACCGAGAAAAGGCCCGCAAAAGCGGGCCTTTTCGTTTTTCCGTCCAAGACGGCAGGGAAGATGGAGAGGCTATGCGGATTCTGTGACCGTGTCGGTCGACTTGCGCAAACCGAACTTCAGTATGAAGGCGGCAAAGGCCAACGCCGCGGCCACAATCCCGCCGACAACGGATATTGTATAGCTCAGATTGAAGCCGATGGTGGCGTTCATGATGAAAGTAACGCACACTGCAGTCATGAACACCGCCGGGACTGTGGCGATCCAGTGCAACTTGTCGCGCTGGGCCAGGTATATCGCGGAGGTCCAGAGGACCAGGGCGGCCAGGGCCTGGTTGGAGAAGCCGAAGTAGCGCCAAATGGTGGAGAAGTTCTGCATGGAGATTATGTAGCCGATGACAAAGAGCGGAACGGAGATCAAGAGCCGCTTTGCGGCCTTGCTCTGCTCCAGCTTGAATGTCTCGGCCACTATCAGGCGTGTGGACCGGAAGGCGGTGTCGCCGCTGGTGATCGGCAGGATGATGACCGCGAGGATTGCCAGGCCGCCGCCAATGGGACCGAGGAGCCCGTGGGAAACCTCGGCCACCACGCTTGCAGGGGAACCGGAGCTGATCACGGCCTGAAGCGCCTCGGGATTGTTGTAGAAGGACATGCCCAGAGTGCACCATATCAGCCCGATGATGCCCTCGATGATCATTGCCCCGTAAAACACGGAGCGGCCTTCGCGCTCGTTCTTCACGCAGCGGGCCATCAACGGGGACTGGGTCGAATGGAATCCCGACAAGGCCGAGCAGGAAATCGTTATGAACAGCAGCGGCCAGAGGGGAAGGTCGCCCGGATGAGTGTTGACGGTGAAGTCCAGATTCGGCAGCACGGCATGGGGGCTGGCGAAGAGCGCCACGGCCAGAGCGGTGGTCATGACCAGCAGCAGCAATCCCAGCAACGGATAGAACCGCCCGATGATCTTGTCGATGGGCAGAATGGTGGCCAGGAAGTAATAGCCGAATATGGCCGCCACATACCAGCTGGTGGCGATTCCGGGAGTCAGGTTGTTGAGCAGCGCGGCCGGACTGAGAACGAAAACGACGCCCACAAGCATCAGAAGCGTAAAGGAGAATAGGCGCATCACCTGGCGGGCAGTCATGCCCATGTATTCGCCGACAACCTCGGGGATGCTCGCCCCGTTATTGCGAACAGAGAGCATGCCGGAGAAATAATCATGCACCGCTCCGGCGAAGATGCAGCCGACGACGATCCAGATCAAGGCCTGAGGGCCGTACAGGGCTCCCAAAATTGGACCGAAGATAGGACCAATGCCCGCTATGTCTAGCACCTGGATGAAAATGAGCTTCCACTTGGGCATCGGCGTGTAATCAATGCCGTCTTGAAGCGCGTAGGCCGGGGTCTCCCGGTTTGGGTCGATGCCGAAGACCTTCTCCACGAACGTACCGTAAACGATATAGCCCACTATGAGCAGGGCAACGCAAAATAAGAAAAACAGCATGTGGATCAACCTCCAATAAAGTGTACCTATCGGAATTCTTCGTGGAGAGGACTACTACGCTGTGGCGTTTGTTTTCCATACGCACGGGATGAAATGGCCATTTTCGGGTTTGAACCGTCCCAAATCCCGAACGAACCAACACGTTCGACCCAACCGAAAAACAAAAAACCGGAACAAAAAGTTTTAGGTTGCCACTCTCAACGGCATTCTGGGTATGGAAAAACTGACCCGCGTCCCTTGTCCGGGGCGACTGCAGATTTCCAGAAGGCACTCTGGACCGTAGATCTGCTCCAGACGGGAGGCGCAATTACGGATGCCGATACCGGCGCGGCAGGAATCCATCCCGCCCTGCTCGGTCAGGGCAGATTTTTCCAGCAGCGAATCCACCAGTGCGTCGTCCATGCCGCTGCCGTCGTCAGTGACGCATATACGCAGCCGATCCGCGTCCAGCCAGGCGTTGATGATCACCGTGCCGCCGTCGCTTCGGCTCAGGATACCATGCTTGACGCTGTTTTCCACCAGCGGCTGGATGATCAGGGGCGGGATGGGCCAACCGGCGCAGGCCCCGTCGATATCCCAGCCTACAGCGATGCGCTCCCCAAAACGCGCCTGCTCGATGGCCAGATAGGAGCGCACCTGATCCAATTCTTCGGACAAGGGAATGAATCCCCGACTGGAATCAAGGTTCTTGCGCATGTAGAGCGACAGGTCGAGGAGCAATTCGCGGGCCTTCTCCGCATTGGTACGGCAAAACGAACCGATGGTATTCAGGGAATTGAACAGGAAGTGGGGATTGATCTGGGCCTGAAGACGGCGGATCTCGGCATGAGCCAGCATGTTCTCCTTGATGCGCAGGTCCTCAAGCTCCAGTTGGGTGGAGAAGAGCTTGCCCAGCCCCTTGCCCAGCTCAAACAGAGTGTTATTCAAGGGAACAGCCTTGCTGCCGTAAAATTTGAGGGTACCTACGATCTGCCCGGCCTTGGTCAGGGGGATGATGATGGCGCAGGTGTTCGGACAGTCGGGCACGTCGCACCCTATGGCCGTCTGGTCTTCGATATACCGGGCCTGGCCGGTCCTTATGACCTCGCGGGTGGCCTCGGTATGAATGGATCTGCCGGAGAGATGGTGGTCGCTCCCCGCGCCCACATGGGCCAGCACATCGCGTGTGTCGGTGATGGCCACGGCTGCGGTTTGGACCCGACCGTGGATGATCAGGGCGGTCTGCAACGCGGAGTCCAGGTTCAGCCCGGAGCGCAGATGGCTGACGGTCAGGTTCGCGATATCCAGAATCTGCTGGGCATGAAGCGAGTCGCGCTGCTCCCTGCTGTGAAAAAATACGTTGATCAATTCGACAAAGATCGCCGCGCCAAAGGCGTTGATGACGATCATGGGCGGAGCGATAAGCTTGACCAGCTCCACGGCGTCGCCATAAGGCCGAGACAGGAGCAACACAAGCCCCATGTGCAGAGACTCCCCCACCAGGGCCAGCGGGGCGGCGATTTTCCAGCTCATGGCCCGGCCTCCGAGCCTGGCGGCGATGCAACCGGCCACAAGACCTTCCAGAAACGTAGCCATCCCGCAGGGCACGGCGCTGAAACCATTCAGGTCGAAAAGGATGCGATGCCCACCGGCTATGAGCCCGGCCCCGATGCCGACCACAGGCCCGCCGAACAGCCCGCCAGTGATGACCGCCATGGCGCGAAGATTGGCCACGGACTGGAACACCGAGTTGCCGGTGTAGGTCCCGAGGATGCCGAAGAGGCCAAAAAAAACCGTCAGCAACAACGTCCGGTTTCTAGTCGATGTCCGCGCAAAGCCGAAACGCTGGACCGGAGTGATGACAAGCAGCAGGAAGACTGCGCCAACCAGCAGCCCGAAGCGCTCTGCAAGGGTGATGATGAGTTGCTCGGCTTGCACGATGGCTTTCCCGGATCAGGGCTAGATGCCCAGGGCCGCCCTGAATTGCCTGACCCGACTCTTGCTCAGCACGATCTCCGTGGCATCACGATAGCGCATGGTGATCACGTATTTGCCGCTGTGCCAGGGGGCAAAGCTTCGGACAAAGCTCAAGTTGATCAGGTCGGATCGGTTCACCCGGAAAAAATCGAAACAGGAGAGCCGTTCTTCAAGTTTTTCCAACGAGATTCCCGGACCGCAGGGATACGCCGCCTCAGCGGTATGGGCCAACACCCGCCGGTCTTGAGAGTTGAAATAGAGCACCTCGTCGGGCGTCAGCAAGATATTGCGCCCCTCATCCTCAGCCGCGATACGCACGATCCCCGTGCCCCCGCATGGGAAAAGCCCCACCCTGGCCAACAGGCTTTCCAGACTTCCGTCTCCTTCGCAGCGTTGGGGACGATCCAGGAGCATGCGCACCCGCTCCATGGTCTTGCCGAGGCGCTCAAGGGCGATGGGCTTGAGAATGTAGTCCACCGTATTTTCCTCAAAGGCCCGAATGGCGTGTTCGTCAAAGGCGGTGGCAAAGACCACCAGCGGAGGACGGCCACGGACCATCAGCTCGTGCAGCACCTGAAACCCGTTCATGCCGGGCATCTCGATATCCAGAAAGACCAAGTCCGGGCGCACCCGCACGATGGCCTCCACAGCCTCACGACCAGACTCGGCTGCAGCCGCGACCTCAATATCCGGGAAACGGGAGAGCAGATACGCCAACTCGTCCAGCGCAGGCGGTTCGTCGTCCACGATCACGGCGCGGATCATGCCAGCACCGCTACCGCGCTTGGCGGAAAGTGCGCTTGAGCAGGGGGAGTCGGATTTGGGCATGGCTGATTTCCGGGCTACAGTAACTTGGCGTGCGCGAAACAGTATGTAAGCTGGTAACGGTTGTCAATTTGCCATTGCAGCGCTACGACCCCCCTCCCGCATCGTTTCCGGGAAAAGCCAGCGGCAACTGCAGCCGCGCAAAGATGCGCCCGGCGCGGACCGCTCCCCCTGGGCCGCCATCAAGACTCCTCCCTCTCCACCTTTCCAGGCGATGTTACCCAAAGAAAGAGGGTGGTTGGACCACCCTCAAAAACTCTCAAAACTCTGACCAGCATCAGGTGAATTGATCGCTCAAATCCCCCTAACGTGGCACTCGCTGAACATGCCCGGTCAAAACGGCACGTCGTCCATGCCGCTGGCCTCCGAGGGAAAAGCCGGGCCCAGATCCTCCTCGGGTTCCTGCTTGCGCGTCTGGTTCCGCTGGCCCTGGGCGGCCCCCTGTTGCTGATACCCGCCCTGCTGGCCTTGCTGTGCATTGTTCTGCTGATAGCCGCCCTGGCCTTGGCCCTGCTGCTGGTAGCCGCCCGCTTGGCCGTCGGGAGCCCGGTCAAGGCCCTGCACGTTGTCAGCCACGATCTCGGTCATGTAGCGGTCCTGGCCGGTATTCTGATCCTGCCACTTTCGGGTCTGCAACTTGCCCTCCACCAGCACCAGCCGCCCCTTGCCCAGATAATTGCCGCAGAACTCCGCCGTCTGTCTCCAGGCCACAATGTTGTGCCACTCGGTGCGCTCAACTTTCTGGCCGGTCTGCCGATCCCGATACCCCTCGTCGGTGGCGATGGAAAATCTCGCCCGAGCCTGTCCGTTGGGCGTATAGGACAGTTCCGGGTCGCGCCCGAGGCGGCCTATGAGGATCACTTTATTCAAGCTGCCAGCCATATCAACTCCTTGCGTAAATCACGTTCACTTGGACCTTGGCATTTATCAAAAATCACGGGCAATGTCTTCCAGTGCATCGAGGCAATCTTCGAGCTCGTAGGAAATGGCGTCTGCCTCCCTGGGCTGGCGGGCGGCCAGGGCGTCCTGGAGCTTGAAACGCAGGGCCTCGGCCTGTTCGGCCTTCTCGCGCAGGGGATCCCGCCGCTCCTTTGGGATGAGTCCGGCTCGCACGGCGTCAAACACGGCCTGGGCCAGCTCCATCACCCCCTTGCGAGGGATGGCGTCGCCCCCATCGCCCCAAACCAATTCCCACAGAGCGGGCCAGACCTTTTTGACCTCGTCCTCGCTGAAGGTCGATGCCGAAACACGGATTTGCAACAACTTGCCCATGGCGTCCCCCGAGATGCAGGATTAATCGCCGCCGCCCCGCAACAAGGGTTACGGCCGGAACACGGTCACTCCTCTTCCCACTCGCTCTGGATGCGGGCGACCACGTCCTGAATGACGGAAAGCTGGTCCTCGGGACAAACGCCGATGAGGGGTTCGCCTTCATCAACGTTGTCGCCCCGACCGAAATACACGGAATAGATGATGCCTTCGGGGCCGGAGTATGAAAGCGGTGTCTCGCGCTTCATGCGGGAAACGATCATCAGCTCCATGCCTTCGCGCACCTTGACCGAGCGCTTTCCCGAAACCTTGAGCTTCTGGTCCACCTCAGGCACAAAATAATACTTGGCCCGCTCTGGAGCACGGAAGAGGTACAGCGCCTTTTGCAGAACCAGCTCAATGACCTCCTGACGGGTCAGGAAGTGTCTGATGGTCACCAAAGGTTCGCCGGCCTCGACGAATTGTCCCTCAAGCTCGGAGCGGACCATCCCGACCTCGCCCTTCTCTGGGGCGTGGAGGGGTTTCTTGTTCTTCTCGCGGGTCAGGTGCGCGAGCAGGGTTCCGGGCTTTTCCTTGTATTCCCCGAAACGGCCATGGACGCGGTCGCCCTTCTTGAGGCCCGCGAACTCCACCACCCCTGTATGCGGGGCATTGATGACGATCTCGCGATAGGGCGAAGCTTTGACGGTATCGAGCAATTCCTTGATATTCAGCACATGAAGTTCCTTGATTGCGATTACGATGACAGAATACGCGCCGACGGCGGGCTAACGATAGTAAAGGTTGCGCCCACCCATGGTCAAGAGGGCTTGATGCAGGTTCTTCCTGACCTCCCTGCGGTCCCATACGCCGTGGATATGCCCGCGGGAGAGGGCATGGTAGGCGCTGTGATAGTCCGGGGACACGGCCATGCCAGTGGTCTCGGCGATGACGCCCGGCCCGGCAAAGCCGATATTCGAAGAATGGACCGCGAACTGATAGGGCGAGCAGCCGAGAAAGCTGGCGACCGGCCCCGCATAGGAGTTGGTGTCGTAGAGCACGAGATAGAGGCCGCCCCGGTCGATGTATCGGCGCACGGCAATGGTGCAACGCGGCATCTGGATGACGCCGTTGACCCCCTCCTGAATGCGAATGCCCGCGGTGCCGTGGACATAGGCGATGAAGGGCTGACGTTTGCGCCCGGCCCGCTCGGCGGCACGGATGAACTTTTCGCCCTCGGCCGCGCCCACGCTGCCGCCGCGAAAGGGGGCGCAAAGAACAGCCACCACGGCCGCAACCCCGTTGATGACCGTTTCAAAGGTGATGCAGGCCGACTTCAGGCCGGTTCGCGCCTTGGCCTGATCAAGCTTGGCTTCGAACTGCTCATACCCCAGCGGATTGATGGACTCCAATCGCTGATTGAACTCCCGAGCGCGGTCATAATCGAAAACATTGTGGAGGTACCACGGGTATTCCATGGGGAAATGGTGGCCGCAGCTGGGGCAGACCCCGGCAAAATCTCCGTACAGGTCAGGCACCCACAGGTCCGGGCAGTGATGCGTACGCACCTGTGGGCAGGAGACTGTCCTGTCCTCCTGGCTGCGCGGGCTGATCCACGCCCACTCGCTGCCGACCAGACAGGCTCCGTCCTCGGGGCAGGAGAGCCGGGTTAACCTGTCCCTGACCTCATCGCCCTTTTTCTGCTGCTCCACGTTGGCCACGGGCAGGATGCTGTCCATGACCCTCTTCAGCGGCATGAGCAACTTGCGCCGCACGATATGAGCCTCTGCCCCAAGGTCTTCAAGCATGGCGTCCAGCCGCTTCTTCTGCCGCCCAAGCAGATCGTAGCGCAAAAAGGAATTGGCCGCCCAGACAGTTCCCCTGGCCGAGGCGGCCATGCGCTTGATCAGGCCGGTGCCGTCCAGGCATGCGTGGCGGCTCATTGCCCGAAACTTGCGTTGACGCAGATCCACCAGCCGGTTCTGGGCAGATCCCGAAAGACTCCAGCGCATGAAGACGGCCTCGGCATCGCCGACGCTGGAGCGCACGGCCATGGCCCGGAAGAGCTTCATGGGCTTGACCTCGCTGACAGCCTCGTTGGTGGCCTGGATCAACTCGCGTCGCAGATCCCGAAAAAAATCGAAGTGCGTAGGCCGGGCCCCCAAGGGGGGCTCCTGGAGAACACGGTCCACATAACCGTTTTCCAGATTGTCCAGGGCGGTGATGCGCAACTGGCGGGCGCATTTCTCGATGAGTTCTGGCGTGGCCCGGCTTGCGCCGCGCAAACCGCCTTCGATGGCCGCTGCCCCCTCAGGGGAAATGACCGAGTAATAGCCGTGGGAGAGCATGATCCGCCGATCGGCAAGACTCACAGCCTCGGCCCCGCCTGAGCCGCCCTCGGAAAAGACCGCAACCAGGGGCACCCTGAGAGCGGCCATTTCATAGAGATTTCGGGCAATCTGCTGGGCCGCGCCGGGCCAGTCCTCCACCGGATACGCTCCGGGTGTGAAGACAAAGGTATGGATCGGAATATTCTCGGTCTCGGCCACTTTCATGTAGTGCAGAGCCTTGGCATTGCCCCACGGCTTGACCGAACCGCCATTGCGAAACGCCTCGCCATGCCCCTTTTCCTGGCCGATGACCATGACCATCTGGTTGACGATCCGCTCGCCCACCCGCCGGGCGAAGTAAGCCCTGGCGATGAGCATGCTCGGATCAATGTTGAACTCGCCCCGCCCGCCGATTTCGGTGTAATTGTCGTAGACATTTTCCAGGATGTCCTTGAGGCAGATGCGCTGGGGGTGGCGCACGATACGCACCCGGTCCATGGGGGTAAGCTGGGTGTCGAGCTTGCGCTCGGAAAAGGCGAAGAGATCCTCAAGCCGGGACATCTCCTCGGCCTGAACACCGCCGGGGGTGGCGGCATCGCGGGCCAGCACCTCGCCAAGCTTGGCTGTAAGCAGGCGGATGTGCTCGTCTTCCTTGCCTCCGAATATGTCGCGGATATAAGCAAGGCGGTCTTTGATGTCCTGGATCCGTCTATCAATGTCCATGGTCAGAACTCCAGGATTTTTCCAGTCATACCGGAAAGATACCGGATGTTTGTATAGAAAGCGCCGTCCCTGCCCGCCCCTGTGCCCTCAAGAACCAATTCATTGAGAAAGCGCTGGCCGCGAGCCTTGGCCTCGTCCAGATCCGCACCCCAGACAATGGCCAGGGCCAGATTCGGGTCGTACTCCATGGGGATTTCATAGGGTACATCACGAGGCACCTGGGTGAAGACCCGCAACCAATCGTGGTCCTGCCAGGAAAGGCGGGTGACGGTCCCGGCACAAGGGGTGAAGCGGTTATCGGGACTCTCGGCCACTATGCGGTATTCGATGCCGACCCCTTTGAAAGCGATGTCCTCCTGCGAGTAGCCCAGCGACTCGCCAAGAGCCAGACGCACCTGCTCGGTGATGATGTCCACCGGGCGGTCTTTCACGCGCGAGATCACGGCCGAGACGCCATTCTCCACCTGGATGCGTGTATTGACCTCCATCAGGAAAGGCTCCCCCCTGGGGGTGACTATCCACTCCCAGGTGCCCACGTTGTCGTATCCCGCCTCCCGGGCCATGGCCAGCGAGTACTCCGTGATGTCGGCCAGGACCCTGGCCGCGTCAAAAGTATAGGGCACGGTTCCCGGCGCAAAACCGGGAGCGACCTCGACCCGTTTTTGCTTGCCCGTGCTCTGGATGGAGCAGTTGCGCGTCCCGAAATGGACATGGTTTTTGCCGCCGCGCTCGGAGACCACCTGCACCTCCAGGTGGTTGAAATCGAAAATACGCTGCTCGATAAGTACGCCCTCGTCACCAAAGTTGCGCTTGGCATAGTTGCGGATACGCCGGAAAACGGAGCGGAACTCGTCGAAACTGCCCACCTCCTCGATGCCCATGCCCCCGCCCCCGGCAGAAGCCTTGACCATGATCACGCCGTCGATGATACCCTGGGTCGCCTGGAACTCGAAGAGGCTGGCCGCGATCTCGTCCGCCTCCATTTCACTGTAGACCGGCCTGTCCGAGCCGGGCACGGTGGGGACGTTCAGACTGCGGGCGATACGCTTGGTGTTGATCTTGTCGCCCAGGTCGCGGATGACCCACCAGGACGGCCCAATGAACTCCATGGGCCGGTCGCGGCGCACCACGCGGCGGGCGAAACGGAAATCTTCGGCAAAAAAACCGTAGCCGGGATGCACGGCTGTGGCCTTGGCCGCATCGGCCACGGCAAACAGTTCGTTGGCGTCGAGATAGGAATGGATGCGATAGACCGCCCCGTCGCCGCCCAGCTCCCTGGCCAACCGGACATGACCGCTGTGGACATCCTCGGAGGTATGAACGCAGACAAAGTCGATACCGAGCCCCACACAGGCCCGCATGACCCGCATGGCAATCTCGCCCCGGTTGGCAATAAGCACCCTGTGTCCGGCTCCTGACATGGGCAACCCGATCAGCCTTCCTGTTCGCGCTGCTTCTTTCGCAATTCGATGAGCCGCTTTTGCACCTCGAGCACGAGCTTGTCGAGCTTGACCTGCTTCTGGCGCTCCAGGTCCAGGAAGTTGATGCCCACAATGCCGTTGTCGAGCACACGCATCACCTGGGCCGCGGCGGCTGCGAGAAAGAGCTTTTTGTTGATGAGCAGGTCAACGTCTATGGCCTGTCCTTCCTTGAACCCCTTGGCGGGATCAAGAACGGCGAATCCCGTGGCGCTCAGGTCCTTGACCTCGAATATCATGTCAAGGGACGGAAACCGGGCGGTCAGGCCGGGAACCTTGGTTCGGAAAGCCTTGCGGAGCTGATCGTCGCCGCTTGGTATGTCTAAGTCGAAGCCCATATCCCCCCCAATGGTTGCATTGACGATTCGCCAGACCGGAAGCCTAATTGCCGGTGACCCGTTTTTCAAGCACGAACTCCACCCGCCGATTTTTGGCACGATACTCCGCAGACGTGTTCGGATAAATGGGGTTGAGATAGGCCAATCCCGTGGCGGTCAGCCGGGTGGATTCAATGCCCATGTCCAACAGTTGACGAAGCACGTTGACTGCGCGCAAGGCGGAGATTTCCCAGTTATCCACAAAACGGGAGTTCTTGCTTGGGTTGATGTTGTCCGTGTACCCGATAATCTTGATGTTCTGGTCGCGATGCTTGATGAAGAAATCCTTCAGCGCAGCGACCACCTCAACGCCCCGGGGCGAAAGGGCCACTTGTCCCGAAGCGAACATGACATCCCCCGGCACCCGCAGGGTGATGACCCCGTCCTCGAAATTGGCCGAAACCACGCCCTCCACACCCTTCTTGGTTTGCAGGGTCTTGACCTCGGCGAACACCTTGCGTTGCGACTCGACGATCTGGCGACGCATGATGGCCTGATCAATGAGCACCCCGGCTTCCTCCTGGGTGATGCGGCTGGTGGAAACCTGCTCGAGCTTGCCCTGCAGCGCCTGGGTCACTGACGAAAATGTTTTGGAGAATTTCTCCGTATCGATGGTGGACATGGAGTAAAGCAACACAAAAAAGACGAGCAGGAGCAAGGCCAGGTCGGCAAAGGTTGTCAACCATTCCTGACCGGAATCATCCTCCTCTTCGTGGATGCCCAGGATGCTCTCGTAATCTTCGCTCATCAGCGTGTCTCGCGCTCGTGCGGAGCCAGGAAAGAGGACAATTTTTCGTAAACGAGCCTCGGGTTGTTATTCTCAAGAATGGATTTGGCGCCTTCAAAAATAACCTCAAGGTGCAATTGCTCCTGCAGCGTCCTGGCCTTGAGTTTGGCAGCCATGGGTATGAAGATCAGGGTTGACATGGCGCTGCCGTAGAAGGTCGTCAGCAGGGCCACGGCCATGGCCGGACCGATGGACTTTGGATCATCAAGCATGGAAAGCATCTGCACCAGGCCGATGAGGGTTCCCATCATTCCGAAGGCCGGGGCCAGGGCCGCAAGACGCTTGAACACGTCCTGTCCCACCTGGTGTCGTCTGCGCATGGAACTTATCTCGATGGCCAGGGTGGTACGGATCAATGCCGGGTCGGCGTTGTCCGCAATGAGCTGGCAGGATTTCTTGAGGACCATGTTTTCGGTCTGGACATTCTCCAGAGCCACCAACCCCTCGCGGCGGCTGATCTCGGCAACCTTGACCATGATGTTGACCACGTCGCGAACCTTGGTCTTGCGCTGCACGAAC
Organism: Pseudodesulfovibrio alkaliphilus; assembly: GCF_009729555.1. Classification (NCBI taxonomy): domain Bacteria; kingdom Pseudomonadati; phylum Thermodesulfobacteriota; class Desulfovibrionia; order Desulfovibrionales; family Desulfovibrionaceae; genus Pseudodesulfovibrio; species Pseudodesulfovibrio alkaliphilus. The sequence goes on from NZ_WODC01000011.1 coordinate 44,887, forward strand.
ATCTTGAACCCGGCGTTGAAGCCCTGTATGACCTCTTCAAACGGGAAAGCCACCATGATGGAGGCCAGCGTTCCGCCGAAAACGATCATCATGCCGGGAACATTGATAAAGACATCGACAGCCCCGCCGATGACGATGGCGCCGATGATGAGTGACAATCCAACGGTGAGGCCAAGTAGCGTCACGATATCCATAAGATCTGCCAGTCCTTGGGTTCTGTTCGGTCGATCTGTGGGCAACCTGTCCCCGATCCGGCCCGCAGTAGCCGCCGGACATGGGGAGTCCGCATGAAATACCATGAGAAGGTACATCAGTCTGCCGCATACATACAGGAAAAGCTAGGCAAAATTCAAGTCGGGAGTGCGGGCCTCGTCACCGGCACCGGGCTGGGCGGACTGACCAGCGCCATCAAGAACGCAAAAAGCCTTTTCTACAGAGAGATTCCCGGATTCCCGGTTTCCACCGTGGACAGCCACACGGGACGCCTGCTGGTCGGCACCGTCGAGGACGCCCCGATCGTCGCCCTGCACGGCCGCCACCATCTCTACGAAGGATTCGACGCCAGACAGGCGACCCACGCAGTGCGCACCTTGGGCGAACTGGGCGTGGGCGTGCTGATCCTGACCAACGCGGCCGGTGCGCTAAACCCCTCCTTTGCCGTGGGCTCGCCCATGCTCATTGAAGACCACATCAACTTCACCGGCACCACTCCGCTACGCGGCGACAACCACGCCCTCTGGGGAGAGCGCTTCCCGGACATGTGCGAAGTCTATGACTCGAGGCTGCGCCGACTTGCCGTGGATAAAGCGCTGGCGCTGGGCATCCGGCTTGAGAGGGGGGTGTACATGCAGGTCATGGGGCCGAACATGGAAACCCCGGCCGAAACGCGCATGTACCGGGCCATGGGCGCGGACGCCATCGGCATGTCCACCTGCATGGAGGCCATCGCCGCCCGGCACATGGGCATGCGCCTGCTCGGAATCTCCTGCCTGACCAACAAGAATCTGCCCGACTGCATGCAGGAGGCGCCCCTGAAAACCGTCATCTCCCGGGCCGAGGAAGCATCCTCGACCATGACCGCGCTGATTGCTGCGATCCTAAAGGAAATCCGAGACTTGACCGATGAGGCTTGAGAACCATCGCGCCACCCGCTTTCGGTAGGCGCGGCCAACGACAACCAGCAGGCAGCGCATGCACAAGACATTCCTTGCATTCCTCGTCCTGGCCACCCTTCTCCCGGCCCAGGGCTGCGGCAACAGGTTCTGGGAGGACACCAAACGCGCCACAGGAAAGACCTACAACTACGTCTTCGACACCGCGCCCACGGCCAGGGCCTTCCATGATCAGGCTGCCGTGCCCATTGAGGAAATCAACCTCCGGGCCGCCAACGTGCTTTATGCCAATGTCGGCAAGTACGAGCTGTCGTCCAAGGCGCCCGTATATGCCAAGCGGTTTGAAAACGGCGACGACCCTGAGGATACGGCCATCTTCGGCACAGTGGTCATGGAGCAGGTGGTGGACAGACTGGTTCAGCGCGGCATGGTCATCACGGGTGGAGATCCCAGGCCAACCGACTACTTTCTGCCTCAGGGCATAGACCCCGAGAAATACGCCAAGCCTCCCATGGGCAGCCTTGAGCACCTGCCGCCCAGGGCGGCCATGCTCTCAGGGGCCTATGTCATCGGCGACAATTTTATCTATGTTTCCGCCAAGATCACCCGACTCGACGATCGGGCGGTAATCTCGGCCCACACCTGGACCATTCCCATTACGGACAACGTCCGCCAGCTTCTGCCCCAACTGCGCATGGACGACGGCCTTGAGCCCACGGTGAAGACCACCTTCAACTAGATATCGAAAAAGGGGCACCGAATGATCGGTGCCCCTTGCAAATCAACGGATTTCGTATCAATCGCTCTCTGACTCGTCCACGCGCCAGACCTCTCCCGCGTCGTCGCCCCATTCCTTTTTTGCCAGCCTGTGGCCGAGGTTGAACGCCTTGACATTCACGGCCCGGATCTTGGCCGGAAGCGAGGATTCCAGACTCTTGCGCATGATAGACTGGCCAATGAAGGGCAGCAGGTGCGAAAGAGCGCCCAGGACCACGGTGTTCATGGCCTGGGCCACGCCCACTTTGTCACGGGCCAGACGGGTGAAGGGCAGGCCGAGGAACCTGTTGGTGGGCGGCTGCCTGACCAGATCGGATTCCAGCACCAGCGCACCGCCGGGCTTGAGATAGGGGTAGTAGGCGTTGCAGGCCTCCTGCGAGAGGGCCACCAGCAGATCAAGGCTTTCGGCCTTCGGGTAGCTGATGGGCTCTGAGCTGATAACCAGGTCGCACCGGCTCGAACCGCCGCGCGCCTCGGGACCGTAGCTCTGGGTCTGGGTGACGTTGTAGCCGTGGCCGAGGGCAAGCCCCTGGCCCATGACCCTGCCCAGAGTGATGATGCCCTGGCCGCCAAGACCGGAAAAACGGATCTCGAAACGGTGAAGTTGCTGCTGCTTCATCTACTTGCCCCCCTTGGCCCGCATCTGCGCCTGCAAGGCCAGGTAGCGCTCCTCGAACCCTGGACGGTCCTCTGCCACGAACACGCCGATGGGCAGACGGTCGCGCCGCTGCTCCTCGGTCATCTCTTCAAAACGCTCTATGGGCACGGCGGCCTTTTTCAACCACTTGTACATGTCCACAGGGGTCTTGTAGCGATTCTTGCGGCCGTACTGGGTGTGGCAGGGCGTGATGGCCTCCACCACACTGAATCCGGGCCGGGAGATGGCCTCCTCCATGATCCCCTCCAGCCGCTTGACGTGAAAGACCGTTCCCCGAGCCACATAGTTGGCCCCAGCCCCCCTGGCCAGGGCCACGGTGTCGAAGCTGGCGTCGAGCTGGCCGTAGGGATTGGTCATGGTGGTCGCGCCTTCGGGCGTGGCCGGAGAGCTTTGCCCGCCAGTCATGCCGTAGATGTTGTTATTGAGGATCAGCGCGGTGACGCCGATATTCCGCCGGGCAGCGTGGATCAGGTGATTGCCGCCGATGGAGAGTGCGTCGCCGTCGCCCATGATGCAGATGACATTGAGTCGGGGGCTGGCCATCTTGATGCCGGTGGCAAAGGTCAGGGCGCGGCCGTGGGTGGTGTGGACCGTATTGAAGTCCACATACACCGCCAGACGGCCGGAGCAGCCGATGCCCGCCACGATGACCACATCGTCCTTGGGAATGCCCAGGGTGTGGATGGACCGGATGAGGGTGCCCAGCACGATGCCGTGACCGCACCCGGCACAGAGCACATGCGGGAATTTCTTGTTGTGACGCAGATACTGGTGGATGATCTCGTTGCCTGTGATTTCGCTCATCTGGCTACCCCTGCATGATGACCTTGAGAATTTCCGAGGGAGTGACGATCTGGCCGTCGATGCGGTTGATGGTCCGCACCGAGGCCCGGCCCATGTTGACGCGCTTCACCTCGCGGGACATCTGGCCCATGTTCATCTCGGGCACCACCAGGGTGCGGGCGTGGGCCAGCACCTTTTCCGTTTGCCTGCGCGGGTAGGGAAACAGGGTCTTGAGCTTGAGCAGCCCGGCCCGCACACCGTTTTCCCTCGCCTGCCGCACGGCCAGTTCAGCCGACCGGGCCACGCTGCCGTAGGCGATGACCACCACGTCGGCATCGGCGGTGTCGATGGTATCCACCAGTTGGATGTCGTAGAAGAACTGGTCGATCTTGCGATGTATGCGTTCCATGAGTTCCACGATCTCCTCGGGCCGCTGGGTGGGAAACCCGTTGCGGTCGTGGGTCAGGCCGGTGACGTGGAAACGATAGCCAGAACCCAGCGGAGGCATGGGCGGCACTCCGCGCACGGTCTCCTCGTAGGGCTTGTACCACTCGGGCGGCATGCTCGGCACCGTGCGCGAAAAGACCTCGAATTCTCCCTGGTTGGGAATCGCGATCTTCTCGCGGGTATGCGCCGTGACCTCGTCGAGCAGGAGAATGACCGGAGTGCGATATTTCTCGGCCATGTTGAAGGCAGTGATGGTCATGTCCAGACATTCCTGAACATTGGAGGCGGAGAGCACGATGATGGGATGGTCGCCGTGGGTGCCCCACCGCGCCTGCTGCACATCTCCCTGGGCCGGACTGGTTGGCAGCCCGGTGGAAGGCCCGCCGCGCATGACGTTGACCAGGACCATGGGTGTCTCGGCCATGATGGCGTAGCCCAGGTTCTCCTGCATCAGCGAAAAGCCCGGCCCGGATGTGGCCGTAAGCACCTTGCGTCCGGCCAGGGATGCGCCGATGATGGCCCCCATGCTGGCAATCTCGTCCTCAAGCTGGATGAAAACTCCGTCTTTGATAAGGGGCAGGCGGGCGGCCATGATCTCCATGATCTCCGAAGACGGGGTGATGGGATACCCCCCGTAGAAGGAGCACCCGGCCAAGAGAGCGCCCTCGACCACCGCCTCGTTTCCCAGGGCAAAGATTTCCTTGCGTTTTCTCGGTCTGGCCATGAGTTACGCCCCCTTGTCCGTTGTGTTTGCCGCACGTCGCCGGGGGAGCTTGTCCGCCTCCACGAAATCCTTGTCCCGGACCACGATGGCGAACTCGGGACAGTGCAGCTCGCAGAACCCGCACCGGATGCAATCCTGCTCGCGCACCACGGTGGCCTTCCCCTGCCCGCTCAGTTCAAGCACCCTGCCGGGGCAAAACTCGATACAGATACCGCACCCCTTGCACCAGTCGGGGTACACGGTGATCTTGCTCCTACCCTTTTTCTTGTTGGCCATAGCTCCTTCCGACGCTTGATAGTCTTGAACGGGCGAAACGCCTGCGGTTCACAAAAACACGCCTTTGCCCGGAACAACAGAAACACCAATACAACGCAACCGCTGCCCCTCCCCTGCTCCCAAGTGGGCTGACAGAGGGATCGGCAAAAAAAAGAAACACATACGTCAGAAGCCGGAGGCCGACAGAATAAGCGTCGGTTGATCCGGCCCCAAAGCGACGTTTCTCCACCCGTATACGAAGAAAAAGAAGAAATCTAGGAAAACTCCCGGGCAACGATGCACAAGGCATTGACCACGCTGGCGGCCAGAGCGGATCCGCCTTTGCGCCCCTCAATGGCGATGAAGGGCACAGCCCGACTCATGATCAGCGCCTTGGACTGGGCGGCGTTGACAAATCCGACAGGCATGGCCACCACCAGGGCCGGCGCAGGCATGCCCTGATCCAGGTGTTCCACCAACCGGATGAGGGCGGTGGGCGCATTGCCCACCACAAAGATGATGGGCCTGGCCTTGTCCAAGGCCACATTCACGGCCATGTCCACCGCCAAATCCACGGCTGCCGTAGCCCTGGTGATATGCTCGGCCCTGGCCCGGGCCACAACGCGCTCGTCATTCATCAGGCAGCGCACGGTCGCGCCCAAAGGTTCAAGCCGTCGCACCGGAATTCCCTGCCGGGCCATCTCGGTGTCGGTCACGATTGTCGCCCCGGATCGCAGCGCCTTGAGGCCGGAATCGACTGCATCGGGATGAAAACGGACGAGGTTGAGCAGTTCGAAATCCGCTGTTGTGTGAATCATGCGGCGCACGATCTGCCATTTTACTCCTGAAAAAGGACGCGGCTGCGGTACCTCGGCATCGATAATCCGCAGAGATTCGGCCTCGATTTCGTCCGGGGAAAAGAAATTCTGGAGCGGAAAATCCATCAAAAACCCTCCGGGTTTTTGGCGGAAACGATGGCCACCGAGGCCGATGCCCCGATGCGATTGGCCCCGGCGTCAAGCATGGACAGCGCCTTTTCATAAGTGGAGATGCCGCCGCTGGCCTTGACGCCCACCTCCGGCCCCACTGCCTTACGCATCAGCCGGACAGCCTCGACCGTTGCCCCTCCAGAACCAAAACCCGTACTGGTCTTGACGAAAACCGCCCCGGAATTCACGCAGATATTACACGCAAGAAGGATTTCCTCGTCGCTCAACAGCGCGGTTTCGAGGATCACCTTGACCGGCACCCCCTGGGCCGCACGGACCACGGCGGCAACATCAGCGGCAACAAGGGCGTGATCGCCGTCCTTGAAAGCGCCGAGATTGAGAACCATATCAATCTCCCTCGCGCCCTGCTCCACAGCTGTGGCCATTTCCAGCGCCTTCACGGCGGAAGGCGAAGCACCCAGGGGAAACCCGACCACCGAGACCGGCAGCGGCCCCCTGCCGGCCAGACGGTCTGCCACATGGCCGATACGCACGGAATTGACGCACACTCCGTAAAACCCGAAACGCACGGCCTGGGTGCAGAGTTCATCAAGCTCCCGAACCGTGGCATCGGGTTTGAGCAGCGTATGATCAATGAAGCGGGCAAGCTCTGCCGGAGCCAGGACCATCTAGCGCCCCCTGGCCTGGTAGCGGGACAGGTGGGCCTCCATGCGACGGCTGATGGAGGTCAGCACGTAACAAATGAGAAAATAGAGCAGGGCTATGGTGATCCATATCTCAAAGGAGGCGATCATCTCGCGGTTGTCCACCTGGACGCCGGTACGGGTAAGCTCGTTGACGCCGATGACCGAGGCCAGCGAGGTGTCCTTGGTCAGGGAGACGAACTGGTTGACAAAGGAAGGAATCATGTTGCGCAGGGCCTGGGGCAGGATGATATAGCGCATGGCCTGATAGCGGGAAAGCCCGGACCCCCGCGCAGCCTCCATCTGCCCCTTGGGCAGGGCCAGCACACCCGCGCGCACTATCTCGGCCACATACGCGCCAGTGAAGACAATGAAACAGACAAGGGTTGTGGAAAAGGCTGGCAGCGACTTGCCCAGCACCACCGGAGCAAGGAAAAAGAACCAAAAAATGAGCAGCAACAGCGGCATGCCGCGAATCACTTCAATATACACCACTGCCGGATATTTGACCCACCAGCGCCTGGACAAACGCATCAGACCGGCCGCAAGCCCTATCCAGAAAGCGCCCAGGATGCCGAAAAAGGCCAGGATGATGCCAGCCGCCATGCCGCCCACGTCGTGGACAAAGGGAAACACCCCGTCCACTGTGGCGCGCCCCCAGAGGAAATAGTCGAAATTGTCGAAGACGATATTCCAATGCATGCCCGGCCCCCTAATAACTCACCTGAATCAGGAAATGCTTGTTGTACATGTTGATGCAGAAGGAGACGAACAGCGAAATGGCCAGATATATCAGCAGGGCCGCTGAAAACGCCTCAAAGGGGGCTCCATAATAGGATTCCACCTGACTGGCCATAAACATCAACTCGGTCACGCCGATGACCATGCACAACGACGAGTTCTTGATCAGGTTCAGGGACTGGGAAATGAGCGGTGGGACAACGATACGCAGGGCCTGGGGCAAAATCACGTACCGATAGGCCTGGATAAACGACAGCCCCACGGCACGGGATGCCTCAAGCTGCGTCTTGGGAATGGAGAAGATGCCGGACCGGATCTCCTCGGCAATAAAGGCCGAGGTGTACACGGTCAGGGCGATGACGCCAGTGATGAACTCCACATTGAAGAGCATCCACTGCCCCGCGAACTCATGCCCGAAAAGGGTGAAAGGACCGGGAAACCAATGATACAGAGCATTCATCCATTTATTGATGGATGTGGGAATGACGAAATGCGATGCGTTGTACCAGAAAAATATCTGCACCAATAGCGGCGTGTTTCGGAAAAATTCGGTGTAAGCGAGACTAAACCATTGCAGCAGGCGAAACGGAGTCATCCGAAAAACGCAGATGATGATGCCAAGCAGCATAGAGCAGACAAGGGAAATGGACGCGATCTGCAAGGTGGTGACGAACCCTTCCCACATCCATTGGGCTGGCTCGCCGGAGAGCATGATCTTCCAGTTAAAATTGTAAGACAAGGCTGTATCCGTGGGTTAAGTGTCAAAAAACGGGAAATCCGGGAGTGCCGAGGCACTCCCGGATGGACGAATCAGGGCGCAATTACATGGGCCACAGCTCCATCTGCCAGCCAGCAGGCAGATCGTAACCCATCCACTTCTTGAAGTTGGCGTGGTAGGTGCCGTCAAGCCACATCTGGTTGAGGCACAGGTTGACGAAATCACGGAATTTCGACTCGTTCTCGGGAACGCCGAGACCATAAGGCTCGGAGGAGAAGAACTCGCCGACGATCTCCCAGCGATCGGGCTCGACATCGCCAGCCTTGAGACCGGCCAGGATGCCGTAGTCGGTGGTCACGGCCACGACCTTGCCCTGCTTCAGAGCCATGAATGCCTGCGGATACTCGTCGTAGGAAATGACCTGGGCAGCGGGCTGGGCGTCCTTGATGTTCTCTTCGGAGGTGGAACCCTTGACCGTTCCGACCTTCCTGTTGGCCAAATCGGCGGTGGAGTTGATGCCTGAGCCTTTCTCGACCAGCAGCTTCTGACCATCCATGAAATAAGTGATTGAGAAGTCGATCTGCTCGTCACGGGAGAACTTGTGGGTCATGGTGGCGGCCACGATATCCACGGCGCCCTGCACCAGCATGGGAATGCGGTTGTTGGAGGTGACGACCTTGAACTGGATATCCACGCCCAACTTGTCGGCGATGTAACGGACCACGTCGATATCGAAACCGACCAGTTCCTTGGTGTTGGGGTCAACAAAGCCGAACAGGTTGGTGGAGTCCCTGACTCCGGCCACAAGAACGCCCCTGGCCTTGATCTCTTCGAGCTTGTTGGCATGGGCGGCCGAGACGCCGAAAGCCATGACCAGAACCAGAGCCAATACGACAACCAAACGTTTCATACTTCCTCCTCTCTCTCTTTGCATTTGCAAAACCGGGTATCGGACCTAAAGAATTTCCTTCAGGAAATTCTTTGTACGCTGATGCTGGGGGTTTCTGAAAAATTCGTCTGGCGGGGCCTGCTCCACCACCACGCCGCCGTCCATGAACAGGACGCGGTCGCTCACCTCGCGGGCAAAGCCCATCTCGTGGGTGACGCAGAGCATGGTCATCCCCTCGCGGGCGAGATCCTTCATGACGTTGAGAACCTCGTTGATCATCTCAGGGTCCAGGGCAGAAGTGGGCTCGTCAAAGAGCATGACCTTGGGCTTCATGGCCAGAGATCGCGCGATGGCCACCCGCTGCTGCTGCCCACCGGAAAGCTCGGCCGGATACTTGTGGGCCTGATCGTGAATGCCCACGCGCTCAAGCAGGGCCAGAGCCAACTCCTCGGCCTCGTCCCTCGGGACGTTTTTGACCTTCATGGGGGCCAGGGTGACGTTTTTCAGAACCGTAAGGTGGGGATAGAGATTGAACTGCTGGAAGACGATGCCGATTTCGGCGCGCAGGCTGTTGATGTTGATGTCCCTGTCGTGAATATCCTTGCCGTCAAAGAGAATGGTTCCCTTCTGATATTCCTCCAGCCGATTTATACATCGAATAAAGGTGGATTTGCCCGAGCCGGATGGCCCGCAGATAACCAGAACCTCTCCCTTGTTCACCGATTCGGTGATGCCCTGAAGGACATGAAAATCGCCAAACCATTTATGCAGCTTCTGCACTTCAATCATTGCCATGTAGGATTCTCCGAACGTGGATTGGACAAAAAAATGGACCCGAAAAGTCTGGAAGCCCCCTTTGGCCAGGCTTTCCGGGTGTCGTTTTCGCCAGTATCTTGTTATCCGAATCCGCCTGAAAGTCAAGGCTCTTATCTATTTCCCGCAGGCATTAAGCACGCGGATGCGATTAACGATTGCACCAAATCATGCCACGGCGTAAGAAATGACATCTCTTTTCCTCCATAACCGCCTCAAACCGGAGCAAACATGACAACTACGCCTCACATGCGCCGTCTCGGGATTCTATCGAAAAAGAATGCGTTGTCGGCTCTGGGCATACTTTTCATCTTGTTCGCCCTGGTAGGGTGCGACAAGGAAAAGAAAGCGGCCGCACCCCGCCCTGCCGCTCCGGTCAATACCGTGACAGCCAAGGCAGTGGACACCCCGGTGACCATCAAGGCCGTGGGAAATGTCAAGGCATCCAACTCCGTGACCGTGAAATCCCGTGTGGACGGCCACATCCTGCGCATCCATTTCCTTGACGGAGACATGGTCGCTGCCGGGCAACCGCTCTATACCATTGACCCCGAAACCTACATCTATACCCAGATGGGCGCCCAGGCCAGCGTGGCCAGCGACCGGGCCAACGCCGAATACGCACGCAAGGAGTACCTGCGCTACAAGGACCTGTTCGACCAGAACGTCATCTCCCGCGACGAATACGAGGTCAAACTCACCGCCTACGAAACGGCCCGCAAGGCCATGGAGGCGGACTCCGCCCAGGTGGACATTGCCCGCCGCAACGTCAAGTTCACCCAAATCACCTCGCCCATCAACGGCATGGCGGGCAGCACCCTCCTCGACGAAGGCAACCTCGTGGGTGCGGACAAGGACGAGCTGGTGGTCATCAAGACGCTGGCCCCGGCCGACGTGCAGTTTTCCGTGCCTGGATACGAGCTGCCACGCATACGGGCCGTATATGTGGACAACCAGCTGACCGTCCTGGCAACCCCGGCCCTCTCCGGGGCCGAGCCCGCCAGGGGCGTGCTCACCTTCATGGACAACTGGGTCAACCCGGATACGGGCATGATCAATCTCAAGGCGCGTTTTCCCAATCAGGACACAGCCCTGTGGCCCGGCCAGTTCGTAACCATCAACCTCATCCTCACAACCCAGGAGAACGCGGTACGCATCCCGGCCCAGGCTGTGCAGCGCGGCCCCAGCGGCAGATATGTCTTCGTGGTCGAGGATGGCAAGGCAAAGATCAGGCCGGTGGTGCCAGGACTGCGCGTGGACGAGGAGGTCGTCATCGACTCGGGCCTGACTGCCGGGGAAACCGTGGTCGTCGAGGGGATGCTCCGGCTCTTCCCCGACGCGCCTGTGGCGATAAAGAACGCCCCTGAAACCGCGCCAGCCGCCGAAGGCAACTCCACCAAAGGACAGGAGAACTCCTGATGCAAGTCACGGAACTCTTCATCCGCAGGCCGGTCATGACAGCCCTGACCATGCTGGGGCTGCTCTTCTTTGGCATCGTCTCCTACCTGCACATGCCGGTCAGCTATCTGCCAGCCGTGGAATTCCCCACCATCCAGGTATCTGCCTCCATGTCCGGGGCCAACCCCAAAACCATGGCATCCAGTGTGGCCTCGCCGCTGGAACGCGAATTTTCCTCCATCGCCGGGCTGCAATCCATGAGTTCGGTCAATTCCCTGGGCTCAACCACCATCACCCTGCAATTCGACCTTGACCGCAATATCGACGGCGCGGCCCTGGACGTGCAATCGGCCATCGCCCGCGCCTCCAGCAACCTGCCCCAGGAGATCACTGACCCGCCCAGCTTCCAGAAGGTCAACCCGGCTGACACGCCCATTCTCTATCTCTCGGTGCGATCCGAGACCCTGCCCATGTCCACGGTCAACGACTACGCCAAAACCTTTCTCACCCAGACCATCTCCATGATCCCCGGCGTGGCCCAGGTGCTCATCTACGGCGAAAAGCAATACGCCGTGCGGATCCGGCTCGACCCCCGCGAGCTGGCATCGCGCAGCCTGGGCATCGACGAGGTCAAGGACGCCGTGGCAAAGGCCAACGTCAACCTCCCCCTTGGCACCCTTGAAGGGACCGAGCAGTCCCTCATGCTCGAAGACAACGGCCAGCTCCTCACGGCCGACGAATACCGCAACGTGGTCGTGGCCTATCGCAGCGGCCAGCCCGTGCGCCTGAGCGATCTGGGCCTGGTGGAGGACGGCGTCAAGAACGAACGCTTCAGCTCCTGGCTCAACGACAAGCGCAGCCTGACCATCGCCGTCAAACGCCAGCCCGGCACCAACACCATCGAGATTGTGGACTCCATCAGGCAAAAACTGCCCTGGATCACCTCCCAGATGCCTGCGGGCATCGTCCTCGACATTGTTCACGACAACAGCCTATTCATCGAGGAGTCGGTCAACGATGTGAAGTTCACCCTGGCTCTGGCCGTGGCCCTGGTCATTCTCGTGGTCTTCATTTTCCTGCGAAACATCGCGTCCACCTTCATCGCCTCGGTAGCAATCCCCTTCTCCATCGTCGCCACCTTCGCGGTCATGCACCTCATGGACTTCACCCTCGACACCTTCTCGCTCATGGCCCTGACTCTGTGCGTGGGCTTTGTCGTGGACGACGCCATCGTCATGATCGAAAACATCATCCGCCACCTGGAGATGGGCAAGACCCCCATGCAGGCGGCCCGCGACGGCGCACGCGAAATCGGGTTCACCATCATCTCCATGACGCTTTCGCTGGCCATTGTCTTCGTGCCCATCATGTTCATGGCGGGCATCGTCGGCCGCGTGCTGCACGAGTTCGCCACCACCATAACAGCGGCCATTCTCGTCTCCGGTGTGGTATCCCTCTCGCTCACCCCCATGCTCGGCAGCCGCCTGCTCAAGAGCAAGACCCGCATCGCCGAATCCGACCCGGTCTTCGACCGCCTCATGGGCTGGTACAAGGCCAGCCTGCATTTCTGCCTGCGCCATCGCGGCTCCACCATGATCGCCTCGGGTCTGCTCCTGACGGCCACGGCCTGGGCCTTCATGGTCATTCCCAAGGGATTCCTGCCCAGCGACGACCAGGGCTTGATAATGGGCTTTACCCAGGCCCGTCAGGGCATCGCCTATGAATCAATGGAACGCCAGCAGATGGAGACCGTGCCCATCATCGGCGCCAATCCGGGAGTCCGGGACCAGATCCAGATCATCGGCTACCCCCTCTCCAACCAGGGCATGATCGTGGCCCTGCTCAAACCGGCCAACAAGCGCAAACAACTGGACGAAATCCTCCGGGAGCTCTGGGGGCCGGTCAATTCCCTGCCGGGACTGGAAGTCTTCCTGGTCAACCCGCCCATGATCCCCATCGGCGGCAAGCAGGCCAAAGGCGACTACCTCTTCACCCTGCTCTCGCCCGACTCGGCAACGCTCTATGCCAATGCCGAACAATTTGAAGTGGAGTTGCGCAAGCATCCGCTGCTCACCGGAGTCAACAGCGACCTGCAGATCAGCACCCCACAGGTCGAAATAGAAATCGAACGCGACCTGGCCAGCAGCCTTGGCGTCACGGCAAACGACATCGAAAACGCCCTCTTCACCGCCTACGGCGAGCGCCAGATATCCACCATCTATACCGTGGTGGACGAATACAAGGTCATCATGCAGCTCAAGCCCGAGTTCCAACGTAACTCAGACGCCCTCTCCATGCTCTACATTCGCTCCGATGCGGGAAATCTCATCCGCCTTGACGCCCTGGCCACAATCAAGGAATCCACCGGCCCGGTCACGGTCAACCACACCGGCCAACTCGAATCCGTGACCTACGCCTTCAGCGGCAAGCCCGGTACCTCCATGGGCCAGATTACAGAGGCTGTGGAGGCCCTGGCCCTCGAAAAGCTCCCCCAGACCATCAGTACCCTCTTCGAGGGGACGGCCGGCGCCTTTGCCGAATCCATGAACTCACTCTACTTCCTGCTCTTCATCGCCATCGTGGCCATCTATATCCTGCTCGGCAGCCTCTACGAATCCTTCATCCACCCCCTGACCATCCTCTCGGGTCTGCCCTCTGCCGCCTTCGGCGGACTGCTCACCCTCATGCTCTTCGGCTATGATCTCGACCTCTACGGCATGGTCGGCATCATCATGCTCATCGGCATCGTCAAGAAAAACTCCATCATGGTCGTGGACTTCGCCATTGAAGCCGAAAAAACCGGCCTCTCCCCACAGGAAGCCGCCTTCCAGGGCGCGACAATCCGTTTCCGACCGATCATCATGACCACCCTGGCCGCCATCATGGGAGCCATGCCCATCGCGCTGGGCTTCGGCGCAGGCGCGGAAATCCGCCGCCCCCTCGGCCTCGCCGTGGTCGGCGGTCTCGCTTTCTCCCAGATCGTCACCCTCTACCTCACCCCCATCTTCTATACCTACATGGACCAATTCCAGCGCTGGCTCGATGCCCGCACCGCGCAACCCGAGGACGCTCCGGGAGAAACGGCGTGACCAGGCGCCTGATGCTGCCTCCGGCGGCCGGACTCCGCCCGGACCCGCCAAGGGCCTAAGGCCCCTGGAGCCCAAGCGAGCCTCCGACGGTCAAGAAGCCGCGTGAAATGGAAAGGACCAGACCACCCTCCGGGATGGCCTGGCCCTCTCCATTCCACGCGGCGGAGGGCTGAAAGAATCGTTGGTAGCCGCAGTTACGGCCCGATCAGTCGCACCTGAAATCCTACTGCCCACTCCCCGTCAGTGACCGAAGGGAATCCAGCAACAGCTCACTGTCTATTCTCTTTTCTTCCACAACCAGTCATTCTCGAACAACAATTCCAGTTGCTTCATGAATCCTCATGCCACAAATGCAAAAGGCCCGCTCTCGCGAGCGGGCCTTGGAGTGACGAGGATACCGAACCTACTTGTTCTGATAGTTCAGCTTGGTCTCCAGGGGGAAGACCGGCAGATAACGATAACTGAGGCTCAAGACCAGGAAGCCGTAGGCGACGATCATCAGCGAAGTCGCGTACTCGACCCAGTTGGCGTAGTACACGTACCAGCTGTCAAAAGGCATGACCGGATGTGCCAGGGTCTGAACCGTGAACACGTAGCGGTTGATACACACGCCGATACATCCGAGGATGGCGGCCGTATAGAGCATCGCGGGCCGGTTTCTGATGGCCGGAACCACCAGCATGATGGCCGGGACCACGCCGCACAGCACAAGCTCGGTCCACAACATCCATTTGCCGTAGGCAATTCCGTAGAACATCTCGTCGAAGGTCAGTCCAACGGAAGGCAGATAGCCAACGGCCCAAGCCCAGGTGTCCAGAATCTTGAAGAACATGTAGACACAAAGCATGGAGCCGGCGATTTTGCCCATCAGGGCCTTGGTCTTGAAGTCCACCAGCTTCTTGCCCGTGAGCTTTTCCATGAAGGTGGCGACCAGGACGGTAAAGACCGGGCCGGTACCAACGGCGGAGAGCACGAACAGGAAGAAAGTCCAGGGCCAGATGAAGAAACCTTCGCGGAAGGCATAGGGGCGACCGATAAGGACACCGTACATGCCGCCCAGCGAACCCTGGTGGAAGGTGGACAGGAAGGCGCCAAGACCTGCGAACAGGGCCATGTTGACGTGCATGTTGTGCGCCAGCGCGTGGATGAAGGGGATCTTGTTCAGCTGCTTCTGCTCCAGGATCAGCGGGACGAACTCGATAATCAGCACGGTGCAGTAGCAGGTGATGCAGAAGATAACTTCTGTCAGCATGGAGTGGACGTTGGGATGCCAGTAGCCGAACCACGCCCGGCCAGGCTGGCCGATGTCGAGGGTCAACACC
This sequence comes from Pseudodesulfovibrio alkaliphilus, assembly GCF_009729555.1. Lineage (NCBI taxonomy): Bacteria > Pseudomonadati > Thermodesulfobacteriota > Desulfovibrionia > Desulfovibrionales > Desulfovibrionaceae > Pseudodesulfovibrio > Pseudodesulfovibrio alkaliphilus. The sequence continues at coordinate 60,246 of NZ_WODC01000011.1, forward strand.
AGCATGGCACCTGAGTAGCAGATGAAGCCGACGATGACCGTCAGGTTGATAATTTTCTCAAGCTGTTTGATCTTGAGGATATACTTCAGGAATCCGGTGAAGAACGCGCCAGCGCCCAGAGCGATGACGGCGAGGTCAAAGGTGATCCACGCACCGAACCCGAAATAGTTGTCCAGTCCGGTGGTGCCGATGCCGTTGTAAAGAACCAGCACGGCGCCATACAGCCCCCAGGCGAAGACGCCGAGGATCGCCAGCATCCAGATGGCGAACTGGCCAAACGAGCACCGCTGGACCCCTTCCGGGAAGAGTTTGCTATCCATTGCTCACCTCCTAGCCGTGATGGTTGGACGCAGCGCCATCGCCGCCGTTGTAGTTGTCGCCTTGCATGCGCACCCACTCGCGCTCGGTCATGTAATAGACCTGGGGGTCCAGACCGAGTTTCTCAAGCAGGCGGAAGGAATTCTTGCTCTTGGCAAGCTCATACACCTTGTGTTCGGGATTGTTCAGATCGCCGAAGGTGATGGCCTTGGTGGGGCAGATCTCCGCGCAGGCCGTGTTGTATGCGCCATCGGCAAGGTCCATGGGGTCGGTTCCCTCGGCTCTGGCCTTGTTCTTGGCATCCAGGTAGCGGCTGTGGCAGAAGCTGCACTTCTCGACCACGCCACGCGGGCGCACCGAGGCGTTGGGGCTGAGCCCCTTGTCCATTCCCTCGGGCCAGAGAGGATCCCACCAGTTGAAGTACCTGGCATGGTAGGGACACGCAGCCATGCAGTACCGGCAGCCGATACAGCGGGGATATATCTGGGAGACGATGCCGCCTTCCTCGTTCTTGTCGGTGGCCACGACCGGGCACACGGGCACACAGGCGGGATGGCCGCACTGCATGCAGGGCCTGGGCAGGTACGCAACCTCGTGGTCCGGGAACACTTTCCCGTTGGAGAGTTCGTACACGTTCATCCAGGTCAGGGTCCGAAGCTTGTTGGATGCGTCGTCGCGATCCGTGGTCAGGGCCTGAACATAGTTGTATGGGTCTTTCTTGGTCATGGGCGCGATATTGTTCTCCACCTGGCAGCCGACCATGCAGGCTCCGCAACCGGTGCACTTGTCAATATCAATGACCATGCCCCATTTGATCTTGAATTCTTTAACTTCCATGTCGGTTCCCCCTAGATTTTGGCGATGTTCACAGTGGAACCGGCCCATGTGGAGGTGCCGGTGGCAGCCTCCGAGCTCACCGTGAGAATCCTGTAGACATTATCGCCCTTGCCCTTCGAGAACTCGTCGCCCACGGTGTGGCCCATACCCAAAGGAGCGGCCACAACGCCGGGCAGGACGCCCTCGTATATCTGGACCAATGCCACGCACTCCCCGTTTCCACCGGAAAGCTTGACCTTGGAGCCGACATCCACGCCAAGCTTCTTGGCCGTGGCGGAAGCCATCATGACGACCATGTTGTCGCCGAGGAGCTGGTTGTTGCTGATGGTGCAGGGGGCATTTGGCGTGGTGGCCCGGTTGGCCGTGCCCACATTGAGCAGCGTATAGGGAGCCAGGGCCACGGCGCCGGAACCCTTGACAGGCACGGCGGCCTTGCCCAGCACGTTGGAGGCCAAGGAGACGCCGCCTACTCCCGCCGAGGCGCCCACCACATGGGCGGAACCGGACATCAAACGGCGCTTGTTGGCCCCGATGGCAGCGATCTTGGCGTCGAGCACCTCCTCGAAACTCTCAAAGCCGAGATCGACCAAGCCGAGCACGAAATCGCCAGCATTCCTGACATCAAGAGTCAGCTTGGAAACCGGGGCTCCAAGGGTGTAGGTGGCGACAGGCATGCCGTAGGGGCTGACCATATCGTCAAAACGCTCATAGGAGTGCGGCGTGGGCAGCACGAGGTCCGCAGCAGCGGTGGTCTCGGTTTCCACACTGTCGAAGGCCACGGTGAACCCGGCCTTGACCTGCTCGGGCAGCACGTAGGCCGGATTGGCCTCGTAGACCAGCAACAGATCGGCGCTGACGCCCTGGCGGATATCCTTTTGGAGCATCTCGCTACGGGACATGGCGGTATCAATGGCCTTGTCGAATTCCGGCAGCACCTTCATGGCGCCGCCAAGGAGCATGTTCAAGGCAAACGCAGCGGCGTCCCCAGCCACGGAGCCGGCCGGAACGACCACGGGATTGCGGGCGGTGAGCAGGGTCCGGGCAATGTCGGCCATGGCATCGGCGGAAACGCCGATGGTGGCCTCGACCTTGGCCGGGGTGTAATTGCTCGTGACCATGGACTTGAACTGCTCGAAATCGGCAGCGTCCACGGACCGTCCGGCCTGCATGACATAATAGCAGATGCCCAGGGTAAAGGCGGCCATGCCCTCGGTCGGAACCGGCACCCATTTGCTGGTGACGGCCGCAGTGCGGGTCTGCATAGGCCCGGCAAAGATGAACTTGCCGGAATCGTTAGCGGCGAATGCCTGCATGTTCGCTACAGTGGGTCCCCAGGACTCCAGGGCGTCGGCCCCGGCAAGCAGGACCACATCGGCGTTCTCCAGATCATAGCCAATCTGGCCTGAGCCACCCATGAGCCCTCTCCACGCCTTGTCGGCCGTCTGCATTTCGCAGGGCATGGCGTAAAAACCGTCGCTGCCCTTGCTGGTCAACAACGCCGAGAAGACCTCGTTGATGGTACCGCTCTGATCGCCGCTGATTACAGCGACCCTGCTGCCCGCCGCTGCGAGCTTTTCGGCCACGATCTTGCGGGCCTCGTCCCAGGATATTTCAGCTCCGTTGAGACGGGGAGCCTTGATCCGGGTCGGGCTGTACATGACCTGGACACCATTGGCGCACATGGGGCAAATGCCCCCTCCCGAGAGAGGATTGTCCGTGTTGCCCTCTGTTCCAAAGGCCTGCCCGGCAACGGTGCGGACCTTTACGGCACAGCCGGATTCACACATTTTGGACACGGCGGGCTGATTCTTGATTTCCCCGTATTTCAACGTGGGAATCCAAGGCCAATTCTGCGTCCAGATGGATACGTCGTCCAGGGCGGTCCAGACCGTCGGAGTAAAAAGGATACCGACGGATGCGCCCACACTCATCTGTATAAATGCTCTGCGTGCTACGCTCATCTTCAGTTCCCCTTTACTTGTGGCAGGTGTAGCAGGCGTTGGACTGGCCCATGAGAGCGTGGCACCGTTCGCACTTCCACATCTTCATGGTCATCTTGCTGTAGCCGGTCAGAATGTTCCGCTCAAAGGGCGGGAGGTCGTTGCTCGTGTGGACATCCTTGAGATGGCACAGATTGCAGTTTTGCTCCGCCGGCTCGTCGAACACCGACTTGTCAACCACCCGCGCCAGCTCGTTCTTCATCGATGCCAGCTCGGCAATGTCGAGTCCGGCATGGGCCTGATGGGAGAAGTACACGTTGTCGGGCTGGAACTGGTAATTCAGCCAGGGCACTTCCTTGCCCTGAATGAGGTACTTGACGAGGTATTCGCGCTCGGCCTGAATATCCTCCTCGGACGCGGAGAGAATGCTGTCCTCAATGACATCAAGTTTGGCCTGCATGATGGCTTCGTAGTCATTGGGATCGATCCCCGCCTCGGCGATGGCTTCCATCGCCTCCTCGGGATCAATCGAATGACAGTCCTCGCACGACTCGTTGGTGGGGAATCCGGAAAAGGACCCGTCATCCCTGAAATAGTGGCAGCTGTCACAGTCCAGGCCCTGATCCTCCACATGGATGGCATGGCTGAACCGAAGCGGCTGTTCGACCTTGGTGAAGAACAGACCGGGGATGACAGCCCACCCCAAAATACATGTGGCCAGGAAGCCGATGATGAAAGGGAGAACCCCTCCACACCGTTTCGATGATTTTCTTTCCTCCATAACCTCGCCCCATCACTCTAAAGTTTAAGTGAAAATCACACCTATTGAACAACGAACCCATACGGCACGGATTGATTTTATGTCAAGAGAATATGAAAATTTTCACGATCTACCGGACACGGAAAACACCAATCATATCCCTGTGCTTCATGGCAAAAAGCTGATGGAAATTATTTCTTCACCCGCCCATAGACATCCTCGAAACGGACAATATCGTCCTCTTCGAGATACGGGCCGCTCTGGATCTCGATGATGTCTAGGGGGACCTTGCCCGGGTTGGCCAACCTGTGCTGCGAGGCCTTGGCAATGTCAACGGACTGGTTCTCGACCATGATCCTGACCTCGCCGTCCACCTCCACTTCGGCCGTGCCGTCCACCACGACCCAGTGCTCGCTGCGATGATGGTGCATCTGCGAACTCAGGCGCGCACCGGGGTTCACCTGGATACGCTTGATCTTGTAGTGAGGCCCTTCCTCCAAAACGCAGTAGCTGCCCCAGGGGCGGACCACGGTGGGATGGCTCTCCACCAAGCGGCTACCCTCGGCCTTGAGCGCATCCACCACGCCGCGCACGGACTGCACCTGTCGCATGGGACAACTCAAGGTCGCATCACGGGTCTGGACCATAATCATGTTTTCAAGCCCCACTGCCGCAAGCTTGCCACCCTGGCTGATGAGCAGCGAGTCGCGGCAATCCATGGCCAGCACGTCGCCCATGATCACATTGCCGTTTTCGTCCTTGTCGCCCAGCCGGTACATGGCCTCCCAGCTACCCAGGTCGTCCCACTCAAAGGAGGCGCGGACAACGGTGATGTTGTCGATCTTTTCGACAACGCCATAATCAACTGAAATATTTGGTATATCACGATAGCCCTGAACAAGCGGACGCTCCGCCCTGGCCATCCACCAATCCCAAAGGCCGGGCTGGCACCGGGCCACCTGTTTCAGGAAATCCTTGGCCCGGAACAGAAACATGCCGCTGTTCCAGAGGTGATTTCCATCTCGCAGCAACCCCTGCGCCGTTGGCAAGTCGGGCTTTTCCACAAACCCCTCCACGCCGAACACGCCCTCCTCCAGCGACTCGCCAAGGGCGATGTAACCGTAGCCCGTCTCCGGCTTGGATGGCTCAACGCCAAAGGTAACGAACCGCCCCCGCGTCGCGAGGCATGCGCCCTTGAGAAGATCGGCGATCCAGGCATCGCCATTGCCAATGAGGTGATCCGAGGGAAACACGGCGGCCAGCACCTTTTCATTGTCGCCCACAACCCGGTCAAGACCGAGCATGATGGCGGGGAGGGTGTTGCGCCCCAAGGGCTCGGACAGCACCTGCCCGGCGAGCCCCTCATCTATGGTCGCCACCTGCTTGCGCACCTCGAAGAGATGCTCCTCGTTGGTCACCACCCAGATTCGGCCGGGCGCAAAGGCGGTCAGCACGCGCCGCACGGTCTGCTGGAGCAGTGTCAGTTTGCCTCCAAGCACCAGCAGTTGCTTTGGCAGCAGGTTGCGGCTCAGGGGCCACAGCCGGGTGCCGGACCCGCCAGCCAGGATGATGGCGTGGCATTCCTCGGCGAATCCTGTCCCGGTATTGGCATCGGGCATATCAGTTTTCCTCGTAAATGAAGGGGGAATCGAAGTGGGCCAGGAAGCCGAGCCTGCGGTCTTTTTCGGACAATATGGGTGTTCTTCCGTTCAGGGCGGGAGTCCAGTCAAAGGCGATGTCAGGGTCGTCCCAGGCAATGCCGCATTCATGGTCGGGACGATAGGGGGCGTCCACCTTGTATTGGAACTCGGTGTCGGGCATGATGGTCACATAGGCGTGGCCGAATCCCTTGGGGACGAACATCCGTTTGAAGTTGGCGGCGCTGAGGATGACATGCTGGCACCTGCCAAAGGAGGGAGACCCCTTGCGGAGGTCAACCACCACGTCGAGCACAGCCCCTCGGGAGACCCACACCAGCTTGGCCTGGGCAAAGGGCGGCAGCTGAAAATGAAAACCGCGCATCACGCCCGTGTCGCGTGAATAGGCATGGTTGTCCTGCACGAATTCGCAGTCTATACCAACCTTCCGGAAAACCTCCCGGCTGTAGCTCTCCAGGAAAAAACCCCGCTCGTCCTGAAAAACTCGCGGCTCCAGAATGAAAAGGCCCGGGCATTCGGTCTTGTGGACCAGCATCCACTCCTCCCTTTGCAATGTTCGTACGGTTGGTCGTATCAGTTAGCCGAGTTCCGTTGCCGACACAAGCCCGCACCGACAATAGACGGCGACCGCCGGAAAAAAAACGCTTCCCCCGGTTCACATTTCCCCGGCAGTTTGCTAGTCCCATCTGCAGAGAGGGCACCGACACAACCGTCAAGGTGGCACACATGAATTTTCTGGATTTTCTGCTCATCGGCATAGCCGCCATCTTTCTCGTTCGCGGCCTGTTCAGAGGCTTGGTTCGCGAGGTGCTCTCGCTTTCAGCGATCGTCCTCGGCATATTCCTCGCCTCGAGGTATCAGCACTTGCTCGTGCCTCATCTACAAATGTACATCAAAAACGAAATGACCGTGGACGGACTGGCCTACGTCTGCGTGTTTCTCGGCACGGTGATCCTTTTCTGGGCGCTGGCCAAGCTCCTCAGAACAGCGCTGGACATCTCCCTGCTCGGCTGGGTAGACCGGACTGCGGGCGGCGTCTTCGGCCTCATTGAGGGCATTATGGTGGGGCTGATCTTCCTGATCTTCATCCAGGCGTTCGCTCCGGAATCCTCCTGGCTCGAGGAATCGACCATCGCCCCGCGCTCGCAGCACATGGTGGGCCTCGTGATAGACCTGGTCCCCGAATCCATGCGCGAGACCCTTGAGAACAAGGGATTCGAGCTGCCCTCGGCCCGGGAAACCCTGGATGCCGCCCGGGAGGCATTGAGCCTGCCGGAAGAAGGCGAACCCCAATAACCAGGCCGGACCACCCTGTCCGCCCCACTCCGCAAGGACACACACGCCATGAGCGAACACGACACCGCCCCCTCGGCGGCACTCAGGGAGTTGCGCGAAGTCATCGACGCCCTGCTCGGCCCGGACGGCTGCCCCTGGGATCAGGCGCAGACCCCACAAAGCCTGTGCGACTATCTTGTCGAGGAAGCATTTGAGCTCATCGACGGCATCCGCCGAAACGACAGCGCCGAGGCCATGGAGGAGCTTGGGGACGTATTCTTCATCCTGCTTTTCATCGCCGCCCTGTACGAGCGCTCCGGGAGCTTCACCCTGGCCGATTCCTTGCGCCACAGCACGGCCAAGATGATCCGCCGCCATCCCCATGTCTTTGCCGACAAGACCTTTGGTTCGATCCAGGAGCTCTGGGACAACTGGGAGCGCACCAAACGCCGGGAAAACGAGGGAACCAACCGCAAGCGCGTCTTCGACTCCCTGCCCGCCGGGCTCCCTCCCCTGCTCAAGGCGTACCGGATCAATGCCAAGGCTGCACGCAACAGCTTCACATGGAAGTCCGACAAGGATGTGGAGACCCAGTTGCGAGCCGAATGGGACGAATGGATTCAGGCCATGACCAACAAGGACGCGGAAGCCGCTGAGCGCGAGTTTGGCGACTATCTCTTCACCCTGGTGGAGCTGGGCAGGCGCAAGGGAATCAAGGCCAACGCTGCCCTGGATTTCGCCAACCAGAAGTTCCTGCGCCGCTTCGCAGCCATGGAGGAGTTGGCCGAGGGGCGCGGCCTCAACTTCTCCGAGCTGGACCTGGAGGCCATGAACGCCCTCTGGGAGGAGGTCAAGACCGGGGAGTGACCACCGCTAGTTTGCCGCCCTCTTCCGGGGAGAGAACAAAGTCAGCGCAACAGGCCAAGCAGAAAGTACGCGGCGAAACCTCCGCCGAGGGCGAGATAGATGAACACTCACGGGGCGCACCGCTCCCTGAGCTTCCAGGCCGCCAGTCCGGCCAGCCCCAAGCCCGCCACGGCCGAAATCACTATGGTTACCATATCTCCCATGACCGGATGCTACTCCTTCCGCATTGGGCTGTCACGCGGAGACGGGTGACCCTACTTGGCGAAAAACGCCTCGTCCAGCAAGGGGCCGGGATTGTGGGCCTCGATCACACCCCAGGAGGGAAGCGGCGTGGAATGCACAAGCCAGCGCACAAGATCGCGCCACATGGCGGAAATCTCGGAGTGGGAAGGCAGACGCCCGGCCGATTCCAGTTCAAGGGTTATCACCGGAACACCAAAATCCGAAGCGTAATTGCCTAATGTCCCTGGGTAGTTGCCAAGCTTACGCAAGGGAAGGCTCCCCAGGCTTTTCGGGGGGGTTCCCGGACCGTCATAATCCACAAGTCCGAGAGGGGCATGCACTGAAATAATGGCATGGGGCCTGAAACGCTGGATAAGCTCCACCAGAAACTGCGTCTCGGGCTCGCTCATGGCCTGGGGCCCTGGATAGTATCGAGGGTTTCGCCTGACAGTATCGACCCAGCGCTGGTAGCCGACTTCAAGCCAGAGGGGCGAAGGGAAATTCCGGTTGATGTCCACGCCGCGATGATTGGTTCTGGTCGAGTTCTCCCTGAGCAGTCCGTCCGGGTTGAGCAGCGGCACGAAAACCCAGTGAAACAGGCCGGAATGATGGACATCAAGAATCTCCATCCACTTGAAAATAATGCTGATGGACGAGTATTCGTCGCCATGGGTGCCGCCGAGAACCAACACGCGGGACTGCGGTTCCCGATGCGCCAGGGGCGGGTATTCCTTGAGCAGCAGGGGGAATCCCTCTGAGGAAAAGGCATGGGTGCAGAGCAGGCCACTCTGACGGCAGCCCTCGAAATCGACGCTGGCCAGTTTTCCCGAGATGGCCTGGCACGCCTGGTCAAGGCTGACCGGGGCCGGTGGTTCCGCCCCCGCCCTCCCCGGCCCGGCATGCAGCCCCAAGCCCATGGCCAGGATGCACGACACCACCCAAACACTGAATATTTTCATTTGCCCGCCGTCCGTGTTCCTGTGTGTCCGCCGATTGCATCGCACAAACACTGTTTGCCGTTACCCCAACCGGACCGTGATGGCCATATTCTGCTCGCCCCGCAGGGCACAAGCGGCAACATCCGGCGCTGCACGAAGCCGCCCTGTACGCGCAATGACAGACTATGCAAGAGAGTTGTTCCGGGAAGCAAGTCCAAAATGGCATGGGAACCATAACAGAACTCCCTGCACGAGACAATACGCCCTGCTTCCCCGCCCGTCCATGACTCCGCATTTTCCTTGCTGCCCATCTAAAGATATACGGATTTCGACCGACAAGACTGATGGAGGATAATTTTGTCCGCCGCCCCTCCCAAGAAGAATCGGCGGACAAACATCCCTCCAAGGCGTGAATTTCCATTCGACACGAATGGAGAGGCGTTGTTTCCGGCCCAAAGGCGGGAGGGTAGACTATGACCATGGCAATCGGCGGTTTCGGGGGCTTCTCGCCCTTCGACCAGCAGACGTTTGGCGCTGCCGTGGTATCGAAGACCATGGATTACATGAATGACCAGGGCGGCTCGGGCTTCGCCCCGGTGGACAAAACGTCCGCCGAAGGGGCCCTTGTCAGCAAAACCCTGGACTACATGAACTCCGGCCCTTCGACCTACGACAGCACGGGCATGGCCCAAAGTTACGACTTCCAAACCAGCGTCCTCGGTGCCCACGCCAAGGGCTCCATCATCAACACCATGATCTGACGGCCAGGAAACGACGCCAACCAAGAACCCCGCCGACCCGGAAAAGGGAGGCGGGGTTCCGAGTGTCAGCGTGCCACCCTCCCGATTCTGACGTGACGGAAAATATCTTTCAGCCTCAAGCGCTCCGCGACTTGGGGCGCGATGATCTGCGCCGCCCCAGGACTGGCGGCGGCTTCCCGGCGCTGCCAAGACGATGCCCCAAGGAAGAATCCAACGACAGCCGGTGGCCGTCGTCAGAGGGGCAAGGCGCCGTGCTCCCAAAGAATGCGTACACCGATACCGATGAGCACGGTCCCTCCGAGAATCTCGGCATATTTGCCAAGACACTTGGCCCTGACTGCGGTCTTGCCGACATGGAGGCCGACCATGGTGAAAATCAGGGCAACGATGCCGATGACCGCCGAAGGCCACCAAATGGAAACTCCCAGCACCGAGAGACTAAGCCCCACGGCCAGTGCGTCGATGCTCGTCGCCACGGACAGGACGATCAGGCTCATGCCCCGTGTCGGGTCTCCCCTGGAAGCATCCTCGTCCGCAAAGGCCTCGCGGATCATCTTGTACCCGATGTAGCCAAGCAGGACGAACGCTATCCAGTGGTCGTACGCCTCGATATACTCCCGGACCGTGATCCCGAGATGCCAGCCGATGATCGGCATGAGGGCCTGAAACAACCCGAAGTGCCAGGAGAGCCGAAAGGTCTGGCGAAAGGAAACGGCCTTGAGGGCCACCCCGGTGGCAATGGCCACGGCAAAGGCATCCATGGCCAGGGCGATGGCTATGGTGACGAGCTCTGCGGTTCCCATGTCCTTATCCGTTGTCTGTAGTCAAAAATCAGTGCAACCGTCCTCGGGATGCCCGGCCCTGATGTTGCCGGTCCAATTGACTCCCCGGTTTCAAGAATCGTTAAAGGCTGAGGAGCACAGCCGTCGTGAAGCTAGCTTTCATTCTCATCCTTGGCAAGGGGTACAAATCAAGGGGGCGCCTTCGCCCTCACAAGGCGGAGCCACAGGTGGCCAGGGCTTCGCCGGGCCGGATAATGAGCCACGCAGAACATGGCAACCGACATGGCTCGCTTTCTCCAGTCGAGACGATGTTCAACAAGGAGTTGCGTCAAGCCCGCCAAGCGGCGCACAAAAAAGATCCCATCCAGCGGGTGCTATCGGTCAGGAGCCAGCCTTTTCCGCATCATTGCTGAAACAGCGCTCCGTAGCCGTATTTCAGGGCCGTGCCCAGGACAATGACGGCGAGCATCCATTTGATGATGTGGGCAGGGACGTATTTCTGGCAGCGGGCGCCCAGGTACATGCCAACCATGCCGCCCAGGCCAAAGAGGACGCCCAGCATCCAGTCCGGTCCAACGGCCACCTCCGGGTGGAACCGGGCCAGGAACTGGTAAAAGGCCACGCCAGCCACTGAGGTGACGAAGGTGCCCATGAGGGCGGCGCCGGCCACGGTGTACACAGGCAGACCGAAGACCGTGACGAAAAACGGTGCCACGATTGACCCGCCGCCGATGCCGTAGGTACCGCCCACGATGCCCACAATGAAACTCAGAACGAATATCCCCGGCGTGGACACATCGTGGCGTTCGCCGTAAAATTCGTAGCAGGTCCGTCGCAGGTTGAAGGCGATGGTCCGCACCGCGGGCAGCGGCTCGCCCGATGCGGTCTTGCCGCGATGCCCCCTGACCAGTTCCTGGAAGCGGCGCTCCGATTCGGCCTTGGCCGACCCGTTGGCCCGACCCGTCAGGTCGCGGACCATCTTGATGCCAATATACAGCAGCACCGCCCCGGCAAAGAGCTTGAAGCTGTCGGCGTCAGGCAGCCATGTGACGCGGATGACCGCGCCGATAAGCACTCCGGGCAAGGTTCCGGCAATCACGATCCAGGTCAGCGGCCAGACCATGCGCCCTTCGCGCAAATAGCGCAGCACCCCGCTTGGAATGGCCACGATGTTGAAAAGATGGTTGGTGGCGCTGACAGACGGGGCGGCATAGCCGAGGAAGGACATCTGGAACGGCAGCAACAGAAACGCGCCGGACACGCCGCCCATGGAAGTGACAAAGGAGACCGCCATGGCAACAAGCGGCGGAACCCACGGCGAGACTTCAATGCCAGCGATCGGGAAATACATGATACTCCCTCCGGTTCACCCTATTTTTCGAGTGGTACATGGTCCCTCCTGCAAATGCAACATCTGGAAAGGACGTACAATTTCTCCCAGGCAGGCCGTGTCGACTGACATTGACCCTTTACAACCCTGCCAAGATGCGTATATATAGCCCGACTCAGCGTGACTGGACGCACGAAAATCTTCCCTGCCCCATCGGGCATACGATCCACCTCGTCCCAGAGACCTGCAATGACCATCCGGCGCAGCCGGAAAACGACAGCCGTCACGCGCCGTCGTGGAATTTCTCTTTTACCCTAGGATATCTTGTGACTTTTGATCTTTTTTCTTTTGACCGGCGCATAGGTGCCGGCATCAAGTCCTGCGGCTACACCAAGCCAACGCCCATCCAGACCGTGGCCATTCCCGAAGTGCTCAAAGGACGCGATGTCATGGGCCTGGCCCAGACCGGCACCGGAAAGACAGCCGCCTTTGCCCTGCCCATTCTCCAGCGGCTGCTTGACAACAACGTCCGGGGTCAGGGGCCGGTGCGGACTCTCGTCCTTGCACCCACCCGCGAGCTGGCCCTGCAGATTCAGGAGACCTTCGATTCCCTCGGCAGTCAGAGCGGCATCCGCAGCGCCTGCGTCTTCGGCGGCGTGGGCTTCAATCCGCAAATCAACGCCGCCCGCCGGGCGACGGTGCTGGTGGCCTGCCCCGGCCGGCTTCTGGCCTTGCTGCGCCAAGGCGACATCCGGCTCGACCAGGTGGACACCCTGGTTCTGGACGAAGCGGACCGCATGCTCGACATGGGCTTCATGCCCGACCTCAAGCGAATCATGGAGCGACTGCCCGCCAAGCGGCAGAACCTGCTCTTCTCTGCCACCATGCCTGCCGACATCCGCAAGCTGGCCGACGCCATCCTGGTGGACCCGGCCCGGGTGCAGGTGGCCAACACCGAGCCGGTCAAGAGCGTGACCCAGGCATTCTACCCGGTGGCCGACCATCTCAAGGCTACCCTGCTCGAGGCCCTCATCGGCTCCCTTGATCGAGAGAGCGTACTCATCTTCACCCGCACCAAACACAAGGCCAAGAGCCTGGCAAAGCGGCTGGGGCAGCGAGGTCTGAACACCACCTTCCTCCAAGGCAACATGAGCCAGAATCAGCGCCAGCGAGCCCTCGACGGATTCCGCTGCGGCGATTTCGACATCATGGTCGCCACGGACATCGCAGCCCGTGGCATTGATTGCGACCGCATCTCCCATGTCATCAACTTCGACGCCCCTGACACGGCCGAGACCTATACCCACCGCATCGGCCGCACGGGCCGGGCGGGACGTACCGGCGAAGCCCTCAGCCTGATCACCCGCGACGACCATCTCGTGGTCCGTGACATAGAGCGGGTACTCGGCTGCCGCCTGGAGATGCGCACGGTGGACGGCTTCGACTATGACCAACCCTTCACGGCAAAACCCGGTGCGCCCCGGAATCGCCCCCGGAACGGGATCGTTCCGGCCGAGAACCAGGGACGCCGTTCCCAACGCGGCCGCAGAAGCGGACAACGCGCCTCCCGCTAGCAAACCGTCAGCAACACATTCCCGCCCCGGATGCGCCCAGCCGCATCCGGGGCGTTGTGCTTTCCCTGGGGCCGGTGTAGCCTGATCCTGTTGCCAGAAAGAGCGGCCAATTGGAGAGAGTCATGGCTGATTTCGAATTATTTCTTCATGATCTTGAAATGATACGCAGTTCTGGCCCGCTGGTGCTGAATATCACCAACGTGGTTGTCGCCAACATCACGGCCAACGCCCTGCTGGCCCTTGGCGGCTCGCCGCTTATGTCCCACGCCGAAGAGGAAGCCGCCGAGCTGACAGGCATCAGCCACGCCCTGGTGGTCAACATCGGCACCCTCAACCAGCCCGACATCCGCGCCATGCACACTGCCTGGGCCTACGCGGCCAACCGGGGCATTCCAGTGGTTTTCGACCCTGTTGGCGCGGGCGCATCCGCTCTGCGAACGGCCACATCCCTTTCCCTGCTCGATGCGCATCGGCCCGCCATCATCCGGGGCAACGGCTCCGAAGTGCTCACCCTGGCCGGGGAATCCGGGGAAGCCAAAGGCGTGGACTCCACCCGCTCTGCGGACGCAGCCCGAAACGGAGCGCTGGCCCTGGCCCGTGAACGCGGCTGCGTGGTCTGTGTCAGCGGCGAGTCGGACATGGTCACGGATGGCGTTCGCGAATGCCGGGTTTTCGGCGGGCATGTGCTCATGCCTCGCGTCACCGGGCTGGGCTGCACGGCAACAATCGTGTGCGCCGCCTTTGCCGCCGTCAACCCGGACCCCTTTGAGGCCACTATCCACGGCATGGCCTGCATGGCCATGGCCGGTTCCATAGCAGGGGCCAGGGCCGCCGGGCCGGGCACCATGCAGCTGCATTTTCTCGACGCACTCCACGGGCTCGACGCCGACAGCGCCCAGCGGCTCTTCAGGATCGAGATGATGTGAGTTCCGGCCGCGTCTTGCCATCGGGCCGCGGGAAACGTATAGGGGAAAAGTCAACCCCTGGCATTCCGAAGGTCTCGAAATTGCAAGGCTCTGGCTGGCGGCAAGGGCCGCCTTATTTTGGAATCGCATACGGCGGAACAATGCTCGATCTTCATGCACAACTGGATTACCTGCGCGACGTGCAGCGCACCTTTGGCAGCGGCTCGTCGCGCCTGGACATGCTTGAGGTCTTTTCGACCATCCTGACCTTTGTGGCTCCGGTGGTGATGGTCATGGCCTTCTGGTATTACCGCCGCACCCTGGGATTCGCCATTTTGCGCTTTTTCTCGCGCCTGCTGGCCGGGCGCAGTCAGACCATCGTGGAGAACTATCTCGTTTCCAAGGGCGTCATGCTCGACATCTACCTCTACTCGGGCGGTGTCGTCGGCAGACTCCTTTGCAATGCGCGCATTTCGGCCGTGATGGGCGGCAGGATGCAGCTTGAGCTGGTCAGCACCCGGCCCACGACCCTTAAACTCAAGAACACCCGCGTCGTCTGCTTTTGCAAACCTTTTGCCTACTCGGGCCGCAAGATCAACTCCTTCATCACCCTGATTGGCCACGCAAGGAAGCGCGGCTCTGTGATCAAGGACATGACGCTGCTCACGCCCATCCGCTACCGCTTCATCATCCGACGCAGACACGACCGAAAGAAAATAGCCATAGAAGGCGCGGTGCGCGTCAAGGCATGGGACGTACGCAAGCGAAAATCCTTCTGGCTGGTCAAGCCTGACCTGCAGACAGTGAACAACCCCGCGCACTACGGGGACAAAATGCGCTTGAGCGTGGAAAATATCTCGGCTGGAGGCATCCGCCTGCTGATCATCAACCCCAAGGGACAGCTGCCGCCCATCGCGGTGGGGAATCAACTGGTCCTGCGGGTGAGCGTATGGAACCCGCAGACAAGGAAATTTACCTATTTTTTGGTGATAGGGACGATCCGCAGCCGCTTCAAGGGGGGCGGAGGCTCCCTCGGCATGGGCATTCAATTCACGGCCGAGGGCGAACAAGGCGGCGGCGGTTTTATGTGGAAGTCCGTGCAGGGGGAGATAGCCTCCCTGGCGGAATTTCTCGAGAGAGTGCAGTAGGACGGGGTTACCGACCTACTGCTTCTTTTTACGGCACTCGTCGCACAGACCGTAGAGATACATCTTGTGCCGCAGCAGGGCAAAGCCATGTTCGGCGGCCAGCTGTTCCTGACGGTTCTCAATGACTGTGTCGAGAATCTCGATATTTTTGCCGCACCGCTCGCAGATGAGATGGTCGTGATGCTCCTCGCCGTAGCTCGGCTCGTAGCGAGTCACGCCGTCGGCGAAATCCAGAGTCTCAATGAGACCGGATTCGTTGAGCAGCTTAAGCGTCCGGTAGACCGTAGCCTGCCCGATGGATTTATCGCGCTTCTTGACTTTGGCGTAGAGCTCTTCCGGCGACAGGTGCCCGTTCTGCTTAAGCAGGGTGTCGAGGATGAGACGCCGCTGGGGCGTGGTCTTCAGATTCCTGTCAGCCAGAAAGTCGGCGAACACTTCTTGCGGAGTTTTCATACTATATCCGGTCGTTTTGTTTGAATATCATATTCATCTTCCCCATACGGGAAGCTACGCTCCATGTCAAATACCATCTCGCATGGATTCCGCTTGTTCATTCTTGACATTCCCTGGTCCGGTTCCTACAACCAGTTGCCTGTTTACGGCTCACCGCACAGGGTGCCCGGTTCACACGGAGAGGTGGCAGAGCTCGGTTTAATGCGCTGGTCTTGAAAACCAGAGGCGGGGCAACCCGTCCGGGGGTTCGAATCCCTCCCTCTCCGCCATTCTAAAAAATCGCTTCATGCCAAGAAGTGTCGTAAGCCCTCAAAATGAGGGCTTTTTTGTTGTGCTGGACACGTCTTGCAGTGTCATTCCATGTCCTGGTGTGGCTGGCATAAAGGAACAAAAAGTGGTATAATTCTGAAGTGAGATGGTTATAACCTGACACTTGGCCCTTCCAAGAGGAAGTGGTCATGCCGTCCCTGATCGGGGTATGGATGGAGTTACTAAGCTTCACCAAACCCGAAGAGGAGAACGTCATGACCACC
>NZ_WODC01000012.1 GCF_009729555.1 Pseudodesulfovibrio alkaliphilus
ACATTCGCAAACAAGAGCAGGAAGATAAGCGAATCGAACAACTGAAATTCCGCCTTTAGGCGGTTCTTAAAGCCGCTTTGAGCGGCTCACAAACTCAAGCCCCCGGCTTTGCCGGGGGTCATGACTCAGTCCTGAAAAAGCCCTTTTGCAGCCATGAGGCCGCCATGCCCCTGCCTGCATCTGATCCAGGAAAACATCCAGAGCAGCATTTGAGCCCAAAAATGTTGCATCGCCCGCAGCCACTTCTTGAAGTTGAACGCCGCAGCCGCCATGAACAGGTTGATGCTGACGTGGCGCTCGAGCCACGCGGACGAGCCACGCAAACGAAAAACGGGTTACAGCGATTGCTGTAACCCGTTGATTCTGCTTGGCGTCCCCAAGGGGATTTGAACCCCTGTTAACGGCGTGAAAGGCCGTCGTCCTGGACCAGGCTAGACGATGGGGACGCATTTGTGGCTGGGCTGCAAGGACTCGAACCTTGATTAACGGAGCCAGAACCCGTCGTCCTGCCAATTGAACGACAGCCCAGCAGCGAGAAGTTGATTTAAGGGTTGGCTCCCCTCATGTCAACCTCTTTTTGCGATTACCTTAAACAGCTCTGGCGAGCTGGCGGGTGCGCTTCTTCAGCTTGTTGATCTTGCGGCGTACACGGTCGCGCTGGGTGCGGTCGGTGAGTCCGTCTTTCTCGGTGCGCAGGCTGCGGATGATCCGCTTGGTCTCGTGGATCTGCTTCTTGTAGGGGGATATGGCCTCCTCCTCCACGATGCCGAACACGGTCTTGATCTCGGCAACCAGGTCTTCCTTGCTTTTGCCGGAAGCGCCGACGACCATGGGCAGCTTGTTCATGCACAGGGCGCGCAGCTCCTTGGCGGTCATCTTTTCGAGGGGCTTGGTCAGGCCAAGCTCGTCAAAGGCGATTTCTTTGGTCTCTTCGCTCATGATACACTCCTTGAATGCCCCCGGGGGCGCAATTTCTCACTTGTCGGCAAACATGCGCTGATAGGCCCTGTAGCATTGGCCTATGGCCGAATCCGAAGGCAGCGCAGTATCCAATCCGCCCAGATTTTCAGGCTTTTTCAGCTTTTTCGGTCGGGTGATCTCCTGCTCGGGAAAGTCCCCGTCCAAAGGAACTCTGCCGTTTAGCAGTTCAAATGTCACTTTGTCAAAGACTTCTTTGCCCAAAAACCCGTTTATCTTGCCAAGCAGCAGGGGGCCGAGAAACTGCGCTTCCTGCATGACCATCGGGTCTTCGGCGGCGAGGATCAGGCGGGAGCCGCGATGTCCCAGCGGGCGGGCCAGCGGGGCCATGTCGCCCATGAGCCGGTCCCATTCGCGCCAGAGCCGGACAAGGGCCATTCCGCCGCTGGTGTCGATCCTGCCGAGAAAGTCCGGCAGGGCGCTTCCGATGCGGACGACCTTGTTGCGCCGCCCGCTTCGGCTGTGGTGTCTCAGAAAGGCCATTGCTGCGTGATCCCTGCCGCCGTCCGGCCCTACATGCAGACCCGGGCGCGGTAGTTGACGATGAGCGAAGGGCAGCCGGGCGATAGGGCCACCTGGATCACCGTGGAGCCTATGAAGGATTTGGTCAACTCCTCGCTCGACGAGTACTGGGCCATGATCACGAGGTCCGCCCGGTTCCAGCGGGCGTGTTTGATGATCTCGGCATAGGGTACGCCCTCCCAGCATTCGAAGGAGTGGCTGATGCCCGTCAGCGCTTTGCTGTAACGTCGCTCCATGCGGTCCTTGATCCGGTCGATGAACACGTTCATGTCCTGCATGTAGTACTCGGGATTGGGACAATTCTGGCCGATGTCGATGACATGGAAGATGTCAAGATGGGCGTCGTAGGTCCGGGCCACCTGGATGGCATAGCACAGGGCCGAGTCCGAGGGGGTCGAGAAGTCCGTGGCCATGACGATGCGTTTGACATCCGAGACCTTGGGGTCTTCGTCGGTGACAACCATGACCGGGCAGAAGACATTGGCGCAGACCTTGCGGATGGTGGTGTCCACCACTCCCCACATGCGGTCCGGCCGGACCATGCCCGAGCGGTGGTGGCCCATGACCACCAGATCCACGCCTTCAGTGTGAATGATCTTGAGCAGATGCTCCTGCGCAGCGCCAGTGACCACCCGGATGGTGTGGTTGGGGATGTCCTTGAGGTCGTCGGCATAGAGCTCGGCGATCTTGCGCCGGGCCGATTCCACAAGCTGTTCGGTGGGGATCACCTCCTCGAAAGAGGACCAGGGATCGCAGCAGATGGGCAGGGCGTGGTACAGCACAAGATCGGAGCCGTGTCTGCGGGCAAGGTCAAAGGCGGCCCGGGGGGCGGTCCCGATGCCTATCTGCGGGGTGGCGGCCAGCAGTATCTTCTTGAACATGGCGTCTCCTTGTCTGGGCGACCTGGGGTCGTTCCGGGGCGAGTGAGTCCGTGCGGTGCAACGGGTGACCTGGGTATTATTAATGACTATCGTACTTTCGGCGAAGCGGGCAAGTACAAACCCAGCCTCCCGGAGGCTTTGCCCCGCTCTTTGGGCCTGGCGTCCCGGCCCTCGCCGGACTGGCCCTTTATCGCAAGGCCCGCTTCCCGTCTTTCTGCCTATACCCGTTCACGCCCCTGACAACAACCGGATTATCGCCGCCAAGGGATTGTGCTTGACGCTGCCCGGTTCTTGGGCTAGGTAACGATCATTCCGTATATCAAGATATCCTGATATAAGGCGAAATATGGAAATAATAAAATATTGCAAAGCGTTGTCTGATGAGACCCGGGCCAGACTGGTCAATGTTCTGCTCGAATACGAGTTGAACGTGGGCGAGGTCGTGCAGGTCATGGGCATGGGGCAGTCGCGCATATCGCGTCATTTGAAGATATTGTCCGATTCCGGGCTGGTGGAGGTGCGGCGCGACGGCCTGTGGGCCTTTTACCGGGCCAGCGAGGGGGGCAACGGGCGCGAGTTCCTGGACGGCGTGGCCCCGCTCATGGCGGGCGAAAACGTCCTCAGGCGCGACCGCAACGTGGCGGTCAAGGTCATCCGGGAGCGCACCGCAGCCACTCGCCAGTTTTTTGACGACATCGCCCCGGAATGGGACCGGATGACCGCCGAGGTGCTGGGCGAGCTGGACCTGGGGAGCGAGATTCAGGCCCGGCTGCCGCGGTGTGCCTGCGCCGCGGACCTGGGCTGCGGCCCGGGCGACATGCTGGAGATTCTGGCCGCCAGCGCGGACGTGGTCATCGGCGTGGACAATTCGCCCCGGATGCTGGAGCTGGCCGAGGAGCGTTTTTCGGGCGACGCCAGCATGAGTCTGCGCATAGGAGAACTGACCCATCTGCCTCTGCGCGACTGGGAGACGGATTGCGCGGTCATGTCCCTGGTGCTTCACCACCTGCCCCGGCCGCTGGACGCCATCCGCGAGGCCGGGCGCGTGCTCAAGACCGGCGGCAGACTGCTCATCGCCGAGTTCGAGCGCCACGGCAACGAGCTGATGCGGAGCGAATACGGCGACCGCAGGCTGGGCATACCCAGCCAGAAGATGCTCGACTGGCTCGATCAGGCGCGTTTTGATGTGGTCGGTGTCACCCGTTTCAGTGTCAACATGGGCCTTGTGGTCGTCGTGTACGAGGCCGAGAAAAAATAGCAACCAACCCCTTTGGAGGAATTCAATGACCAAGAACATCAAGCCCGTGGACCCCGCCTGCGAAAACAAGGTCGCCGACATGTCCCTGGCCGGTTGGGGCCTCATGGAGATGCAGCTCTCCGAGCGCGAAATGCCCGGCCTCATGGCCCTGATCGAGAAGCACGGCAGGGATAAGCCCCTCTCGGGCTTCAAGGTCATGGGCTCGCTGCACATGACCATCCAGACCGCCATGCTCATCAAGTGCCTGTATGAGCTGGGCGCGGACATCCGTTGGGCGTCCTGCAACATCTTCTCGACCCAGGACCACGCTGCCGCGGCCATCGCCCAGTCGGGCATGGCCAAGGTCTTCGCCTGGAAGGGCGAGACCCTTGAGGAATACTGGTGGTGCACCGAGCAGGCCCTGACCTGGCCCGACGGCTCAGGCCCGGACCTCATTGTGGACGATGGCGGCGACGCCACCCTCATGGTCCACCAGGGCGTCAAGGTGGAGGCCGACCCCGGCCTGTGCGACAAAGAATACGATGTGGACGAGTTTCAGATCATCATGGACCGCCTCAAGGCGGGGCTGATCACCAGCCCCGGCAAATGGACGGCCATGGCCAAAAAGATTCGCGGCGTGTCCGAGGAAACCACTACCGGCGTGCATCGGCTTTACGAGATGCAGCGCACGGGCGAGCTGCTCTTCCCGGCCATCAACGTCAACGACTCGGTGACCAAGTCCAAGTTCGACAACCTCTACGGCTGCCGGGAGTCCCTGGCAGACGGCATCAAGCGGGCCACTGACGTGATGGTGGCCGGCAAGGTGGTTGTCGTGGTGGGCTACGGCGATGTGGGCAAGGGGTGCGCCCAGTCCATGCGCGGCTTCGGCGCCCGCGTGCTGGTCACGGAGATCGACCCCATCTGCGCCCTGCAGGCCGCCATGGAGGGCTACGAAGTCACCACCATGGCCGATGCGGCGCCCAGAGGGGACATCTTCGTCACCTGCACCGGCAATTACCATGTCGTTACCGGCGAGCACATGGATGCCATGAAGGACGAGGCCATCCTCTGCAACATCGGCCATTTCGACTCCGAGATCGAAATGGCCCACCTGGAGAAGAATCCCAAGGCGGTCAAGAAAACCGTCAAACCCCAGGTGGACAAGTGGACCCTGCCCTCGGGCAAGTCCCTCATCGTCCTGGCCGAGGGGCGGCTGGTCAACCTGGGTTGCGCCACCGGCCATCCGAGTTTTGTCATGTCCAACTCCTTCACCAATCAGGTGCTGGCCCAGCTTGATCTGGCCGGGAACGACTACGACCCCAGGGTCATGATCCTGCCCAAGAAACTGGACGAGGAAGTGGCCCGGCTGCATCTGGAACGCCTGGGCGTCAAGCTCGAAAAGCTGACCAGGAAGCAGGCCGAGTACATCGGCGTGGATATCGAGGGCCCGTACAAGCCCGACCATTACCGTTACTAGCATTGCGGCGAAACAGGGGGCTTCGGCCCCCTTCTTCGTCATCTGCCGGGTCATGCGGACATTTCGTGGAGGCGGACCGGGCAGGGATGTGGTATGAGGAGAGCCATGCGCAACACCCCATCAGCCGTAACCGCCTGTTTTGCGATGGCCTTGCCGGTCCTGGCTCTGCTGGCTTCGCTCTGGCACGCTTCGGCCCATGCCTTTGAGGTGACGGTCAGGGTGTCCAGCGTCAAGGTGGATTTCGGCCTGCCCCATGCGCCGGAGAACCTGCTGGACAACGACCCGTCCACTGCCTGGGTCGGCGGCGGCGTGGGGCCGGGTGTCGGCCAGTGGATAGAATTGTCCTTCGGGGTGCCCACGCGGGTCGCGCGGCTGGGGATTTTCAACGGCCACCAGGGCGAGGGGCGGTTCCACCAGTTCCGACGTATCCGCTCGGGCCGGGTGGTCTATCCCGACGGGACCGAGACGCGCTTTTGGCTGCGCGACGAACCCGGCGAGCAGATGGTGCGGTGCAGCGGCAGGCCCTACAAGTCGCTGCGCATCGTGGTGGACGACGTGTTTCCCAAGGGCGAGCTGACGGCCAAGGTCAAGCTGGCCGTGTCCGAGATCAAGCTGTATCTTTCGCTCACGGCCCCTCCCGGCGGGGATTCGGCGCTCGACGGACCCGACCCGGCCCGGCTGATGGCGCCGCCGCCCACAGACCCCTCGGCCGCCGTGCCCGAGCCCCTGATGGCCCTGCTTCGGGAATTCTACGTCAGGCAGACCACGCTCTCGCCTGACTTTGCGGAACTCTTCGCCGCCGATGTGCGCGACCGCAACGACTTTCAGTTCGAAATATTCCGGGAAATGCAGCGCCAGCGCGGCACATTCAAGGCGTTGCGTTCCGCCGAGGTGGACACCTCGGGCCTGGGGTTCGAAATGGTCAGAAACGAGGGTAAGTTCGCCGAGGTGCGCGTCTTTGGCGCCTACCGGGTCAAGGTGGCGCATCTGGACAGGAATCTGGAGGAGGACTCGGTCTTTGTGGTGGTGGAAGACCCTGATGGATGGCGGATCGTCGAGTTGGACGGGCAGGAAGGATTTTAATCAGACATCAGTTCTTCCGGTTGCTTACACTATCCAGACATCAATCATCCGGCCTTGGTCCAGCCCCTCGGAGTCGGCCGGGATGGCGGTCAGGCCGTGGGCCTGGAGCATGGTCCGCAACAGGCCCGACTTGCCGAGCACCGGATGGGCCAGCGGCAGAGCATCCTGGCGCGGTTCGAGCCGGATGCGTACATAGTCTTCGCGGCCGGGCCTGGAGGCCACGTTGCGTGCCAGCTCGGCCCGGACCATGGGGCGCCTGGACGGGTAAAAGGCGGCACCGTCGCCCTGGAGGTGGCGCAGCAGCGGCAGCACCAGGACGTGCATGACAACCAGGGATGAGGTCACCTGACCCGGCAGGCCGAGGATGGGTCTGCCCGAGGCTCGGCCCAGGATGGTGGGTTTTCCCGGGCTCAGGGCCACTCCGTGGGCCAGCACGGCAGCGTCGTCAAGGGCTTCAATGGCCTGCACAGAGAGATCGCGTACGCCTATGGAGCTGCCGCCGGAGAGCAGGACCGCGTCGTTGTCGGTCACGGCCCGGTTCAGGGCCTGGGTCAGGCTTTCCAAATCATCCGGGATCACCCCGTAGTGGCGGGGGAGACCTCCGGCCCGTGCGGTCAAAGCGGCCAGGGTGTGGCTGTTCACGTCCCGCACCTGTCCGGGCCTGGGAGTCTGGCGAACGCCCACCACCTCGTCTCCGGTGGACAGGATGGCCACACGCGGCCGCCGGACCAGGGCCATCTCCTGAAACCCCAGGGCGGCAGCAAGCCCTATCTCCTGCGGCCGCATGACCGTTCCCGCGGTCAGGGCGGGCTGGCCCTGGCTCGCATCCTCGCCGCGTTGCATCACGTTTTCGCCGGGGGCCACGCTTTTTCGCATCTCAATGGTGGTCCCGTCCATCTCGCCTGTATGTTCGACCATGACCACCGCGTCTGCGCCACGGGGCAGCAGGCCGCCCGTGGGAATCCTGGCGCACTGGCCGGGATCGAGGGCTGTTTGCGGCATCGCGTCGATGGTCAGGGTGGCCGCGCATTCAAGGTAGGCGGGGTTGGATTCGCTGGCCCCGAACACGTCGCGGGCGCTGACCGCGAAGCCGTCCATGCACGAGCGGTCGAGCAGGGGCCAGTCATGCCCGGCTATCAGATCCTGGGCCAGGATGCGGCCATCGGCCTCGGACAGGTCGCACTGATCGGCGTCAAGGGCGGGAAATTCCCGCAGCAGTTCCTCGAAACGGGCGCGGCTGATGATGGTGAAGAAGCCGTGAGGCAAGGGGTGCGTGGGCGTGGACATGGGCACCACGCTACAGGCCGGGCGGGCCGATGGCAAGCGGCAGGGCTTTTGATGCCGGATCGGCACCGATTATCGGCGGGCCTTTGCATACTCCCCGACAAGCGCGTCCTTGTGCATGATGTGCTCGACGATCCAGTCGTTGACGAACAGGGAGACCCCCTGGGGGGTGATGATCTCTCCGTTCTCAATGAGACGCCACAGGGTTTTGACCCGCATCATCAGCAGAACGTGCTCTGCCGCATGGGCGTCCCGGTCGGGGTAGCCGATCCGCTCCATGTATGTTTCTTCTTCCTTGAAGTGGTAGCGGGTGTATGCCTTGAGGCGTTCGAAGACATCCTTGAGAATGGCCTTGCCTTGGTCCCGGCCGATGGCGGTCATGAGGTCGTTGGCGATGGCGAAGAGGTGTTTGTGCTGCTCGTCAATGACCGGGTCGCCGATGTCCAAGACCGTGGTCCAATCAGGATAGTGCATGTGCGTCCTCCGCTCACTTGACCACTTCGGTGCCGATGCCGGATCGGGTGAAAAGCTCAAGCAGGATGCAGTTCTCGACCCGGCCGTCGAGGATGGCGGCCTTCTCCACCTCGGCCACTGCCTCGATGCAGCAGGTGATCTTGGGGATCATGCCGCCGGAGACCACCCCGGAATCGATGGCCTCGAATGCCTCGCGCACGGTCAGCGACGAGATCAGGCCACCGTCTGCGTCGAGCAGGCCGGGCACATCGGTGAGCAGGTGCAGCCGCTTGGCCTTCAGGGCGGCGGCCACGGCTCCGGCCACGGAATCGGCGTTGATGTTGTAGGTGGCGCCGTGGTCGTCAACGCCCACCGGGGCAATGACCGGGATGAAGCCGTCGGCCAGGAGCGATGTGATCAACGTGGTGTTCACCTCGCGCACCTCGCCCACCTTGCCGAGGTCGATGATTTCGGGCGGGGCGTCCTTCTTTTCCACGGTCAGCTCCTTGGGCTCGGCCATGATCAGCTTGCCGTCCTTGCCCGAAAGTCCCACGGCTTGGCCGCCGTGCAGGTTGATCAGGTTGACGATTTCCTTGTTGACCTTGCCCACCAGCACCATTTCCACCACGTCCATGGTGGCGTCGTCCGTGACCCGGTATCCCTCGCGGAAATGGGACTCGATGTTCAACGCCTTGAGCATCCTGCCGATCTGCGGTCCCCCGCCATGCACCACCACCGGGTTGATGCCGATGTACTTGAGCAGGATGATGTTGAGGGCAAAGGCGCGTTTGAGGTTTTCGTCGATCATGGCGTTGCCGCCGTACTTGATGACGATGGTTTTGCCGTAGAATTCGGAGATGAACGGCAGGGTTTCGATGATGGATCTGGCCTGAAGCTGGAAGCGCTTCATGTCCCGCTGGCTGACGGACTCTTTCTTCACTGGTTGGCTCCTGTAAAAAAGACCCGGTGGCCCGGGGATGATCGCGAATTGTCCCCCAACGGCGCGAGCCTGTCAATATCCGTCGCATCTGGATCCGTCGAGTCCGGCCCCGGTTGCAGGGCCTGACGCTTTGGCCTACACTGACCGCCTAACCAAGCCGCACAAGGAGATTTTCATGCAGCTCATATCGTCCCAGATGGCCAAATACGCCGAGCGTTCGTCCTGGATTCGCAAGATGTTTGAGGAAGGCATCCGGCTCAAGAAGGAATTCGGCGAGGATGCGGTCCATGACTTCAGTCTGGGCAACCCGGACCTGCCGCCGCCCCCGGCCATCAAGGAGGCCCTGGCAGACCTGGCCGCCCAGGCGGACCAGCCCTTTTTCCTCGGCTACATGCCCAACTTCGGCTACCCGGACGTACGCGAGAAGCTGGCCTTGGAGGTCTCCCGCGAGCAGGGAGTGTCTGTTCCCGCCGACAGTCTGGTCATCACCTGCGGTGCGGCCGGTGCGCTCAACGCCTTTTTCCGGGCCGTGCTGGACCCCGGCGACCAGGTTCTGGCTCCGGCACCGTTTTTCGTCGAATACGGGTTCTACGCCGAAAACCACGGGGCCAGCCTTATCACCGTGCCCTCCAAGCCGCTCTCCTTTGAGCTCGATCTTGAGGCCATCGACGCGGCCATCACCCCCAGAACGCGGGTGGTGCTCATCAACTCGCCCAACAACCCCACTGGCGCGGTCTATTCCCGCGACGAACTCGAAGGGCTGGCCGCCATTCTCGCCCGCCACAGCCGGGAGAGGGACAGGCCCATCTTCATCCTCTCCGACGAGCCCTATCGTTTTCTGACCTTTGACGGCGTCGAGGTGCCAAGCGTCCTGCCCGTCTATCCCCACACCGTGGTCTGCTCCTCTTTTTCCAAGAACCTGAGCATGGCCGGCGAGCGAATCGGCTACGCCCTGATCAATCCGGCCATGGAGGGCCGCGAGGCCCTCGTTGCCTCCGTGATCATGGCCAACCGTATCCTCGGCTTTGTCAATGCCCCGGCCCTGGCCCAGCGGCTGCTCGGCAGGGCGCTGGGCAGCTCTGTGGACGTGGCCGTGTACGATGCCCGGCGCAAGGCCATGGCCCGTGTGCTCGACGCCGCTGGCCTGCGCTACACCATGCCGCGTGGCGCCTTCTACTTCTTCCCCGAGGCCCCCGGAGGTGATGATGTGGCCTTTTGCGCCACCCTCCAGGAGGAGAAAATCCTGGCCGTGCCCGGCACCGGCTTCGGCTATCCCGGTTATTTCCGCCTTGCCTTCTGCGTGGGCGAAGAGGTCATCGCCCGCTCGGCCGACGCCTTTGTCCGCGCCGTGGCCCGGGCTTCCTGACCCCGGCCCGGACTCCCTTGAGACTCCTCGCCCCCGCACTTTCCCGCGGGGGCGTTTTTCGTGGCGTGGCCGACATGGCGGAGATGGAAGGCCCTGCCCGGAGTTCAAATATTTTGCCCTCCAGGGCGGTCTGGCCCGGCAAATCGAAATTTTTGAACTGCTCCTCAGGGAAAAAGGCCAGGGCAGAGAGAAAAGACGTTCGTGTAAGTGTTTGAAATGAAGATATTTAAACTTTTTCTTCGAGGTTGTCGTATTGTGGCACACCCGTTGCTAGGTTGAAAGTAACTTCCTTTTTTGCACCGAGAAAAATCCAGGCCTCCGCAAGGGGGCCTTTCTCGTTGGCGCGGCGGCCGGGCGATTCTCCCCTCCAAAACGCGAAAAAGGCCCGGCCCCTGGAATCGGGTCCGGGCCCCTCGCCCGGCAAGGCCGGGCGGCGGACTGCGGGGTCAGCCATCCTGGTCCTGGGGGCTGTGGCCGGTTTCCTGGTGGTCCTCGTCCTCGTCATGCTCCTGAGGGTCGCCGTCCTTGCGTTCCTGTTTGCGCTGGAGCTTTTCCGCCTTTTTCTTCTTCTTTGCCAGTTCCTTCTGTCTTTTTTCAAAGGAGTAGTTGCGCTTGACCAAAAGACCTCCTGGGTGAAACGGGATGAAAGCAAAAGCGCCCGCCTCCCCTGGGAGAGGCGGGCGCCGCAGGCCGTGCTATAGCCTGAAAATGGGGGCTACCAACGGGGGCGCTCCGCACGGGGCTTGGCTTCGTTGACCTTGATGTTGCGGCCGCCAAAGTCCTTGCCGTCCAGGTTCTCGATGGCCTCCAGGGCGCCGGCGTCGTCCATTTCGACAAAGCCGAAGCCACGCGGACGGCCAGTCTCGCGATCCTCGATGAGTTTGACAGAAGTCACCTCGCCGTAGGCGCCGAAAGCGGCACGAACGTCTTCTTCGGTGGCGGACCAGGGCAGATTGCCGACATAGATGTTCTTGGACATGGAAAAAAGTCTCCTGAAAAAATGAATGACTGCGCTTGGTTCCCGTGCACCAAACTTAAGGAAGCAGCGAACAAGATGCACGCTGCTTCTTGATATGCCTGTTTCGATTCAAACCAGCGTCGGACAACATTCAGACCGCGCCTCCACGGGTGCCGCTGGTATAATATGCTAAACCGTAAGCCACGGAAAAACAAAAATCAAGGGGGTGTGATTGGTTTTCTGTTTTTTTTCTGCAAGACGGATATGTTGTGCAGAGTCGCGTCAGCAGGCGTTCAGGGGGGCGTGTTTCCGTTCCCTGGTTTGTTCCGGCGTCCGAACCGGGAAATCAGCGAAGAAAGCGGGCCTCCGGTCCGACTGCCCCTAGAGGCGGTGCGGTTTTTCTGGCGCGATGGCTTGGGATCGGTGTCATTGCTCTCGGGGGTCTGGTGTTTGCCCGGAGCCGCTGCTCTTTTGATAGTGTTGACTGCGCTCTTGGCCGTTTGGCCGAGCCTTTGACCGAGCCTGGCCACGGAGCGGCGGAGGCCCCTGGCCCCGTTGCCCATGGATTCGACTGTTCCGGCGGCAGCATCGCCCATGTTGCGAAAGACGCGAGCCGAACCGGCCCGCATGGCGCTGGTGGAGCCCTTGACCAGCACACGGGTGACGTAGAGGACCGTATCCGCGCTCAAGGTCATGAACACCCGCGATGCCTCCAGGGTGGCCGAGCGGCGCATGGCCCCCCGGGCCTCAAGGCTCAGGTCGAGATAGTTGCGGGCCACGATGCCGCAGCGCAGGGCCAGCAGGCAGTTGGTGGTGCCGCTGAGGACCGAGGCGGTGATGACCCCGGCCACGGCCTGGGCGCCCGGAACGGCCCCGATAGCCGAGCCGCCCACCAGCGGCCCCATGAGTTCGCGTACGTATTCGTCCACGCCCAGTTCGTCCACGGAACCGGCCAGCAGTGAGGTGGCTGCTATGTTGGCATAGAGGTTGATCGTTTCGCGATAGTGCGGCCGCTGGTTGTACAGGCGCGAAAGCCGCCATGTGAGCCGGGAGATGAGAAAGAGGACCACCAGCGAGTCGAGGCGGCCGTTTTGGGCCAGGGCAGTGCTGATGAACACCTGTCGGGCCGTGGTCCTGATTTCGGCATCGGCCCGTTGGCGCAGGAAGGACAGCCCTGCCTCGAGGTCGGCGTCCGACTCCACGTTGATGCCCGCCTCGCGCAGCGTCTTGTTGCGCGTCAGCCGCTGGACCATGGCCCTGCGGAACCCGGCCATCTCCGCGGGGGTCGGGTCCGCATGGACGAGCAGGGGTCTTGGCCGCAGAAAGGCTGCCCTGAGCGCCCAGCCAAGCGAGACCAGGACCGGGGCGAGCAGCGCCCAGTAGGCCCAAGGTTCAAAGGCCGGGTCGAAGCGCCCGGCAAAGGCGGCCAGCCCGGCCACGCAGTCGTGCAGGAAAACCAGGAACCAGGCCACGATGATCACCCCGGTCAGGGCGAGGAGGTTCTTCATGTATCGGGGCATGGCCGATCAATACCCTGTTTGCGGGCCGGTGCAAAGACGGGAAAAGGCCGGGATGAGCATCCCGGCCTTGACTGATGGCAGGTTTATTCCGGGAAGGCGAGCAGGGGTTCGATGACCTGCTGCATGGCCTTGCCCGTGGCCGTGTCGCGGTGGATCTTCATGAATGGGTAGCCCTCGTCGCCCGAGGCGGTCACCTCGGGGTCAAGGGGAATGCGGCCCAGGAAGCGGACGCCCGCCTCTTTGGCCAGGGCCTCGCCGCCCCCGGCATTGAAGATGTTGTGGACTGCGCCGCAGTCCGGGCAGGCGAAGCCGGACATGTTCTCGACTATGCCGAGGACGCGGTTGCCAAGTTCGCCCACAAAGGAAACCGAGCGGCGCACATCGTCTACGGCTACGCCCTGAGGGGTGGTGACGATGACCGCGATGGCCGTGGGGCCAAGGGTCTGGAGAGTGGAAAGGGGCTCGTCGCCCGTGCCGGGAGGACAGTCCACAACAAGGAAGTCGAGGTCGCCCCACATGACATCCTCGACGAACTGCTTGATCAGGCCCATCTTGACCGGCCCGCGCCAGATGACGGCCTGACGGTCGTCCTCAAGCAGGAAGCCCAGCGACATGACGGATAGATTCCGGCTCCAGGACACGGGCTCCATGATCTGGTCGCCCATGTGGGGCTTTTGACCCTTGAGGGAGAGCAGGCGCGGAATGCTCGGCCCGTGGACATCCACGTCGAGCAGCCCGACTTTCTTGCCCGCCAGGGACAGGGCCACCGCAATGTTGGCGGCCACGGTGGACTTGCCCACCCCGCCCTTGCCGGACATGACCACGATCTTGTGTTTGATGCGGCCCAAGGTCTTCTGAAGCTTTTCCTCGCCCTTGTCGCACCCTGTGCTGCTGGAACAGCTGCCGTCCGGCGCGGCCGAGGCGCACCCGCTGCATTCGCTCATGATCTTCTCCCGAGAAAACGGCCCAGGGCCGCCTGATGGTGTTGATGGTTCCGGGTGTCAGGCCCGGTGCACGCCAAAGAAATACCCGCAGTCAGGAAAAAGTCAAACATGGCCCGTGTCCGGCGCGGCGGGGCACTCGGGCGCACCGGGCATGACCAGCCGCGAGAGGCCCCCGCGCCCCAGGGCGTCCATGACTTCATGGATGCCTCCCGTGAGCCAGGGAATGACATGCACCCCGCCCTGTTCGAGCAGGGCGCGGGTGTCGGCGCAGATGGCGCCGCA
This sequence comes from Pseudodesulfovibrio alkaliphilus, assembly GCF_009729555.1. Lineage (NCBI taxonomy): Bacteria > Pseudomonadati > Thermodesulfobacteriota > Desulfovibrionia > Desulfovibrionales > Desulfovibrionaceae > Pseudodesulfovibrio > Pseudodesulfovibrio alkaliphilus. Next base: position 13,926 of record NZ_WODC01000012.1, read on the forward strand.
CAGCAAAAGGGATACCCCGCAGGCCAATATGGCGGATGTCCTGTCCATAGGGTCCTTTGAGGGAAGGGATAGGCGGCCTGCGGGGTAAATCGAATCGTCACGCATTTCAAACAGCTTGTACTCGTCCGCGTTTTCGCAGACGGATGCCAGGCGGTCCTTGTAGCACGCCAAACAAAGTAGCGTTCCGGTTTCATGCCGCATGCGTTGCACTTCGCCAGGACCATTCCGACATGCCTTGCTTTAAGCATCAAGCGTGCCATCAGAAAAAGTCTATAATTTCAAGCTTTATCTAAAAAAGAAGAAAAAACAGGGCGAAAAAAACGCCAAAACAAGGCGCAAGGGCTAATTATTCGCCCTAAGGATGGGTGTCGTCAGCCAGGAGGCGGCGCAGGGTGTCCTTGGAAATGCCCAGTTCGCGGCAGGCGGCCATCTTGCGTCCATTGTTGCGCTCCAGGGCGCGGTGGGCGGCGCGGCGCTTGATTTCCTCCATGCTGCCGCCCAGGCCGTTGTCCGAGACTGGGCGGTCGCCCGGGTGCAGGTATTCGGGCAGATGCTCCACCTGGATGAATCCCTTGGCGCAGAGGATGAAGGCGTATTCGAGGATGTTCTCCAGTTCGCGGACGTTTCCCGGATAGTCGTGACGCATGAGCAGGTGCAGCGCGTCTTCGCTCAGGCCGCGAACGTGTTTGCCCTGGATCGCGTTGAACTCGTTCACGAAGTGGTCGGTCAGCAGCGGAATGTCCTCGCGCCGTTCCGAGAGGGGCGGCAGGCGCAGAGTGACCACATTGAGGCGGTAGTAGAGGTCCTGACGGAAGGCGCCCTCGGCCACTCGGGCGGTCAGGTCGCGGTTGGTGGCCGCGACAACGCGCACATCCGCCTTGACAGGAGCCAACCCGCCCAGGGGTTCATAGGTCTTTTCCTGCAGAAAGCGCAGCAGCTTGACCTGGAGGTTGCCCGGCAGGTCCCCGATCTCGTCGAGAAACACGGTGCCGCCTTCGGCCAGGGCGATGCGGCCGGGCTTGTCGGTGCGGGCGTCGGTAAAGGCCCCGGCCTTGTAGCCGAAGAGTTCGGATTCGAGCAGGGTGTCGGGCAGGGCGCCGCAGTTGACGGCCACAAAGGGGCCGCCCTTGCGCGGACTGAGCGAGTGGATGGCGCGGGCAAAGAGTTCCTTGCCCGTGCCCGAGGGGCCAAGGAGGAGAGTGGTGGCCTGGCTGGCGCTGACCTGGGGGAGGATGCCGAAGAGTTTTTCCAGCGCCGGGCTGCGGCCCACGATGTCCTCGAACCGATAGAGGGCCTCAACCTTGCGGCGCATGACGTGGATTTCGGTCAGGTCGCGAAAGGTCTCCACGCCGCCCACCACCTCGCCGTCCGCGTTCCGCAGGGCCGAGGCCGAGATGGAGACCGGCACCCGGGTGCCGTCGCCCCGGACGATGAAGATGGATTTGTTGACCACGCGGTCTCCCCGGCGGATGCAGTGGGCCATGGCGCACTGGCCGTCGCACAGGCTGGAGCGCAGCACGTCCCAGCATTTGCGGCCCAGGGCCTCGGCGGCCGGGATGCCGGTGATGCGCTGGGCCGACTCGTTGAAGTAGGTCACGTTCCAGTCGGCGTCCACGGTGAAGAGCCCGTCCGCGATGGAGGCGAAGACCTCTTCAAGGGGCAGGTTGCGGGGAAAGGACATGGGGGGACCATACCCCCTGGCGCGGGTTATGCCAATGGGGCGTGGCGGCCTTTTGCCGCCGGGACGAGAAACCCCCTCCGGCGCAAGGCCGGGGGGGGCAAGCCATTGTAACGGGATGCGGTCTATTTGCCTGCGAGTTTTTCGGCCCGTTTCCGGCGCAGCCAGTCGTACCAGGCGTCCATGTTCTCGCCGGTTCGGGCGGACATGGCGATGACCTCAATGTCCTTGTTCAGGGTGCGGGCGTGTCCGGAAGCCTTGTCCAGGTCGAAATCCACATAGGGCAGGAGGTCCACCTTGTTGAGCAGCATGACCGAGGAGATGTGGAACATGAGGGGGTACTTCTCGGGCTTGTCGTCCCCCTCGGCCACGGACAGGAGCGTGACCTTGTGGTCCTCGCCCACCTCGAACTCGGCCGGGCATACGAGGTTGCCCACATTCTCCACAAAGAGGATGTCCACTGCGTCCATGTCCAGGGCCTTGATGGCGTCAAGCACCATGCCCGAATCCAGATGACAGCCGCCCTCGGTGTTGATCTGCACTGCCTGGGCGCCTGTGGCGGCCACGCGCCGGGCGTCGTTGTCGGTCTGCAGGTCGCCCTCGACCACGGCCATGCGGAACTCGTCCTTCAGGTCGGTCAGGGTGCGTTCAAGTACCGTGGTCTTGCCCGCGCCGGGCGAGCTCATCAGGTTCAGACAGAGAATCTTCTTGGCCCTGAAGGTGGCGCGCAGCTCTTCGGCGAGCCGGTCGTTGGCTTCGAGCACGTTGCGGACGATGGTTACTTCCTTGGACATGAGCCACCTCTTTGTCGTTGCGCCGGAGCGGTGAAAAAACTGCGGCTTGCGGCCGCTACTCGTCGTCGATCTCAATGGAGTCGATGAGCATTTCCTTGCCTTGCAGCACGGTGTGGCCAAGCAGCGCCTCGCACTTGGGGCAGGGCATGCACCGTGAATGGTCGGGGCTGAATTCCTCGCCGCATTCGCCGCAGGCCACCCGGATGGGCACCTCGATCACTTCGAGTCTGGAGCCGTCGAACTCGCCGCCGGGCGTGAGCGCGTCCCAGGCAAAGACGAGGGACTCGGTGACCACTCCGGCCAGGGCGCCGTTTTTGATCACCACCTTCTTGAGCCGGTGGCCGTCATGCTTGATCATCTCTTCGCGCAGGATGCCGAGGATGGATTCGACGATGGACATTTCATGCATGGAGAGATCGCTTACCCCATAAATACGATAGGAGCAAGAGGCCAGGAACATCTTGATCAAACATGACTTTTCCGGGAGGAAATGGCTGGTTGCGCAAAGGGCCCTCCTGTGCGGACATTGCGCACCCCCTGAAAACAGGCTAGGCTGACACAATGCGCAACCGGCCGGAAGCGCTGCCCATCCCCAAATCCTGCGTGAGGCACCATGCGGCTCAGACGGATCACCTTCATTTCCATCGCCATCGTGACCCTGGTGTTTCTCGCCATTGAGGCGTGGGTCGCCAACTCGGTGGTCAAGGACGGGTTCGACTCCCTGGAGCGCGGTTTGGCCGCAGCCGAGGCCAGACGGGTCAGAAACGGCGTTCTGCGCGAGATCCAGGCCCTGGACTCCTTTGTCTGGGACTGGGCGTCCTGGGACGACACCTATCACTTCGCCAGCAACGGCAATCCCGAGTATATCGAATCCAATCTGCCCGCCGAGACCTTCAGCAATCAGGCCCTGTGCGCGGTGGTGATCACCGATGCGCAGGGGAGGATCGTTTTCGGTCGCGCCCTTGACCAGGACGGGAGGGATGACGGTGCGCTCCTGGCTGATCTGGTGGCGGCGATACATCAATCCGATCTGCCCGCCGCCTCGCCCGGCGTGGAGGAGACAGGGCGCGGCGGCCTGCTGCTTCGGCCCGAGGGGGCCGTGTTCTTCGTTCGCCGCGAAATCCTCGACTCCCAGGGAGGCGGTCCTTCCACAGGACAGATGCTCATGGCCAGGAGGCTCGGTGACGCCGTGCGGCAGGCCCTCTCCCAAAGGCTTGAGTTGGAGGTGGTGTTTCATCCCCTGGAGGGCGGCCGCCTTGCGCCGGACATGGACGGCGCACTGGCCGCGGGGCTGTTGTCGGACGAGGGGACAGCTGTGCTGCCCCGCGATGCCGGGATCATGGACGCCTACGCCCTGGTGCGGGACATCCAGGGCCTCCCCGGACTGGTGGTCCAGGCCGTGTGCGACCGAGCCATTTCCAAGAAGGGCCGGGAGGTGGCTCACCTCAATTTCATGATCCTGGCCTCGGCGCTGGTCGCCTTTGGCCTGCTGGTGTTCTATTTGTTGCGGCGCAAGGTGCTCTCGCGGGTGGAAAGTCTCAATAGCCAAGTCCGTGCGTTGGATATGACCGGCGCGGGCGGGGTCCACATCGACGGGCGCGACGAGATCGCCGAGTTGGCCAGGGACATCAACGCCATGCTGGCCCAGATAGTCGAGAGCAGGCAGGCGCTGCAAGCGGCCCACGACGACCTGGAGCGGCGCGTGGCCGAGCGCACCACCGAGCTTGAGGAGGCCAACCGGGAACTGAAGTGGCTCGATCAGGCCAAGTCGCACTTTCTTTCCTCCACGTCTCATGAGCTGCGTACTCCGCTCACCTCCATACTCGGCTTCGTCAAGCTCATGGAGCGGACCTTCCGGGAGTCTTTCGGGCCGAGCCTTGAGGCATGCGACCAGCCGTCGGAACGCATCGCCAAGCACCTCCAGAATTTTCGGATCGTCAGGACCGAGGCTGAACGGTTGAGCCGCCTGATCAACGATCTGCTCGACTTCAGCAAGATCACGGCGGGACGCATGGACTGGCAGGAGTGCGACGTACGCACAGACGAACTGGTGCGCGACGCCGTGGCCGCCATCTCGGGCCAACTGGCAGGGAATCCGAACCTTGAACTGGTGGCGGATGCGCCTGCGGGCCTGCCCGTGCTGCACGTCAGCCGCGATCGGATTCTCCAGGTACTGATCAATCTCCTTGGTAACGCCGTCAAGCACACCGAAGCCGGACACATCCGGGTTTCCGCCCGGACAACGGGAGATGGCGTGGAATTTTCGGTGGAGGACACGGGCATCGGCATCCATCCCGATGACCGGGAGCGTATCTTCGAGGTCTTCTTCCAGTCCTCCCGCGCCCAGGCGCCGTCCTCGCGGCCCGTGGGCACCGGCCTGGGGCTGGCCATCTGCAAGGAGATCGCCGAGCATTATGGCGGCTCCATCCGGGTTGAGTCCGAACCCGGCCGGGGCAGCGTCTTCACCTTTTCTCTGCCTGGTTCCCTGGTGGTGGCATCGTGAGGCCGGTCTTGACACCGGGCGCAATCCGCGCTTTGCTGGCAGGGCTTGTTCTCAGGGCGGGGTGAAAGTCCCCACCGGCGGTGATCCGGCCTTGACCGGAAAGCCCGCGAGCGCTCCTCCGGGTGGAGGAGGTCAGCAGACCCGGTGCGACTCCGGGGCCGACGGTGACAGTCCGGATGAAAGAGAATGAGGCAGCCCGCAGCGAAACCCGGAACACGGTTTCGGTTTCGCGTCTGCCCCTGCGTGTCCGCGTGGGGGGCTGTCTATCCATGCGCCCTGATTCACCTCGACTCTTGCAAGGAGTTGCCCGATGAATCAGTCCCTGCTTGCCCGGTTCGGCTCGCCTGCCGAACGCGTCGAAAACGCCCTGGCCGCCTTGCGCGACGGCCGAGGCATCCTGGTCGTTGATAATGAAGACCGGGAGAATGAAGGCGATCTCATCTTCGCCGCCCAGACCCTGACCGAGGCACAGATGGCCCTGCTCATCCGCGAATGCAGCGGCATTGTCTGCCTGTGCCTGACCGAAGGAAAGGTCCGCGACCTGAACTTACCCATGATGGTGGAAAAAAACGGCAGCCGCCACCAGACCGCCTTCACGGTGTCCATCGAGGCCGCGCGCGGCGTGACCACCGGGGTCTCGGCCTCGGACCGTACGACCACGATCCGGGCCGCGGTGGCCGACGGGGCGGTGCCGTCCGACCTGGTCAGCCCCGGCCACGTCTTCCCGCTGCGCGCCCGGCCCGGCGGGGTGCTGGAGCGGGCCGGCCATACCGAAGCCACCGTGGACCTGACAAGGCTGGCCGGGCTCGCCCCCTGCGGCGTGCTCTGCGAGTTGACCAATGCTGACGGCACCATGGCCCGCCTGCCAGAGGTCGTGTCTTTTGCCGACCGCCACGGTTTCCCTGTCTGCGCCGTGGACGACATCGTCGCCTACCGCCGCGCCCGGGAGCAGGCAGCCGCCTGACGGCGCACTATCCGGCCATGAACGTGAAGCGGGCCGCCCATCCTGTGAGGATGGGCGGCCCGCATGATTGTGGTCGCGAAGTCGGTTCAGGCCAGCACGAGTCGGTAGAGCATTCTCTCGCAACAGAAGCGCAAGAGTGGTCGTGAGCAAGAAATGCGCGGAGGCCTCAAAGGCAGATTTCGTCTTGGGTGTCGTTTCTGCCCGTTGTATGCTATTTTTTTATTCCGGAAAAAATCAATTCAGTTGTTTTTAGCGTGCCAGCGTAGGCGTTCGATAATAGGATAAATGACAACAATTTTCCAAGTGTGTCAAGGTTGGATAAATCTGTTAATGTGTAGACTAAACAAAGCATTGTTGTTGAAAAAACAAGCATGAAAGTTAAGTTTGTTGCTTTTTTCATTCTCTCTGTTTTTTTAAGATGCAGTAAAAGGGAAAGGGCAAATGATAAAGCAACAAATGCAAACGCAACAAAATTGAAATACACCGTCAACATGTAGCTCCTCCTTTTCCTTGTGCGGGAATGACGACTAACTATTCGCGTATATCTGCGCTGTCAAGCGTTGAGCCTTAGTCTGTTTTGATAAAGCTCCCTAAACGCGAGGGGTGTGCTTTGCGGTAAAGACATGAGCGACCTCTGCGTATCCCCTTTTCCCGAACGCGCCTTGCACTCCGTAACCGATTCGAGACGTACTGGCTGCCGTGGTCGTGGCGCATCCCTTGGTGTATGGGCCCAGGGGCATCGAAAAGCTTGCCTGCCTAGCCGGATGGATGCAAAGCATTTCAGCGAATAATGGCTGATCGCGAAGAAGATATCGCCGCCAACGCAACGCGGGCCGCCCATCCCGTGAGGATGGGCGGCCCGCATGATTCGGGTCGCGAAGCGGGATCAGGCCAGCACGAGCCGGTAGAGCATTCTCTCGTAACAGGAGCACACGGCGCGGGCCTGGGCGTGGCCCACGCCCAGGCAGCGCAGACGACAGTAGACATGGAGCGGATTGAATTTGTGTTGCAGGTGTGCTCGCAGAGACATGGTTGACCTTCCTTGCTTGCCGCTCTTATCGGCAGGTACCGGGCAGAGGATTAGCCGGGGCCACAAAAAAACCGGGGCGCAACGCGCTGTTCGTCCTGGCGATCCGTTTTCGCATATTCCATTGGAGTGGTCAGGTCAACCTTTCAGATCGGGCTTCCAGATCGGGCTGCCGGGTCGGGCGTCAAACGGGAGCGGACACGGCCCAGACATGAAACCCCCGGTCGCCCTTGTGGGCCACGCCCACGGCCCCCTTGTGCAGGTAGAGGCACATGGCCCAGTCGCGCTCAAAGGCGCTGCTGGTGGACGACCAGTACGCCTCGGAAGGACGGTCAAAGGGGTGTCCGGCGGGCAGGGCCGGGGAATGGCGCGAGGCGTCCACCAGGGATTCCAGTTCGCGGATGGTCGGCAGACGCCACTGGACGATGTCGCCGACCTTGTCGCGGTTCAGCCGGGCAAGGGCCGCAAGGGCGGTTGTCCAGTCCGTGGGGCCGTTTGCCAGATCGGCGCTGGCGGTCCAGGTCAGTCCCGTGAGCGCGTCGCGCACCACAGAGCCTTGCCGGGCAAGGCGAGGCTCGGGCCAGGGGACGTTGACCGTGTCGCCCGCCCCGGTTTTTGGCAGGGCTTGGCTTGCGCCGCGGACGGGCCAGACCATTTCGTAGCCGGTGCGGCTGCCCCAGAACATGCGCCCGCCCGAGAGCTGGACATGCCACGCCTGAGACGGGTGCATGGCCGAGGGCGTCGCGGACCAGTACCAGCCGTCGAAGACGTTGATGAAGGGGTGGCCTGCGGACAGTGCCGGGTTGGCTTGATCGAAGCAGACAAGGCTGAAGAGTTCACGTCGATCGGGCATGCGCCAGTCCCGATGTCCGGCGTGGCCGCGTCGGTTCATGGCCCCGATGAAGTCGTGGCCTTCCTGCCAGGAGAGGGGGAAACCCGGCGCATTGGCATCGCGCAGCCAGGTCAGGCCGGTCAAGGTGTCCGTGGCCGTGTCCTGGTTGGCCGTGAATCGCTCCGGTCCTGGGGCGCGGCGGGCGAAGAATTCGGCGTCCTGTCCGGTGCCGCGGCACGGAATGGTCGCGCCCGTGGCGTCAGCGCAGAAGGTTTGTCCGGTGGGCAGGGGCGGGCAGATCATGCCCTGATGCTACTCCTGAACCCAGAAAATCGCCAGGAACAGAATGACGGCCGCGCAAGCCAGCCCCCCGGCGAACACCCCGGCCATGCCGAAAAGGGCGTAGAGTCCGCCCATGACAAGGGGGGCCAGGGTCTGGGCCAGCCGAAGCAGCAGGCCGTTGGCGGCCATGAACGCGCCGCGTTGCTCCATGGGCGCGATGGTGGCCAGCATGGTCATGACCGTGGGGATGTTCAGGCCCTGGGCCAGACCGAAACAGACCACAGGCGGAAGGACATGCCACAGGCCCGGTGCGCTGGGGGTCAGGATCATGGACAGGGCGTAGAGCACGGCCGAGGCCATGAGCAGTCTGCGCTGGCCGAACCGCTCCGCCAGCGGGCCGAGCAGGAACGAGGCTATGCCGGAAAAGCCCGAGGCCACCAGAAAGACCATCCCGATGGTCATGGCCGTGGCCTGATGGGATTGGTGCAGAAGCACCGGCAGATAGGTGACGATGGGCCCGTAAAGGACCATGAAGGTCATCAGGGTGGTGGCGAACAGGGCGAGCACCTGCCGGGTGCGGATGCGCTCCCAGGCCCCGGCAAGATAGTCCCGAAAGCTGCCACCGCTCCTGGGTTCGGGGGCGTCGAGATGGCGCAGGACCACCAGCCCGAGAGGAATGGCCAGCAGGGGCAGGATGAAGGGATACTGCCAGCCGAGCATGGCCAGCGCACCGCCCAGGGCCGGGAAGCCCGCCGTGCCCATGGAGAGGACCGAGGCGTTGTAACCCATGGCGCGTCCCCGCTCCGGTCCCTGATACAGGTCGCCGATGATGGTGCCGTAGAGCACCCCAAGGGGGGCTGCGCCAATGCCCTGGAGCAGACGCAGCATCAGCAACTGTTCGATGTTCCTGGCGAAGAAGCAGGCAAAGCCGAAGATGCCGAAAAGAAAGAGTGAGGGCACCAGCACGGCCTTGCGCCCCAGCCTGTCGGCCAGGATGCCCACCAGGGGAGCCAGGAGCGCTCCGGGCAGGGTGAAGGCGGCGATGACCAGCCCGATGCGGGATGGGGTGATGTCCAGTCCGGTGATCATGTCCGGCAGGGCCGGAATGATGCTTGAGACACCCAGGATCGCCATCAGCGTGACGCCGAAAACGAGCTGGAGGTTCTTGTCGAGATAGAGGCGTCGCAAAACGGTCCTGGTCAGATGGCGGCGTCGAGCAGCATGTTGTCGCGATGCACGGCCTCGTCAAAGGTGACGGGACCGATGGTTTTGGCCAATTGGTCCGTGCGCAGTCCCTTGATCCTGTCCAGTTCGGTCGAGGAAAAATTGGTCAGTCCCACGCCCAGGCGGTCGCCGTCCAGGTTCTCGATGAACACCAGCGCCCCGCGCTCGAAGCACCCCTGTACCGAGCGGATGCCGATGGGCAACAGGGACTTGCCCTTGGTCGCCAGGGCGTTGGCGGCGCCCTTGTCCACCACGATGGCCCCGGAAGGGTCGTCGTGGTAGGCGAGCCAGAATTTCTTGCTGGAGACTGCCCGGTCCTCGGGCAGGACCAGGGTGCCGCGTTCCTCGCCGTCGAGCACGGCCGCAAGGTCGAATTCGCCCCGGCCCGAAACGATGACAGTGGGCACGCCCAGCTGGGCCGCCCGACGGGCCGCCCTCAGCTTGGAATACATGCCGCCGGTTCCCACGCTGGTCTTGCCGTCGCACATGGCCTCTATGTCCAGTGCGGCGATGGTTTCGATGCAGGGCATGGGCCGGGCGTCCGGGTTGGTCTCTGGGTTCTTGTCGAAGACGCCGTCCGCGCTGGTCAGGTTGATGAACAGGTCAGCGCCGATCAGCCCGAGACACATGGCTCCGAGGGTGTCGTTGTCGCCGAACTCCAGTTCCTTGACCGAGACAGTGTCGTTTTCGTTGACGATGGGGACCACGCCCCATTCCAGGAGACGTTCCATGGTGTTGCGGGCATTGAGGAAGCGCTCTCGGTTTTTCAGTCCGCTGCGGGTCAGCAGCACCTGGGCCGTGATCTTGCCGTGGGCGGCAAACGCTTCGTCATAGTCGTGCATCAGGCGGCCCTGCCCGATGGCCGAGGCGGCCTGGCGCGAGGGCAGGTCGGCAAAGGTCTTGCCGTTTTTCCTGGCGGTGCGTTCGCGGATACGCTGGCGACCCGCGGCCACCGCCCCTGACGAGACCAGGACCACGTCGAGCCCTCGGTTGCCCAGGCCGGAGATTTGCGCGGCCAGGCGGTGGAGGGCTGTTGCGTTGAGTCCGTCGCCGGTAGTCAGCACGGCGCTGCCCACCTTGATGACCACCCGCCTGACATGGGCGAGCAGGGCTTTTCTATCCACGGGTGTCTGTGTCATGGGGCGCACGGTACAGCATCTCCCGGCCGGGTGGCAAGGGGCGAGGGCAACGAGGCCGAAGCCGCCGTGCGGGCGGAGGCCGAAGCCGGGCCTCCCGTTCAGTCGTTCTCTTCGGGGCCTGGGGTGGCCGACGATCCGTCCGCCGAATCGAGAGTGCGCAGGATGCGCCACATTTCGTCCAGCAGGGCGTCCACGCCTTCGCCGGTCCGGGCGGAGATGAGGAATATCGGTTGGTCCGATGCCTTGGCCTTGTCGCGCAGATCGGCCAATTGGTCCGGGGTCAGGGTGTCGATCTTGTTGATGACCCTGATCTGGGTCCTGGCGGCCAGTTCCGGGCTGTATTCGCGCAGTTCCTGGTTGAGCATGGCGTATCCGTCGGCCGGGTCGTCGTGGGACATGTCCTCCACCGAGAGAAGGTGAACCAGAAAGCGGGTGCGCTCCACGTGGCGCAAGAAGGTGATTCCCAGGCCGTGCCCGGCGCTGGCACCTTCAATGAGGCCGGGGATGTCGGCGATGACCATGCGCTCGAAGGCGTCGTTTTCCACCACCCCGAGGTTGGGAAAGAGGGTGGTGAAGGGATAGGCGGCGATCTTGGGCCGGGCGGCAGAGATCCGGGAGATGAAGGTGGACTTGCCAGCATTGGGCAGCCCGAGCAGACCCACGTCGGCCAGAATCTTCAGCTCGAGGCGAAGCTGTTTTTCCTCGCCGGGCCATCCGGGTTCGGCGTAGCGCGGGGTGCGGTTGACCGAGGACTTGAAGTGGAGGTTGCCCCGGCCGCCGTCGCCGCCTTTGCAGATGACCACCTCGGTACCGTCCTCCACCAGGTCGGCGACGAGCCGCTCGCTGGTGTTGCCGTCCTCATCCTCCACGATCTCGTAGACCAGGGTGCCCACGGGCAGGTCCACATAGAGGGACGGCGCTGCCTTGCCGTAGCGGTCGCGGCCCATGCCGGGCTGACCGTTCTTGGCGAAATAGTGGCGGTGCAGACGGAAGTCGTAGAGGGTCATCAGCCGGTTGGTGCCGCGAAAGATCACGTCGCCGCCCCGGCCGCCGTCGCCGCCGTCCGGGCCGCCCTTGGGCATGTTGGCCTCGCGGTGCAGACTGGCGCAGCCGTTGCCGCCCTTGCCTGACCGCACCAGGATGGTCGCTTCGTCAACAAATCGCATGGAACCTCCCGGCCGCGCCGCCCAGCGAGCCCGAATCGGGCGCGAAAACGGGCGACAACGCAAAAAACGGGCAGGGGGCGCCCATGACGTCCCCTGCCCGGATGTGTCGGTTTCCCCGGAGCTACGCTTCCGCAGGGATCACGTGCACACGGGTTTTGACCACCCGTTGGCGCGTGTACTTTTCAAACTTGACCACCCCGTCCACCAGGGCGAACAGGGTGTAGTCCCTGCCCATGCCCACACCGTCGCCGGGGTGGAACTTGGTGCCCAACTGACGCACGAGGATGTTGCCGGCCAGGACTTCCTGCCCGCCAAAGCGCTTCACGCCGCGCCTTTGCCCGGCGCTGTCGCGTCCGTTTCTGGAACTGCCGCCAGCTTTTTTATGAGCCATGGTATCCTCCCCTCAGGCGCTAGGCCGTGATGGATTTGACTTTGATTTGGGTGTAGTCCTGGCGATGACCCTGGGTCTTGCGGGCGTCCTTCTTGGGGCGCTTGTGGAAGACCACGATCTTCTTGCCGCGGATGTGTCCCAGAACCTCACACTCGACCTTGGCGCCCTGAACGAAAGGTTCGCCGATTTTGGTCTCGCCGTCCTTGTCTACCAGGAGAACCGAATCGATGCTCAGATTGTCACCGGCTTCGGCCTTGAGCAGATCCACATTGAATTCAAGACCTTCTTCAACGCGGTATTGTTTCCCGCCGGTCTCGATGATAGCGAACATAGTTGGAACCTCCAATTCGTAAGAGGAGGCAAGCTAGCCGCAACAGGGCGGTGAAGTCAAGCCCTGTGCGTTGTTTTTTGCGATTTTTTCGTTTTCCGGCTGCCGACGCATGGTCCCGGCGCTTTCAGCGCGGTTCGCGGCCTGCCCGAGCCAGCACCAGGGCGTCCATCCCGGCGGCCCCGGCCCGGCGCAAGGTCCGGGCGCATTCTGTCAGCGTCGCGCCAGTGGTGTACACGTCGTCCACCAGCAGGAGGGCTTTGCCGCGCACCATTTCGGCGGCGACAAAAGCGTCGCGGATATTCTCGCGCCGCTGGGCCATGTCCAGGCTCGACTGGGGCGCGGTGTGGCGAACCCTGCCCAGGGCGTTGGCAGCCACGGGTCTGCCCAGGGCGCGGCCCAGACCCCGCGCCAGTTCGAGGCTCTGATTGTAGCCGCGCTCCCGCACCCTTCGGGGATGGAGCGGCACGGGAACGATCAGGTCGGGTAGCGCCATGTCCGGCGCCACGGCGGCGGTGCCGCGCCGATATGCCTCGGCGGCCAGGGAGACCAGCAACCGGGTGCGGTGCAGACCGCCATGGAACTTGAAGTCAATGATCAGGTCGCGCAGGGCGGCGGAATAGGGGCCGTGGAAGTGCAGCCGGTCCCAGGGCGGCGGGTCGAGGCGGCACTCGGCGCAGACCGTGGCCGGTTCAGCCAGGGGGTCCACGGTGTCGTCCGTTTGGTCGCCGAACATGTCGCCGCAGCGGGCGCAACATCCCCCAAGGCGCGGACGCAACGCCTGGGCGCAGGTCGGGCACAGCGGATTCTCCCCGGCGGGGGTCAGCGCCGAGCAGACCGGGCAACGCGCTCCTGCCACACCCAGCGCCCGTGCAAGGCGGGCGAAGCGAGCCGCCAGGGAGCGCATCGCGTCTTAGGAGGCTTCTTCCCAGGCGCGGCGGCCCAGGTCGATGATGGCGTTTCTGTCGGCGCGGTCAGCTAGATCGTCGGGCCCGTCCAGGCCGCGAAATGTCAGCGGCTCCTTAAGGGGCATGGCGAAGTTGTGCAGGAAGTAGCGCAAGGTCACGGCAGCGCCTTCGAAGAGCTTCTCGCCCCGAGGCCGTCCGGCCACGAAAACGGCCCGTGCGGTGCGCTCGGGCAGGGCGGCCAGCCATTGTGCGCCGTCTGCCCGGGCGGCCCAGAACTGCTGGCCCCGGTCGATCCAGGTCTTGAGCATGGAGGGCAGATGGTAGAAGTAGATGGGTGAGGCAAAGAGCACGGCCCTGGCCGTCAGCAGCGCCTCGAAGAGATCCCAGGCCGCGTCGCCAGGGCCGAGGACGCAGAGGTCGCGGCCGCGACGTTCGCCCGGTTCGTCGCAGTAGCCGCAGGCAAGACAGGGGCGCACCTCGTGCTCGCGAACATGGATGATGTCCGCCTGTCCGCCCGCCTCGCGAACCCCGTCCGCAAGCCAGGAGGCGGCCCGGTCGGTGTTGCCGCCCCGGCGGTGGCTGCATGCGAAGACCACGGCTCTGTCGGTCATGATTCGGTTCCTTGGTCGGCGGGTGCGTCCACGCCGGAATAGACGGGTTTGATGCGGGTCATGCGCGTCAGGGCGTGATCGCCGCGTTCCTCGACTTCAAGGGACCAGCCCGGATGGCTGTGCATCTCGTGGCGCACCTGGGCCACCCCCCTGGGGGCGACCAGAGCCTCGATCCGGTCCGTCCTGGCGAAACGGAGGTACCAACCTACCTCCAGTCCCACCCCTCAACACTTGTCGCGGATGTCGATGCTGACGGTCTTGCTCATGCTAGAACCCCGCAAAAAAAGGATTGTGATTCATTTCGTCGCCCACGGTGGTCTCGGGGCCGTGGCCCGACAGCAGCCGGGTCTCGGGAGGCAGGGTGAAGATGCACCGGGTTACCGAGCGCTTGAGCACGTCGAGATCCCCTCCCTCGAAGTCTGTCCTGCCAATGGATCGGTAGAAGATCAGGTCGCCCACGAAGGCGGCACCTGCCTCGGGAAAGTGGAAGGTCAGGCTGCCGCGGGAGTGGCCCGGAGTGGCCAGCACGGTGCAGGCCAGCCCGGCGAACACGGCTTCGCCCGGCTCAATGGTCTGCGCCTCGTAGCGTTCCACCGGGGGCAGTCCGAAGAGGCCGCCAAGGCCCAGTTCGGTCTCCAGCAGATAGGCGTCGTCCGCTCCGTGCAGCACGGGTGCGCCCGTGGCCTCTGCCAGGGGCTTGTTGCCGTAGGTGTGGTCGAAATGCAGGTGGGTGTTGAGAATATGGGTCAGGGTCAGCCCCTTGTCCCTGAGAAAGGCCAGCACCGGGGCCGGGTCGCCGCCCGGGTCCACTGCCACGGCCTGGGAGCCGTTGACCAGCACAAAACAGTTGGTCTGCAGGGGGCCGAGGGCAAAGCTTTTGATTTCCGTCATATCTCCTCCAAAAGCAGTTCCGATAGCGGTTTGCGGGTGGAGCCGCCCTCTTGGTCCGGGTGGCCGAGGGCGATGACCGCCTGCAGTTCATGGCTGTCCGGGTCGAGCCCCAGGGCGGCCAGCGCGGCCGCCTGATCGTTGACGATCTGGCCGATCCAGACCGCGCCGAGCCCAAGGGCGTGGGCCGCGACGAGCATGTTCTGGATGCAGGCGCCAGCCCCCTGGTGGTCCTTCATCTCGCTGTACATGGCGTCTTTTTCCAGGGTCACGGCGATGCAGACGGTCGAGGCGCGGATGATGTGCGCGTACTTGGTGCACTCGGCCAGGGGGGTGCGCCGGGGGTCGTCGACGTTGATCACGAGAAATCGCCAGGGCTGGTTGTTCAGGCCGCTGGGAGCCCAGCGCCCGGCCTCGAGGATGGCCAGGATGTCCTGGCGGTCCACGGGTTGCCCGGTGAACTTGCGGATGCTGCGCCGCTCAAGCAGGGCGCGGATCACTGGATTGTCTGTCCGGCTCATGTGCGTGTGCTCCTTGAATCACCGTGTGTAGCCTACCCTGCTGCGACGGGCAAGGGGGCGCGGACTCCTTTGTCTGCGGCGCGTCTTCTCCCCACGGTCTTTCCATGGAGGTTGAAGCGCGGTATGGTGAGAAAAACCACCGACCAGGACCGGACACGCCATGCCCCAGCCAGAGACCTCTTCCGCCCCGCCTCCGGGCCAGCCCCTGTCCGAGACCTATCTTCAGATCAGCCCGAACATCCTTGAGATATTTCCCAGGTTCCGGCCGCCCGTGGACATATACCTGCATGATGAAGCCCTGGGTCGGGTGGGGCTGCTGCATGGCGCGGGCAGACGCCTTGGCGCCGAGGCCCAGGCCCGCGTGGCCGGGCTGGCCGCCGAGGGCCGCCTTTTTCTGCTGCGCGAGGATTACCATGTCTATGCCCGGCATCTGAGCCGCAAGCTCGGACTGGTGCTGGTGGAGGACGGCCTGAACCCGTGCGAGGTGGCCGAAATATTTTCCCTGGCCCTGCGCGACAAGGTGGCCCGGTTTCTTGACCAGCCTCGGCGCGAGGAGCTGGACCGGCTGCGCGGGGACATTGCCATTCTGGCCGAATACCTCTGGGCGGATCCCTGCCGGGTGGCGGTCCTGACCCGGGCCCTGCACCGGGATCACGATCCGGCCGTGCACGCGGTGAACACCCTGTTCATCGGCATCGGCCTGTTCGTGATGCTCACGTCTTCGGCACCGGCCGGGGCTGGCGGGTCGGGTGGGGCGGAGCGTACCGCCCTTTCGGCCATGGCCCTGGGGCTGGCATTGCATGACCTGGGCATGACCAGCGTGCCCCGGTTCATCACCGACAAGGAGCGCTATCTGCTGCGCCGCGACCGCGAGTCCATAGAGCGACACATCGAGGCCGGGCTGCGCATGATTGAGCGGCTCAAGGTGCGAGACCCCGTTGTCCGTCAGTGTCTGGAGGAGCATCACGAACGGCTCGACGGCTCGGGCTATCCCCGCGGGTTGCGGGGGGAGGCCATCTCGTTGCCCGGACGGCTGTGCGCGGTGGCCGATACCTTTGCGGCCATGATCGGGAGCCGTCCCCACCGGGGGGCCGGGAGCCCCGACGAGGCGGTCGCCACCCTGGTCCACGAGTCCAGGCGCTACGACAGGAGGCTGACCGGCCTGCTGGCCGCGCTTCTGGACAGCGGGGTGCCCGGCTGCGCCATGCCCCGGACAGGGAGGTAAAGGGCTCAAGAAGGGCGAGAGGGGCGTTTTCCCCTTCTCCTGGCCGGGCGCGTTCAGGCGTTGCGGGGCCGCCACCAGGAGCGCATACGCACGATCTCGCGGTCGTCGGCAATGCGGGTCAGGCGGTGGAGCAGGGTGGGCGTCCCGTTGTCCGGGTCGGCCTCGGCGCAGACCGAGACATAGGCATCGCCGACAAAGGATTCGCTGCGAAACTGGATGTCGAGGCCTGTGCAGAAGCGGGTCTCCTCCCAGGCTTGCGGCACTGCCTCAAGGCAGAACTCCGCATAGCGTACGTTGTTGACGTGGCCGTTGATGTCCAGGTCCGCCCGTCGGGCGGCCAGGGTCTGCTCGTGCTCCCCGGACGACAGCCGGGTCACGGCCCTGGTCGGAAAGGCGAGGGCGCGTTCTACCTCGGGGATGAAGCGTGCGTGCAGCACCTCGTGCGGCGGGTCCGGCCGATGGGTGCGGGCGTTCATGGTCACCCAGGCCGAGGTGGCCCGGCCCAGTACCGCGCCCGGCCCCGCGTCCTCTCCGTTCGGGTCGAGGATCAGGAAATCGCGGGTGGCCACCAGCCGTTCGTTGCCCGACGGCCAGGTGCGAACCCGGACGCTATCGCCGTAGCCGGGCATCCGTTCCATCATCACATGCAGCCGGGCCAGCAGCCAGTAGTGTCCGCTGGTCTCCAGGTCGTGGTAGCCAAAACCCAGGCCGTCGGCGTGGCGCGAGGCGATGTCCTGGAGCTGGTTGCACACGGCCGTGACAGGAACGCGCCCATCCTGGCGCGGTTCGTAGGAGCGTACATCATAAACGCGATCGAGAACGAGGAGAGAGTCGGAAGTCATGAAAAATGCTCGCGTATGTCCCGGTCGGACGGGTTATGCCGTGTTCGGCGTATATCAGAGGTAGCCGAGAATTATTTCGCGGATGACGCCCTCGTCCATGGCTTGGTCCTGGACGGCCGAGAACCGCTCGAGAATGGCCGGGGCGTCCGGGTGGGCGGCTCTGAGGCCGAAATGGAAGCTCGACGGTTCGCCAACCGGCAGTTGCCGGACGCGCACCTTTGCCTTGAGCCCGGCTTCGCGCAGGGTGTGCAGCGCGGCCAGACTGTTGCCCACAAAGATGTCCGCCTCGCCGGAGGCGACCATGGACAGGGCCGTGGACAGGGAGTCCACATAGTCGATCGGGTGGTCCGGCGGAAAGGTCCGGGTCGCCCATCCGTTACCCGCGTAATCCACCTGCCGGAAGGGGCGTAACCCATCAAGGTCCGCGACGGCGTTGATTTCGGCCAGCCGGGGGTTGTCTGCGGAGCAGAAGATGGAGGGCAGGCTCTCCACCACGGGGGTCTCGGCGAACAGGACATATCCCTGGCGCTGGGGGGTGGGGTTTGTGCACAGGACATCGCCTTGGCCGCGTTCGACCATGGCCTGGGCCGAGGGCCAGTCCAGGCCGCTATGCGTGAGGGCATAGCCCATGCGCTCGCCCAGCAGCTTGTCCATGCAGTCCACAAGGATGCCGGTCATGGTCCCGTCGAGTTCCATGGAAAAGGGTGGGAAGTGCCGGTCCCAGCAGCAGGTCAGTCCCTGGCGGTCGGCGAGGGCCAGCGAGGGGGTCAGGGCGACGGCGGCTGCGGTGGAGCCGAGCAGGGCCAGGGCTTGTCTGCGGGTAATCTTGCTCATGGGGCACCTGTCTTGGATGTGGCGGTTTGACGCACTATAGGGGGTGGCGTCCTGCATTGCAACCGGCGCGGGCCGAAAGGCTCACGGGTCAGGTCAGGAAGTTCCTGATCCCGGTGAATACGATCTGGGCGGCCATGGCCGAGAGGACCAGCCCGGTAATGCGTGTGAGCACGGCCAGCCCCATGGGGCCGATGAGCCGATGGATGGCCGTGGCCGAGAAGAGGAGTGCGGTCACGGTCAGACAGGCGCAGACCAGGGCGGCCGCGCCCAATGCCTGTTCCGTGGGACCGCCCAGCTCGGCGCCGAGGATGAGCAGGGTGCCGATGGTGGCCGGACCCACGGTGATGGGTATGGCCAGAGGCACCACGGCCATGTCCGTGTTCTCTTCCGGCTCGGGCCGCGTACGCTTGCCCGAGACCAGGGACACGGCCGAAAGGAAAAGCAGACTGCCTGCGCCCACGCGGAATCCGTCCATGGTGATGCCCAGGGTGGAGAAGATGGGATTGCCCGCGAAATACAGGATCAGGGAGATGATCAGCACGGCCACGGATGTTCTGATCGCCACACTGCGCTGCTGCATTTTCTCCATGCCTTCGGTCAGCGACAGAAAGACCGTGAGCACGAAAAACGGTGTCAGCAAAAAGAAGAGTTTGATATAGAGCGAAACAAAAAGGTTACCCATGAATACTCCGCGCCACGCGCAACAAATCGGTTTGCGGCTCGGGCAACTCGTGCGCCCGGCCGGATCGGGGTTGGGGCGGGGGGCCCGCTCCTTCTCTGCTCCGCAACGAGTGTACTCGTCCGGGGCGGACTTGGCTAGTGGGCGAAATTGCGTTCCATGATGGCGTCGTACACGCCGTTGGCCTTGATGGTGTCAAGGGCCTGCTGCCATTGCGCCACCATTTCATCGGGGACATCAAGGGAGAAGGCGAGCCAGGCGCTCGACTCGTTGAAGAGATACTCGGTGCGCTCGAAGTCGTCGGGGTCGAGGCCCGCATGACTGACCATGTAGCGGTAGGTGCGCTCGCCCATGAGCACGAGGTCCACGCGGCCCTGGTGCAGCTTGAGGTAGCTCGAATCATAGCTCGGGCCGATGTCGAGGTTGGTGAACCCCCTGGCCGCCATGGCCTTGTGGGTGTAGCCGTCCTTGCGGGCCGCGATGCGCTCCACGGCCATGGCATCCTCAAGGGTCTTGATTTCAAGAGGGCTTCCCTTGCGCTTGAAGAAATAGTCCCCCTCCTCGAATACCGGACCGACCCACTTGAACAGCGGCTCCCGCTCCGGGATGCGGACAATGGCGAAAAGGGCGTGCATGGGCTCGGTCTTTGCCCGCTCGAAGGCCCGCAGCCAGGGCACCTCCTCAAGCTCGCTGTCGTCGCCCGCGAGGTGCTGGATCTCACGGACGACCTCGGGCACCACGCCCCACAGTCTGTCGCCGTTGGCATAGACCAGCGGCGGGTAGACAATGGCCTGCATCTTCACCTGTCCAGCCGCTGCCGCGACCGGCAGGGCCAACCAGAGGCAGACCAGGGCAAAGCATAGATGGGTACCCCGGCAGACCTGGGCGGGGGAAAGTCTGTCCACGGCATTCTCCTGGAGGAAACCGTTACAAGTGTGTTGATAGTATGGTAGCCGGTGTGGAAAAGTCCAGTGGAATCGGCGTGTCAGCGCGGCGGTCGGCTTCCTTGGCGGGCTGATGGGCCGCCACGTGCTCACAGGTGTCTATATTAATTGAATGTATGAATATGCAGCAATCTTTCACCGGCAGAGCTTTTCGGCCAGGGCGTCGCCCTGCTCGCCGCCGCCCGCCATACGCGAGAGCTCTGCCCGGATGCGCTGGCCGTCGAGGCGGTCGCAGCGGGTGTAGGTGGCGCCGTCCACCACATCTTTTTGGATGAGGAAGTGTCGGTCAGCCCTGCCTGCCAGTTGGGGCCAGTGGGTGATGAGCAGGGTTTGCTGCCTGTCGGCCAGAGTGCGCAGCCGTGCTCCGACAGCGTTGAGGGTCAGGCCGCCGATGCCTGCGTCCACTTCGTCGAAGATGAGAGTGGGCAGCGCGTCGTGGTCGTTGGCGTTCTCGCCGTTCATGGTCACCAGGGCGAGCAGGAAGCGCGACAGCTCGCCCCCCGAGGCGATCTTGTCCAGGGGTTGGGCCGGCTGGCCGGGGTTGGGCACCCACATGAGTCTGCCGCGCAGATCCTCGCAGCCAGGGTATATTTCGCGGGCATCAAATTCGTAGTGGACCTTGACATGCTCCGAGAAGCCCAGGTCCTTGAGTTCCGTCACAATGCGCTGGCACAGCGAGCCAGCGGCCTTCTGCCGCGCCCGGCCCAGTGTGGTCAGGGTTGCCTTGAGGGCCTTGGCGGCCGCGTCCTCTTCGGCCTTGAGGGCCTTGAGGTCGAGGGCGCAAGCATCAAGAAAGGAGAGGTTCTCGTCGATCTCGCTCTTCAGGTCCACGATCTCGTTCAGACCCCGTTTGAGCTTGCGCTTGAGCCGGGCCAGTTCGAACAATCGCGCCTCGATATCGTCAAGGCTCATGTGGTCGTCGTCCAGGTCCTGGCCCTCGGGGCCGCGCCTCAGCCGCGAGTCGAGATCGTGCAGCATCATGCGCAGCTCTTCAATGGCCTCGCGGTCGTCCTCAAAGCCGGGGAAGAGCCGGGCGATGATCTCCATTTCGCGGGTGAGCAGGGTCATGGCGTCGAGCAGACCCACTTCGCCGTGGAGGATGTTCAGGGCGTTTTGCAGACACTCGCCCGCCCGCTCGCGGTCCTTGAGGATTTTCTTGCGTTCCTCAAGGTCGTCCTCCTCGCCGGGGCGGGGTTTGACCCTGTCGATTTCCTTTTTCTGAAATTCAAGGAATTCGCGTTGTTTTTCGACAGTCTCGTAGCGGGCCATGAGCCGGGCCTTGCGTTCGAGCACGTCGTTGAGCACCGCCAGGGCGTCATTGCGCGCAGTGAGCAGCGAGGGGTCGGGCAGGAAGGAGTCGAGCACCTCGGCCTGGTATGCCGGGGAAAGCAGCTTTTGCTGGCCGTGCTGGCTGGTATGGATGACCAGGGATTGGCGCATGTCGCGGATGGTGGGTTGGGACGAGAGCTGGTCGTTGATGTAGACCCTGCTGCGGCCGGTCTCTGCCGAGAGTTCGCGCCGGATGACCGTCTCGCCCTCGGGCAGGACGAAGAGGGCCTCCACCGATGCCTTTTCCTTGCCCGGCCGGACCAGGGCGGCGTCCATGCGCTCTCCCAGAAGAAAATCCACGGCGCGCATGATGAACGACTTGCCCGCGCCGGTCTCGCCGGTAAGGGTGTTGAGTCCGGGCGAGAATTCGAGCTCCATGTCCTCGATGAGCGCCAGATCCTTGATGCGTAGCAATTCGAGCATGATGCTGTGCCTCCGGCAAGTCGCAGTCCCTTGACCGACGCCGCGCCGAGGGGCTGGCTGACGGCCGCGTCATGACGCATGGTATCATAGTTCGCCGAAAAGTCCCGGGCAAAATGCGGCCCGAAGTCTTCTCCTGCGGCCCACGCCGTCTTGGCTGGGCGTTCTCAATGGGCCAGTGCGGCCCGGACGTGGTCGGCCCCGGCTCCGGCCAGATCAAGATACCGGGGCTCCTTGTACACCAGCGCGGCCCGGTGGAAAAGGGGGGCATCGTCAGGGGGAAGCAGCCGGTCGGCACAGTCCGGGACGCAGTCCGTGTCGCCGTCCGGGGTGGCCGTTGGTCCGGCGGTCAGGGCTTCCAGGATGCCGCGCAGTCCGCTGGTGTGCCACAGGTCAACGCCTGTTCCCTCGGCCACGGCGGCCAGGATGAGCATGGCCCGCAATTCCATGCCGCTTCGGAGTGGTGGCGCCATGCGGCCGCGCATTGCCTCTGCCGTGGCCCTGGCCAGAGCGTCGTTGCCGGTCAAGCGGGCGAAGGCGGTCACCTGGGCCGCGTGCCACAGGCCAAGGTCACCCTGGTCAGCCGCCGCCAGTCGTCCTGATTCGCTGCGGCGCAGCCAGTGGAGATAGTCGGCGAACCAGCCCCTGACCTCCCTGTCTACCGGCCCGCTCCAGGCCGGTGATGTGGCCAGCAGACAGGCGGCCTCGGCGGCGGCGATCAAGTCCCGGCCTTCCATGATGCCGGCAGGGGTGCCAATAATCGAGCCGGGCCGGGTCCGGGCGCGGTCGAGGTGCGGCCGGGCGCGGGTCTGGGAGTCGCAGCACCAGGCCCACAGCAGGGCCGTACCCTTGCCTGCGTATTCCGCGTTGCCGGTCAACTTCCAGGCCAGGGCCAGGGTCAGGACGTGGCGGGCCATGCGGCGCATCCGCATCCTGTCGAAGGTCTCGGCGCACGGGTCGGCCATGTCGGCGAATCCGGGGTCAAGGGACCAGTAATCGTGCAGCCCGCCGCCCGGCGGCGGTTCGGGTTTGAGAACCACGGAATCCGCCGGGGCGGCCATGGCCGCGTCCGCCTCGCGGATCAGACCGTCCAGGGCAGAGGCCAGCGCGGGGTCGTCAGCCGCGAGCCGGGCCGAGGTCCGGTCCAGCACCTGGGGCGAGAAGACCAGGGCCGCGGGAAGACCCCCGGCGGACGGGCCATTCGCCCGCGCCGGGTCAGGGACGGCCAGGATCGCTGCCAGGATTACGACCAGAAAGACCAGCCCAGTCAACCGGCCGGTCGCGGCCCGTTTCGCCCCATTTCCTTTCATCTCTTGAGGCGGGAGACCATCTTGAGCATGGTATAGACCCTGACCGGCCCGCCGGGCACATCGCGCGAGTCGAAGCTCGATGCCCGGCGAAAGCGCATCCGGGCATAGAATTCCAGCGCCGGGCCGTTGGCCTCGTAGCAGTAGAGGGTGATGGTGGGGAATCCCATGGCCCGGAACGCCTCCTCGATCCAATGGATCAGGGCGCGGCCCGCCCCCTGGCCCTGATAGGCCGGGTCCACCCAAAGCTCGGTGATGGTGTTGTCCGTGTACATGACAAAGCCGACAATGCGGCCCATGATCTCGGCCACCCCGGCCCGGCTCAGGCCGATACGCACCGTGCGCGAGGCCGTGTTGGCGTCGTACCATTCGCGCACGTACTGCTCGGGCATGAAGGTGGCGTAGCTTTGTGCAAAGGCGTCGCGCATGATCTGCTCCATGGCGAAGACATCGTCCTGGGTCGCGGCGCGGGTGTGCGGGGTGATGCTCATTGTTTCAGCCTCGGGTCAAGCAAATCCCGCAGGGATTCGCCAAGCAGGTTGTAGCCCAGGACCGTGACGAGGATGGCCAGACCGGGAAAGACCGACAGCCACCACGCGATGCCCAGCACCTCTTTGCCCTCGAGGAGCATGTTGCCCCAGGAGGCGTCGGGCGGCTGGACGCCCAGGCCGAGAAAGGAGAGGGAGGATTCCGTCAGAATGGCCCCGGCCACGCCCAGTGTGGCCGAGACCAGCACCGGGGCCAGGGCATTGGGCAGGATGTGGCGGGCGATGATGCGGCCCGACCCGGCCCCGGCAGCGCGGGCAGCCAGAACGTAGTCGCGCTCGCGGATGCTCAGGGTCTCGGCCCGTACCAGTCTGGCCACGCCCATCCATCCCGTCAGGCCGATGACCACCATGATGTTGGTCAGGCTCGGTTCCAGAAAGGCGATGACCGCCAGGATCAGGAAAAACGACGGGAAGCAGAGCATGACATCCACCCCGCGCATGATGATCTCATCGGCCAGCCGTCCGAAATATCCGGCCATCAGGCCGAGGACGAGCCCAATGGAGGTGGCGATGCCAACGGCCACGAAGCCCACCCACAGCGAGACCCGTCCGCCGAAGAGAATGCGCGAGAACACGTCGCGGCCCAGGGCGTCGGTGCCCATCAGGTGTTCGGCGCAGGGAGCCCTGAGCAGGGCGTCCACATTGATCAGGTTCGGGTCGTAAGGCGCCAGCCACGGGGCCAGCAGGGCGCCGATCGACATCAATCCCACGATGAGACTGCCTGCGGCAAGCAGGGCGTGGCGCGACCAGGGCGATGGGCGTCTGAGGGGGCGTCGTATTTTTTTTCGGCCAAACCACATCATCGCTCGCGCCCTCCGCCGAGGCGAACACGCGGGTCGGCCAGGCTGTAGCCCACGTCGGCCAGGAGGTTGCCCGCCAGGGTCAGCACCGCGCCCAGCACGAGGCTGCCCATGATCAGCGGATAGTCGCGGGCCATGACCGCCTGATAGAAGAGCTGGCCCAGCCCCGGCAGCGCGAAGATGGACTCGATGATCACCGAGCCGCCGATCAGCGCGGGCACCGACAGGCCGAGGATGGTGATCACCGGCATGAGCGCGTTCCTGAGCGCGTGCTTGAAGAGCACCACGCGGCTGGGCAGCCCCTTGGCCCGGGCGGTCATGATGTAGTCCTGGTGCAGCACCTCGAGCATGGAGGAACGCATGAAGCGGGACATGCCTGCCCAGGAGCCCGAGGTGTAAATGAACACCGGCAGAATGAGATGCCTGACCACGTCCCAGACCTTTTGCGGTCCGGTCATGTGCTCATGACCAAGGGAGGTGAGCCCGGAGATGGGCAGGATGGGCCAGGCGATGCCGAGCCAGAGCATGAGCAGCAGTGCCAGCCAGAAGCCGGGCATGGCAAAGCCGATGAAGACCACCACCGTGGAAACCCGGTCAAAAGCGCCGCCCCGCCACCACGCCGAGGCCACGCCGATGGGCACGGCGATCAGCAGGGTCAGGACCAGGGAGGCCACGTTCATGCCGAAGGTCAGGGGAAGCCGTTCCTTTATCTTGTCCCACACGGGGCGGTGGTCGCCGGACATGGACTGGCCGAAGTCGAGCCGGACCAGCCGCGAAAGCCAGCTGGCGTATTGAATGTGCAGGGGCCGGTCCAGGCCGTAGAGCTTTTCGAGCTGGGCCCGGGCCTCCATGCCCGCCTCGGGGTTGAGGGTGGTTTGCAGGTCCGTTGGCGAGCCGGGCGCGAGGTGTATGACCCAGAAGCTGATGACCGTGATGCCAAGAAAGACCACGGCCACCCATATGAGTTTCAAGAGGATTCGTTTGAGTATCTGGGCCATTGGATGTCCTTGTTCCCCCCGGTGTCCCTTGTGTACTGCAAGACGAAGGGCGAATCAATGAACACCGACCACAAAAATCCGTACCCCTTCCGCTCTTTATCGGTTGACATCGCCCGGCCTCTTGGCTAATTACCCAACGCCGTGGGGCTGTAGCTCAGTTGGGAGAGCGCTTGAATGGCATTCAAGAGGTCGTGGGTTCGATTCCCTCCAGCTCCACCACACATTTTTCTTAAGTAAAAGGACCGTTTAGCTGCTTAGGCTGGATGGTCCTTTTTCTATGGTTGGTCAATCAGGTGGTCAACCATTTTGTTGACTAAGTGTTTGAGATCGCTGATTAAAGACGTGTATGAACTGTGGTTGAGGTGAGAGAGCGGAACGCCATATTCTAGAGAGTTTTGACAATGAGGTTTTGAACTTGAATTGGCAACGTGGTATAGAATTGAGAATGTTCTAAAAGTATGAGGTAAATATGGAACCAAAATTTTTGCGCGCGTTGGTGCGGCATTGGGATTGTCTCGAAAAGCGCATAGACCAATGTAGGGAAGTCTACCCGGAGGTCCTACTGCCTTATGTGTTCGCAGCGTTTGAAACTGCAGTCGTAGATACTCTTGTTGAACTTGTCTCTTTTGATTTCGGGAATATTTGCCAACAAAAACTATTTAGAAAAAAAGTCCTTCCTTCATATTTACGAGGTACTGAGTTTAATGATTTTTTCGTAACAGAGTTTTTGAAATATACTTATATAGAAGAGTTGAAAAACAAGCCGTTGGATGAGAAAATTAAAGCCCTTTTGCGACCTCTTGAGATAGATTGCAAAGGTGAAATTAAAAGTATGCTTGAAAGGATTAATGACTACAGAAAATTGAGAAACAGTTTAGTGCATCATGATTTATGCAGGTATGAAACGCTCGGGAATGTAAAAGTAGAATATGTCGATGGCCGATATGTTTTTAACAGAGACGATGCAATAGAATTGATTGAACTACTTGATACTTTCTCAACTCAAATCAAGGAAAGACTGAGAATAGAGTTCGGAGAATATACAGATTTGCATATTATCCAAAGGTATTGGGAAAATATTTTTGATACTAATGTGTTAGCCTTTTCGAAATGCTGGAACACAAATGGAGCTATATTCTATACTGGCCCAAGTCCCGAGGAATATGCTCAAACGTATGGTAGTACTAGGGTCGCTTGCCTCTTATCTCTTTTTCTCGCTGCATTTAATGGACATGAGAAAATAGTTTATTATTCTCATTTGTTAGCTCTTCCGATCAAAGAGAGGAAGGAATATCAATCAAAATTTAATAAAATTCTGGAACTGCACGACATTATTGATTTGCAAAATATGCAGATTGAACTCTCTTACAAGCTGAACATCTAATCCTCTTGTCTCTGGTACCAATAAATATTATAATCCTCTTAAGTCGCAATGGGAGGACCAAATGCAAAAAAACACCAGCGTCACGCTCGGACCGCATTTTGAAAACTTTATCAGCAACCAAGTCAAAGAAGGGAGATTTAACTCCGCCAGCGAAGCTATTCGCGCTGGGTTACGTCTTCTTGAGGAGCGCGAAGCCAGAGTCAAAGCACTGCAACTCGCACTCAGCGAAGGCGAGAAGAGTGGTATTGCCGACTATTCATTGGAAAAGCTGTCTGCCGAGTTGGACGGCTAGATGCGATTTCAGCTTACCAATAAGGCGTATGCCGATCTCAAGAATATCGCCAGGTACACGCAAACGACTTGGGGTATCGAGCAGCGGAAGGAATATCTATCGCGGCTGGATCAATCTTTCCATGTGATCGCAGAGAATATCGGCATCGGCAGGAATTGCGATCACATCAGAGAAGGATATTTCAGTCATCCGGTTGGAAAGCATCTGGTCTTCTATCGCGTTGAAGACGAGATAGTGACCATCGTCAGAATCCTGCACCAGAGTATGGATGTGGAACGGCAATGCTAACCCAAAATTTGGTCAACCATCCGGTCAACCAAACCCCTTTAACACCACCCTCAAATCACCGATTTTCTGTTGATTTCAAAATAAAAAGTCAAGATATTTCAATGCTTACGCGCCTGTCTTCATGTGTGGCATTCAAGAGGTCGTGGGTTCGATTCCCTCCAGCTTCACCACAAGAAAGTTAAGGGTTTCAAGTAAATACTTGGAACCTTTTTTCGTGGTTTTTGGCTGATTTCAGGAATATGTCCGCTATGTGTCCGCCGCTTCCGACGAGCTGTTTGTAAGCTGACACCTAACTTGAGAAAATGAGCCACGTAAGTTGAGAAAACCTGCGTGGCTCATTTTCGAGACCTCTGCACGGCAACAACCACACTTTTTCTCTTTAAGTATTTGATTTATTATGCTATTCTTTCTTCATTCAAAGGAGGAAGGCATGGCTATTCGGCAGAAAGGACCTCGGTTGGGTGATTAT
>NZ_WODC01000013.1 GCF_009729555.1 Pseudodesulfovibrio alkaliphilus
GTAGCCGTCGGTTTGCAGAAA
Organism: Pseudodesulfovibrio alkaliphilus; assembly: GCF_009729555.1. Lineage (NCBI taxonomy): Bacteria > Pseudomonadati > Thermodesulfobacteriota > Desulfovibrionia > Desulfovibrionales > Desulfovibrionaceae > Pseudodesulfovibrio > Pseudodesulfovibrio alkaliphilus. The sequence goes on from NZ_WODC01000013.1 coordinate 22, forward strand.
CCCACGGAAGTTCCCGACGATCTCCTCGGCCACCTTGCCGCCTCGGCCGGGGTCGTAGTGAAAAAGCACAGATGGTCGTTTGATGTCACCGCCCCGGGCCACCCACATATAGGATTTGCTGGTGTTTTTTCGCCCGGGTTCCTTCAAGACCTGAACTGTGGTCTCGTCCAGGTTGATGATCGGCCCTGATCGAATCTGCTTGTGGAGCAGCTCCAACAGCGGCTCGCAGGCCTCGGCCGCCCGAAGCGCCCAGCCGGACATGGTCGCCCGGGAAATGTCCACCCCGAGCCGATCGAACATGATCGTCTGCCGATAAAACGGGAGTCCGTCCGCGAACTTGTTGACCAGAATGTAGGCCAGCAGGCCCGGGGAGACGATGCCCTGCGGGATCAACTGCGGCGGCATGGAGGCTGTCTTGACGGTGGGGCCGTCGTCTTCCACGCCCTCGCAGGCGCGGCAGGCGTATTTCGGCCGGATATGGCGGATGACCTGGATCTTCTGCGGGACGATGTCGAGCTTTTCGCTGACCTCCTCGCCGATGCGCGACAGGGCGCAGCCGCAGGGGCAGACCTTGTCTTCTTCGGGGATGTCGTGGACGACCTCCACCCGAGGATAGGCCTCGGAAATGGGCCGACGCCCTTTCTTGCGCCGGGAGTGACCGGCCACTTCCGTGGCCTCAGGCTCCTCTTCGCCGGTCTCAGGATCGGCCTCGGCCTGCATGGCAACGAGTTCCGCCTCGTCGAAGAGTGAATACTGGTCCTCGCCCTGAGGCCCTTTGGCCTTCTCGGAGCTGGCGGCGAACCGCCAGGCCCTGAGCAGCCAGACCTGCTCCTGCAACTGGGCCACCAACTGCTCGTGATCCGCGATGACAGACTTGTAGTCCGCGACAACAGCTTCGTGATCCGCGATGACAGACTCACGCTCGGCTATGACCATATTCTGGTCGGCGATGATGCGCTTGAGGGCCGCGATGTCGTCAGGGAGAGGCGTGGCATTCATGCCAATTGCATACATTCAATTGATTGAAATGTAAAGAGTTTTGTCTTTCAAAACAACGTCGAATATCCCAGTTTTGGGTGCCCGCGAGCCTGGAGAGGGTCAAGGCCATCGAGCAGCCAGGTCAATTCCCGTGCACCCAATTCCATAACTTCGGCCTCGGACTCCGGCCAGGTGAAGCGGTGTTTTTCCAGCCGTTTCTGCCAGAGGCAGAAGCCGTTGCGGTCCCAGTAGAGGATCTTGATGATGGTGCGCCCCCGGTTGCAAAAGGCAAACAGGTGGCCGGAAAAGGCGTCGTGGCCGAGGCGGTCGGCGACCATCAGGGAAAGGCCGTTGATCGCTTTGCGCATGTCGGTGGAGCCAAGCACCAGCCAGACCCGGGTCTGCGAGCCCAGGAGGTTCATGCCAATCGCCCCAGCACCAGGAGGATCTTCTCCAGCGCCCCGGGATGGAAGTCGTCGGGAATCTCCAGGCGAACGCCGTGCCAGGCATGGACGATGATCGGCTGATGAACGGCCTTTGGCCCAGACGCATGGGGCATCGGCACGGCAACGACAGCGTGGACGCCGCTGGTACCCTGCTTCTGCTCAAGCCGCCGCTTCCAATAGCCAAACAATCTGCTGGAAAACCCGGCCTGCCTGCTGAACTCGGCCTGGCTCAGTCCACTTTCACGCCATCTGGCTACCTGCTCCCGCCAATAAGACTCCTTCCTCGACCTTCGCTTGCGATTCGGCGGCATACCCGCACCTCCTTGATTGGAGGGTGAGCATGCAGGATTTCAAACGAGGGCGGTAGAAGGGGGCGTTGTGACGCTTACGCAGCAGGCCAAGGCCCTGAACACCCTGCGGGAGCAGGCCAAGAATGATTCGAGCCTCAAGGACCGAGACAGGCTGGAGGCGTTCAACCTGATCCGGCGGTTCGGGCGCGACATTGAAAAGAAGGAGATCAAGCCAGAGGTGGCGATCACGGCGACCGTGAACTACTTTGACGACAAGATGAAGCAACTGAATGAGGGATTCGAGAAATCCCAGAAGCAGAAGGCCCCGCTAGACATGCGTCTGGATCACAATCTCATTGCCAAGGTCACCGAGCAGGGGGAGGCGTTCCAACGAGAGCTTACCCAATTCCTCAAAGACGATCTCCGCAAGACGAACATACCGGTTGAAGCCAAGAAGGCCACCTTCCGGCAACTCCGGGTGCATGAACTAGCCGTCAAGAAGATCAACGAAAGACTGTTGGGCAGGGAGCGGTGATGGCGGATATTGCCCGGTCATGGCATACAATCCTTAGAAATATGGAGGACCATAGGGAGAATCTCTAAAAAAATGCTTTACACATGAATGAGTGAGGTAGCCCTTTGAAGGCAAGTGTAGCTTTCCTACCGCTCGCCCTATTTACGAAAGAACAGAATGCCTCTCTATTTTGGGGCGAGAGTGTCACCTGACACGCTCGAATCATCCCGTTATTATAGAAGACTGTGCTGCGATTAAGCCATAGTTTTCATTTCTCAATGTGATTGTGCCGCTATTTTTCAAGAAGGAATCGGTACCGAATCAACAACTATCGCATCTTCGTGACTCAGTCCGAACAGAGCATCTATATAACCCTCTAGCCGCGCCCTGGCATTTCTGGCGGCTCGATCACGGCGTGTGCGCTCATGCGGTGTCCGCGCCGCGCGGAGGGCTTCAACTGCGGCTACAACGCCTTCAGCTTGTTCTTCAACTTCTCGTAGTACCCTTTCTTCTTCCGACAGCGGAATTGGTAGATCTTCAATAAATTGCTTGCCGTGAGAATAATATCCGCCCCTGAAAACACTTGTGTTCGTGCGGATCATTGCTTCGCACAATGGATGGTTCAGAATGGCCAACAAGTACAGCGTCGAAAACGGGGCACCTTCTTTAGCCCGGATCATATAGTAAGGGCCGTTTCCGCCACCAGTGATGATCGTGTTTGTCTCATCATAGGCATAGCGGGCTTCGCGTGAGAGAACCGGGAGGATGATTTTGGGCCGGTCGAATTTGATCAAGCTCTGTGAGCGACCATACTGATACCATTGGTGCTCAGCCTTAGCTCCGCCTGTGATGTTGCGCTGTTCAAGTTCCGCCCGTCGTGCGTTCAAATATGCCCAGCACTGCGGGTAAAGCGCGCCCATTTCATCAGGCTGCAGCAGCCGTGCCCGCAGCTTGCCTGACGGAGTGTTTACAATCTCGTAGGGAAAGATCATCCACGCATTGGCTTTAGGTCGACCAAACCCATCGAGCGGTGCGTCATGCAGGCAGGGGCGCAGAATCCCCCGCTCGATTTGCCACTCGCGCTCATCCCATTGTATCGTGATACTATTTGCATCGCTGCGAACTTCTCGCAGGAGATAGATTTTATCAGCACTGGTCTGTACACCCACCTCGATGTCGGCGAACTCGTGGAGCCTGCCCGGCACAGTTTCCTGAATACGGGCGAACAGCGACCGAGCATCCTCTTGGCAGAATACCCAGGGGTCATCGCTTAGTTCTGTGGACGGCACTGTCAATATCTCACCCGGTCGACCGTAGCGCCATTGCTCCAACTTGCCAGCATGCTCGACACGAACCTGTTCGTGGCCGCTACGATCCATCACCAGAATGCAAGTGTAGTTTGTTATGCCTTGCCCAAAGACCTGCTTGCTCCCGAAATGAACGATATATTCCAGTATAGGTGAACGTGTCAGAAGGCCGCGTAGTGCGCGCCCCGAACGGATCGTCATGAATTTGTTCGGCACGATCACACCAAGACGTCCATTATCTTTGATCAAGCCGAGCGCACGTTCAATGAACAGTGCATACTTGTCAAAATTATCTTGCTGCGCGGTGCTGTAGGGTGCGTTAGTAGTGTGGTAGAATTCAACTTCTTGAGCCGAGTAGGCCACCATATTCTGGATTCGAATGTAGGGAGGGTTCCCGACTACCACGTCAAAGCCACCATCTGCCATCTCGTCCGCAAATTCTTCTTCCCAGCCAAAGGGGTTGATGGCATCGTGTAGCATTGCTGGCAGCGGCCCGCAGGCGGCTTCCCACTCCGCTGTGCTTACTAGCGAGTTGCCGCAGCGTATATAATCATCAAGAGCTGGCAATGCAGCGTGTTTCATGCGCCGCACATATTCTTCGAGTGCCGCTTCGCTTTCATCCTCTATCAGCTTAAGGAGCAAGCTGAACTGTGCGATTTCGACCGCGTTTGGGTCTATATCCACGCCGCGCATGTGCGCGAGCAGGATACGGCGCTTCTCATCGAATGTCAGTCGCCAAAGATTTTTCCCGACCTGGTAGATAGTTCGTCCGGCATGTTTGCCTGGCCCGCCTGCGACATACCAATCCAAATAGTGGCCAAGAAGGTAATCATAGGCCGAGAGTAGGAATATCCCTGAGCCACAACATATATCGGCGACAGTGAAGTGTAGGAGCTCCTCCGGGGATTTGCCAGCCAGAAGAGGGCTGAGAGTGCGGGCGACAATAGTATCGGCAATAAAGCTCGGTGTTGGCACTACGCCGCCGCTTTCTCGGACTTCGGGTTTGCTCTCGATTTCTATAGTACTACCCGCTACAATGATCACTTCGCCGAGAAACTGTTCATATATTTCGCCAAGCACCTTGGTCTCAACGACAGCGAAGGTGTAAGGGCTCAAAGGGTAATATAGTTCAGCGATGATACCTTGTAGCACATCATCGCTAATTCGAATGCCCAGCGGATCGTTATCAACCAGTCGGAACAAACCAGAGTCATAGAACTGATCCGCACGGCGCAAAGAATCCATCAACCCGTCGAAAGTGGCTAGGCCGTCAAGGTTTTTTAGATTTTCGTACTTCTCGATTCCCCGGTCTTCGCAAATACGCAAGAATACGATGCGAGAGAGGAAAAGTTGCACCGCATATGTAAGTTCTCCCGAACTCAGACCGGGGGTGTTCTTGTGAATGTCAGCCGCAAGGCGGACCCGCCAGTCGCGAACTTGATTCAGGAAAAAATCATCAAACTGTTGCGCGCCATGGCGTGTTGTATCGACGGAAAAATGCTGATCAAAAGTACCCGAATAGACGCTTTCCCGCGAAAGTAATAACCACAATTCGTCAAAGCGTGTTTCAAATTCTTCGTAACCGAACATTTCAAGTCGTGCGACATGTGCTTCATCGGTTTCGTTCGGCACAGGTGTACAATCATATACCACGAGCTGATGAAAGTTTGTGACAATAGCAATCGGCAAGCTAGCAGAGTACCCGTAACGCCGAGTCTGGAATGCTGGGGCACGATCACGGTCAATTCGAACACTCGGTTTTTTGGCCTCTATAAACAACTTGCGCTGTCTCGCCAGACGCAGTTCATAGTCCGGGCGCTTGGTCAGCCGCTCTTCACCTACCTCGACAGTCGCCTCTTCGATTACTTCGCGATAGATGAGCGGCTGGCCGCCAAGGTTATGCACATCCCAGCCGAACGCTTCTAGCAGCGGTGTGATAAACTCGGTGCGTGCTTGAGTCTCATTATAACCGGCATCGCGATAGTCGGCTTCGTTCCGACGGAAGCGCTCGATCAGTGATGCGACGCGGGCGCGGGATTGGTCTTTGGCTTCATCGCTAGCAACGCCAGTAGCGGGCTCTTCACGGAGCGCATCGTCTGTCATAATTAGCTCCTCTTTTTCCTGCCAGCACGGCGACGGGCAAGACGCCGGGTACGCATTTTGTTCCATATATCTCGTAGCATCTTACATTCGGTTTTCGAGAGCCCCATCTGTCCACGCAGGACGCAGCTGCTATTCTCTTCGAGCACTGTTTCTAGGCGTCCAGCACGAATAAGGGCGTCGCACTCTTCAACTGGTATTGCATCGACAAGCGTAGCTGGCATAAGCACTTTTTCAGCCTCGGTCGGCTCTAATTCCAGAACGCCGCCGCCATAGCTACGCCCCTCGATTTCTGCCGATGCAGCCGTCAGATAACTATAGCTGTTGGCAACGATAGCCTGGGGATCGGAGCCTTTGCTGCGCATACGGTGGATCGTATCGGTTGCTGTGGCCCCGGTCCGATTCAGAACAATGCGCGGAAAGTCGTAAATCTGACGGAATACAAATGCATCTGGAATATAAACGGACGGTACTGCATACCAAGGTTTACGTATTGAGCATTTATATCCTTTATCTACACCCTGCTCTTCGCCGAGACGCAGATAGTGGGCGAGCGCGCCCATGGGTTTCGTTCCGTTGATGGGGGCAAGGTGTAAAAGATGCACGCGTTGCTCATCATCTGCGAGCATGCGCCATCCGGCCTCATCTATAAGGGCACCTTCCAGGTGCGCTGAGCGCCCGATAAGAGGTATGGTATATTCTTCCAGTCCCAGCGCTTCGACATCGCTTTTACACAACACAAAAAACTGGTTTTTGCCCGTCACCACTCCGACATTGACCGAGGCGAAGGTGCCGAGGTCCGTCGTGTTATCGCTGGCACGAAGCGCGCGCATGAAGGTAATTTCGTCCGAGCTTAGGAAATACTTCAGCCATTTCTCGCTATCATGACAAACTGTTTTAGGTAATGCGCCATGTAAAACTGTCCGCGGTTCTCGCTTGACTATGTCGGCGACTGAGTCGCTTTCTGTAAGATTGACTTTACACGGATTGCTGACCGAGAGATCCGAGGGGGCAGTGCGCGCTTCATCGGCAAGAAAGAGTAGTACTTCTTGTTCTGCCTTTTCAAAAAACAGTTCATTACAGGCGATTATGTCGATGCGGCTAAACCGATCGGTCAGAAACGATCGTAGTTGCGCAGCATAGCTTACCTGGAGAAGCTCTGCGGGCAGAACGAGTGCCATACGTCCGCCTTCCTTAAGCACTGCTAATGCTGCAACGACAAAGGGTACCCAGATGTTGGTCATTCGGTTCGGCAATAGGCCCTGTTGCTTCATGATGCTCATCGCACGGCTGCGGTGCGGTTCTGGGAAGCTCTGATACCTAATGAAGGGTGGATTGCCGATCACTACATCAAACGTCGACCTCCCCGGTCGACTCCACCACGCAAAGAAATCGCTGCTTTCGACCACATCGTCAGCACGATAGCCAAGACCGCCCCTCAGCCGCCGACGTGCCTTGTCGGCTTCATCCGGTATGATCTCAACCCCACAAAGTTGGTTTGCGCGAGATGGACCGTGCGTCCCCAACTCTTCAAGACGCGCACTTGCCGCCTCAAGAAAAGAACCATCGCCGCAGCTTGGTTCTAATACAGATTCTTTCGGATCGCGAATAGCCCACGCGCACAACCATCTCGCCAGTTCCAGCGAGGTGTAGTAGCCGCCGCGCAACTTGTCTGGATCAAGCTCGGTAAAGCGACCCTTATGCTTACGTTCGTGCTCATCTCTTATAGTAGCAGAATTGCTGCCTATGGCTGATATACGCCTATTCATAGCCCCTGCCTCGGATATAATAATGATTGTTCATTATGAAGCAGCAGCTCTATAGTCTCAGTTACAATTGTCATACTCGTTAGCTAGTCCATTGCTGTATGTAAAAATCATTTCTTTGCTTGTCATCCATTATTTCCCACGCAATAATCACAAACTTCACATACGGCTCTACTCGATTCTCATTGAACTGCCTGCTTAGAGTGGATGGGTTCTTGCCTGTGAATTTGCAGACGTCGCGGGCTGTGAGCCCTGCCTCGCGCATCCGAATCTGCCAAGGGTGCTTTATCATGAGGCAGTGGTAGCAGGGATGTTTGCGCTACGCAATTTTTTATCACACCTAAATCGAGCGGGGGGGCTTATTGAAGTCTCCCTCGGCAGAAATCAGAGGGGATATTCTCTAACTGACCGTTGAAAAACTCCAGCAAATTCATGACAATCCCCTGAAGCACGGGAGGATTGAATGGCATTGGGCAAACAGGGTGATCGGAAGGGGAAGATGTTCGTGGCCTGGGATGAGATCCCAGGCCAGGGTGAGGTGAGAAGTTTCGAATCAAGAGTAGTGTCGTGAAATCAAGGCGGGTAGCAATAGGGTAGCAAAACCAAAAAGGGTTTACGACGATCTGTCGTAAACCCTTGTCTTTCCTGGTCGGGATGAGAGGATTTGAACCTCCGGTCTCTGCGTCCCGAACGCAGCGCTCTACCAGACTGAGCCACATCCCGTTGGCGTGAGAGGGGTGTTTAGCCCAGCGGGTGTGAAAAGGCAAGGCAAAAAATGCGGGGCAAGCAAGGAGATGGACAAAGCAGGTAAATACGCCTATTATTCCCGTTTGGAGAATTGAGCAAAAATTGTCACGTTCACGCTGTGGCCTGCGCGGCGTTCAACCTCTGTGGGTGTGGCGGTTCCCTGCTGCCAGGAACGCCCGGAACGCTGCGGGCGGGAGCCCCAAGGAGACGCATTGGTGATAAAAGTTCTTGTCGTGGATGATTCCGCCTTCATGCGAAAGGCCATCAGCACGATGCTTGGCAAGGACCCGGGAATCAAGGTGGTGGGAACGGCGCGTGACGGTCTGGAGGGCCTGGAGATGGTGCGCCGCCTCGATCCCGATGTGGTGACCATGGACATTGAGATGCCGAAGATGGACGGCCTGACCGCCTTAAGGCAGATCATGATGGAGGCCCCAAGGCCTGTGCTCATGGTCAGTTCGCTGACCACCGAGGGTGCCGAGGCCACCCTCAAGGCCATGGAGCTTGGCGCCGTGGACTTCATCCCCAAGCAGCTTTCCAAGGTCTCCCTTGACATCGTCAAGATAGAAAAGGATCTCATAGACCGGGTCAAGACCGTGGCCGCGCGGAAGATGCGCCATGTGCCGACCAGAACGGCTGCCCCACGTCCTGCCGCGACAGCCGTGCCCAGGTCGGCCGTCACCCCAGCGGATCGGCCGGTGCGCGATGTGGTGGCCATCGGCGTATCCACCGGAGGGCCGCCCGTGGTCCAGAAGATCCTTTCGTCCCTTCCGGCCGACTTCCCGGCCGCCATCGTTATTGCCCAGCATATGCCGGCCGCCTTTACCGGCCCTTTTGCCAAGCGGCTCGACGGCGTCAGCAGAATCACGGTCAAGGAGGCGGAGAACGGCGACGTGCTCCGGCCCGGTTATGCCTTCGTGGCCCCCGGGGGCAGACATATCGTGCTTGATCAGCGGGTGAGCCGGGTCGATGTGGTGGTAACGGATCAGCCCGCTGATGCCCTCTACAAGCCTTCGGCCAACGTCCTTATCAGTTCCGTGGCTCAGGCCGTGGGCAAGCGCGGGCTCGGGGTCATTCTGACAGGCATGGGCAACGACGGCTGCGAGGGGGTGCGTGAACTCAAGGGGCGCGGCGGACGCGCCCTGGCTCAGAGCGACTCCACCTGCGTGGTCTACGGCATGCCCAAGGCCATAGTCGATGAAAACCTGGCGGATGAGATCGTCGATCTCGACGACATGGCCGAAGCGATCATTGCGAATTTGTACAAGTGACAGAGCGCCGGTTAGACCGGCGAATCCATTTTTGTGGGGAGGGTGAGCAGATGGCGGGATGTAACGAGTATCTTTCGCTGCTGAAGAGCGATGACAAGGAGATCGTTCGCGAGGGCGCGTTCCGGGCTGGCGAGGACAACTGTGTCGAGGCCGTGGGGCTGCTGGCTGAGTTGCTGCTGACCAACCATCTGGGTGTGCAGGAGGCGGCAGACAGCTCTCTGCGCAAGATCGGAGGCCGCGAGACCGTACGGGCGGTGCTGCCCCTGTTGCGTTCGGACGAGGCCCCGGTGCGCAATCTTTCCATGGACATCCTGCGCGAGGTGGGAGGGCAGGACATGCCCTCGCTTGTTGCTCTCATCCACGACGGCGATCCCGACATCCGCATCTTCGTGGCCGACATTCTCGGCTCCACAGGCAGTTCCCTGGCGGTGGAGCCTCTGTGCGACGCCTTGCTCAAGGACCCCGAGGTCAATGTCCGCTATCAGGCGGCGGTGAGCCTTGGCGAGCTCGGCATGGCCGAGGCCGCTCCGTGTCTGAACAAGGCAATGGAAGACGAGGAGTGGGTGCAGTACTCGGTGATCGAGGCCCTGACCAAGATCGGTCACGCCAGCTCGGTGGGGGCGTTGGTCAAGGCGCTGGACCACGCCTCGGACCTTGTCGCCTCCATGATCATCGATTCCCTTGGCGAACTGGGGGACATCAAGGCCGTGACCATGCTGCTTAAGCGCATGGACGAATCGCCCACGGCGCTGCGCAACAAGATCGTCAAGGCAGTAGTCAGGATACTGGGCGGCAAGTCCTTGAACCTGCTCAGTGTGAGCGAGCGGGAGCGTTTTCGCGAATATCTGCTCGTGGCCCTGCGCGACGAGGATGTGGAGATACAGGACGCCGCCATCCAGGGATTGGCCCATGTGGGAGGCGAGGTGGCCTCCGAGGGGATTCTGCGCATCGCGGCGGCGTTGGATCAGGACAGGGATCAGGAGCGGCTTGGAACCATCATCGGGTGCCTGGCGGTCATCGGGATAACCGACGCGCTCAAGCACGCCCTGCTCGGCGAAAGCGAGAATCTGGCCCATGTGGCCGTCCAGGTCCTCGCCATGATCTCGCCAGAGTCCTGCGGTTTTGAGGACTCGGTCTGCCGCTTGCTTATGGAAGCCTTCTGGAGGGTGTCGCTGCCGATTCAGCGCCAGATCATCGGTGTGGCAGCCGAGCGGGGGAACGAGCACGCAAAGGATTTCTTCATCAGGGTTCTCGACGAGCACAACGACGGCACAGTGCTCAAGAGCGCGGTCTTTCTGCTGGGCGAGAAGCTGCGGCTGGCCGAGGTGGCGGACCGCATCTTTGTGCTGCTTGACCATCAATACGACGATGTCAAGGAAGCCGCGCTGGAGGCCTGCATCGCCATCAACGGGGACCGGGTGCGCGAGCGTTTCGCGGCCATGTTCGAGAGTCGCGAGCCCATTCACCGGCTCATGGCGGTCTATGCCTTGGGCAAGCTCGGGGTCTCGGCCAATCTCGATATCCTCAGACGCGCCCTGGACGACGCCGTGCCGGACATTCGCAAGGTGGCCCTGGAGGCCCTGGCTTCCGAATGCGATGTGCATGACGATTGGCAGCCTCTGGTCCTTTCCAGACTGGAGGACGAGAGCAGGGATGTCCGCCTCACTGTTATCGAAATCCTCGGGAAGTGCTTTTCCGAGAATTCCGTTCCCTACCTGATCGACGCTCTAGAGGATGAGGACGACTGGGTCAGAATCAGGGCCATCGACGCCTTGGGCCAACACGGCTCCATCCAGTCCGTGCCGCGTCTGATCGGTATGCTCGACCACCCGAATCGGTTCGTGGTCATGAAGATCATCGAGGCTCTGGGAAGCCTTGGCGGCCCTACCGCCTTTCGCGCCCTGCTGGACATCGCCAACGGCGATGACTACGAGATGGTCAACGCAGCCGAGGAGGCCATCGCCAGAATGCAGGAAGCTCAGGAGTAGGCGGACCAGATGTCCTCGCTTTTTTCCAAGACCATCGCCCTTGGCAAGGAACTCAAGATCACGGATCAGGAGTTCGCCAACTTAAGGGATTTCATCTACGAGCAGTGCGGCATATACATTGCTGACAACCGCAAGTACCTGCTGGAGAACCGGCTCGGAAACCGGCTGAAGAAGCTCAACCTCAGGAATTTCGACGAATACTACAACTATCTGCGCTTTGATGCGGCCAAGGCCGCGGAGATGAAAAAGCTTTTTGAAGTCATCACCACCAACGAGACGAGCTTTTACCGCAATCCGCCCCAGTTGCAGGTGTTTCAGGAAAAGGTGCTTGCCGATGTGTTGGAGGGCTGCCGCGGGAGCGGACGCAAATTGCGCATCTGGTCGGCAGGCTGCTCCACAGGCGAGGAGCCATACACCATTGCCATGATTATCCATGAGCTGCTCCAGGGGGATGTCGCCAACTGGGACATCCGCATCACGGCCAACGACCTCTCGGAGCGGGTGCTCGAATCGGCACGCAAGGGCGTGTATAACGAGTACACCCTGCGCACGACTCCCAAGGAGATCGTGCAGCGTTATTTCGAGCAGGAGGCAGGGCTCTATGGCGTCAGGCCCGAGGTGAAGAGGCTCGTCAGTTTTGGTCAGATCAATCTGCGCGACAAGGGGCAGCTCAAGCGGGTGGAGCGCTCGCAGATCGTGTTCTGCCGCAATGTCATCATTTATTTCGACGACGCCATGAAGAAGCAGGTCATCAGTTCATTTTACGACAATCTGCTTCCGGGCGGATACCTGATCATCGGGCATTCGGAGTCGCTGCACAACATCACCCGCGCCTTCAAGCCCATCCATTTTCCGGGCGCCATCATCTACAAGAAGGAGGAGTAGGCGTCCTGACTGCAAGGCGGGAGGGCGTCACCCTCCCGAGGATTTGATAAAACGACCGATTTCGTGTTAATGGACCCAGGGGGAATCATGGCGAAGCATATTCTGATAGTGGACGACTCAAAGACGGTGCGCAACCTGGTCGCCTTCATCATGAAGAAGGAGGGATTCAAGGTCACTACCGCCGAAGACGGTCTGGACGGCCTGGAAAAGCTCTATAGCGCCACCGGGGTTGACCTCATTGTTTCGGACATAAACATGCCCCGCATGGATGGCCTGACGTTCATCAAAACGGTCCGGGAGCAGGAGGCGTACAGGGACATTCCCATCGTGGTCCTCTCCACCGAGGGGCAGGACAGGGATATTCAGACAGGCCTGACCGTGGGAGCGAATCTTTACATGGTCAAGCCCGCCCAGCCCGAGAAGCTGGTGCGCAACGTCAAGATGCTGCTTGGATGACCCGCCAGCCGGGGAGCAGGAGTCATTGTAACACGGGGCCGCGTCTGAACCGCTGACAGGCGGTCGCCGCCAGAGGACACTTGATGAGCCAGGACTTTCTCGATCCAGAAATTTTAGCCGATTTTTTTGTTGAGGCGAAAGAGCACTTGGAGACCATTGAGCCCAATCTGCTCGAACTGGAAAAGGCGCCGGACAATCTTGGGCTGCTCAACGAGATATTTCGTCCCATGCACTCGCTCAAGGGTGCCTCCGGGTTTCTCGGCCTCAACCGGATAAACGGTTTGGCCCACAAGGCTGAGAATATCCTCGACGAGCTGCGCCAGGGGTCCATGCGTGTCACAGGCGGGATAATGGACCTGATCCTGTCTGCCACGGATGCCCTGCGCACCATGGTGGATAACCTTGAGAGCAGCGGCGTCGAGGGCGATGTGGACACCGCTCCCATCATCGCCAGAATTGAGGCGGCCCTGGCCGGCACCCTCGACGGGGGCGATGCGCCCCAGGTCAGTCCAACGGCCAACACCGCCGCTCTGGATGGTCCGGCGGCAGTGGACCCGTACGTCGGGAAGGTCTCCGCTGCAAAGCCGCAGGCCGATGAGGTCGTTTCCGAACCGCAACCCGCGTCCCAGGCGGTCAATACGGAAAGTGTCGCCATGACAGCATCGTTTCACCCCCTGCCCGATCCCGATTTTGACGACGCGCCTTACGGGTTGAGTACCGTGGGCGAAGGCCATCTTGCGGACTTCCTTGAGGAGGCTGCAGAGATCATTGAAAATCTTAACCGTTGTCTCCTCGCCCTTGAGGGCAGCCCGGACGATAGCGAGGAGATGATCAACGACACCTTCCGCTATTTCCACAACCTCAAGGGCAACAGCGGCATTATTGGATTCAAGGAACTCAACTCCCTGACCCACGAGGCCGAAACCCTGCTCAACAAGGTCCGCAAAGGCGACATGGAATGCAGCCAGGGGCTTATTGACTTGCTCCTTTCGTCCGTCGACCTGATTGAGGAGCTTGTGGGCAAGGTGGATGTGGAGACCAACCGCGTCACCCCGATGGATACTTCGGTCATGGCTCAACTGCTGCAGAAGGTGACTGAGGAGGGCAACGTGGCGGCTGTGGCCGAGGCCCTTGCCGCCATCAAGGGCGAGCACCACGTGCCTGCCGGGGTGGCCGCGCCGTCTGTGCCCCCGGCCAGGGAACCGGAAAAGCCGGTGTCGGTCGATGCAGGGACCGGAGCCGTTTCGCCCTCGGACTACGATCCAGAGGACGTGACTTTGTTCCTCCAGACCATTCATCAGCAACTTCAGAGCGCGGCCACGGCATTGATCATGCTCCGTGAGGATGCCGGGCAGCCGGACATCGTGGACGGCCTGTTCCGCACTTTTCAGACCATCCAGAACTCGGCGGGGTATATGGGCCTTGCTGAAATCAAGGAGTATTCGGCCCGTACTGTGGGGCTGGTGGACCAGGGACGCAAGAGCAACATAGATTTCAGCCTGATGCTCGATATCCTTGACCAGGAATTTTCCATTCTCAAGGACATGCTGCTCAAGGCCATGGCAGACATTTCTGGCGAACCCGTGCCTGATCCAACCAGCGATTTGGTTGCAGCCAAAGGCAAGCCCGCTGTCAAGCCTGCCGCCAAACCCGCGCCGGTCGCTCCCAAGGCCCCGCCCAAACCGGCCCCCCCGGTCCGGCCGGAACCAAGTTTCGAGGACGAGCCCGACGACGCTGTAGCCGTTATGGCCGTGCCCCAGACGCGTCCGGCAGGGCCGTCCGAACCCGTATCCAAGCCCGCCCGCCCGGCGGCCAAGGCACCCATGTCAAACGCTTCCAGCATAGTCGCTTCCGGCGCTGGCGCGGCAGCCGCCGCCCAGCAGGCCAAGCCCAAGGCATCAAGCACCATCCGGGTGGATCACCACAAGCTCGACCATCTGATGAATGTCATTGGCGAGTTGATCATCAACCGCAACCGCTATGCCATGCTCGCCCGGGCCCTTGAAGACGGGCACGAGGATGTGCATGTGGTGGCCCAGCAGTTGACCGAGACCACCTACGCCATGGCCCGTATTTCCGATGACCTTCAGGACACCATCATGAAGGTCCGCATGGTTCCGGTGCAAACCGTGTTTTCACGTTTTCCCCGACTGGTGCGCGACTTGAGCCGCAAGAGCGGCAAGCAGGTGGAGCTGATCATGGAAGGCGAGGAGACGGAATTCGACAAGAGCGTGGTCGAGGAGATCGGCGATCCGCTGGTGCATCTGGTGCGCAACGCCGTGGACCATGGCCTGGAGGACGAGGAGGAGCGCATCAAGGCGGGCAAGAAGCCCAAGGGCCATGTCTGGCTGCGCGCCTACCACAAGGGGAATTCCGTGGCCATTGAAGTGGAGGACGACGGGCGCGGCATCGATCCCGAGAAGCTCAAGCAGGTGGCCATCCGCAAGGGCGTTATCACTGCCGAGGAGGCTAACGCCATGGACGACCGTGAGGCCCTGGACCTCATTTTCGCGCCGGGTTTCTCCTCGGCGGAGAAGGTTACGGATATTTCGGGGCGCGGCGTGGGCATGGACGTGGTCAAGACCAATATCAAGAATCTCAAGGGCAGCGTCAACACCCAGTCCGAGGTGGGCAAGGGAACCAAGCTGACTCTGACCCTGCCTTTGACCCTGGCCATCATCGACGCTCTCATGGTCCAGGTGGCGGGCGAGACCTTTGCCATCCCCCTGGACGCGGTTTCGGAAACCACCAAGATCGAAACCGTGAAGCTCTCGGATGTCAACAATCGCAAGGCAGTCACTCTGCGCGGCGAGGTGCTCGGCGTCATCGAACTGGCTGAACTCCTCGATCTGCCCCAGTCCATGGACGAGCGCGATGTGCTGCCCATGGTGGTTATCCACGACAACGATCGCCGACTCGGTCTGGTGGTGGACCGTCTGTTGGAGCGTCAGGAGATCGTCATCAAGCCTCTGGGGCAATATCTCAATAATTTTAACCTTAAGGGTCTCTCCGGCGCGACCATCATGGGCGATGGCTCTGTGGTCCTCATCCTTGATCCCCACGAGATATACAGCCTCTCGACCCAACTCGGGCGCAAGGAGGCTGCGGCCCCGGCCCTGCCCGGCGGCAAATAGTCTGTCAGCCAGAGTTTTGTACAAAGGCCGGGAAGCGCAGCTTCCCGGCCTTTCTTCATTTTGGATGGGCTCCGGTCAGAGCATGGTCATGAAATTCATGAACAGGGTTGCATTGGCGGCGTGCATGAGCCAGAGCAGCCCGGCAGCCACAAGGAGCAACCCCTTGAAACGTAACGGTGTCTGGCTGCGTGCCGTGACCAGCCAGATGGCGCAGCAGACGAGGCCCAAGGCGCTTCCGATCGCCCATACCATTCCCAGGGGGGTGTCTATGGTCATGGTCCGAAGGGGGTCGGGAAGCACGGCCAGAAGCCAGCCCTGGCAGGCGAGAAAGACGAGCATGGTGGTTATTGCCCAGCGCGACGCCAGGTTGAGGGAGAAGCGGTAATAGTCGCGCCCGAAGTCGTCGCGGTTGCGGCGCAGTACGAGGTAGACGCAGCTTAAGCCTGCCGCGGCCACGATGCACAAAATGACGTGCATGGTTGCCATGGGCCAGACCATGGAGCCGGGGCCGAACCCGGCCTGGGCAGCCTCCGGCGGCAGTCCGGCCATGAGCTTGGCAGGGACTGTCACGGCCACGGCCGCTGCTGCCGCCAGGGCCGCGCCGATACCAAGGAGCAGGTGAACCCCCTTGGACTGGCGCAGTTTTTTCCAGGTCAGGAAATAGACCGGGCCAAGCAGGGTGAACACCCCCATGATCGCCAGGGAAAAAATGAAGGGGGAGTCCGGGGCGAGGAGTCGGGAGGCGAGTTGTTGGAAGCGGGCGGAAGCCAGCCCTATGGAGCCGATCAGGATGACGAGAAAGAGGGGGAACAGGACGGCTCCCATGGACGCGACCTGTTGGCCGTACTTGTCCAGAAAGACGCGGCCCTTGATCTTGGCTGCGGCCTCGCTTGACACGGCCACGGCCGCGCAGCCCAGAGCGGCCATGCCTATCAGGCTGAAAAAGGCGGGGGCCAACATGGTGGCGACGAGGATCAGGCTTTCTTGCATGCTCATGATGGGATTCTCCGACAGCTTGTCGGCCATGCGCCATGCGCGGGCCGCGTGGCATATTTGCCTGAAAAACATCAGCTCCGCAAGCGGCCGGTCAGGGGATGATTCGTGGTGAGGCCAGGGACTTGTTGCAAAAAACATCGTGATCGCCTATCTCTCTTGGAACGATTCAACTCGCCAGACCGGAGAATTCCTCATGAAATACATCACGCTCGGCCTGTTTGTCGCATGCAGCCTGTTGGCTGGCGGCTGCACAGCCGCCCGGCAGAACGCGGCCACTACCGAGGCGAGCACCGAATGGCGCATCAAGAGCCTTGAGGAAAGTTTTTTGAATTTTCGCGAGGAGCAGCGCAGACAGGCGGATGTGAACGCCGAGACAGCCGAGGCCATGGACCGGCGGCTGGCTTCCATTGAGGCCGATCTGGCTGTGCTTCGGGGCGGCGAGGTGGTTGTTCCTGCCTCCGGCAGGACCGTTCCATCAGGGACGGACGAGTCCCATGGACATATCTCCGAACCGGACGATATTGTGCCCGAGGGTGAGGGATGGGTGAGCGATGCGCCTTTGGCCGAGGCATCCCCCATGCCCCCTGTCGCCGAGAGCGATGAGGACAAACCATGGGCCACGGTGCCCGGCCCTCCTGCCGTCATCCCCGAACCCACGGTCATTGAGCGGCCAGCCGCTCCAAGCGCTGCCAAGACTCCGGCGCGGACTCCGTCACGGTCCCAGGCTCCTGTTGCGGGTGCCCAAGCCCTGTACGACGCCGCGCTGGCCAAGTACAACAGTGGCGATTTCGTTGGTTCGCGCACCGCTTTTGACGAATTTCTCGCAAAGTATCCCAATCATGCGCTGGCTCCCAACTCCCTGTATTGGAAGGGGGAAACCTACTATTCCCAAAAGGACTACGCTCAGGCCATTCTGACTTTTCGCGAGGTCACCAGTAGGTTTCCCAAGCATGCCAAGGCGGCCTCGGCCCTGCTCAAGACAGGCATGTCCTATGACCGGGTGGGGGACCGGGACAATGCGGTGTTTTATCTCCGTGCATTGATTGAGGATTTTCCCGCATCCGCGCCCGCCGCGCTGGGGCGTAGAGAACTGAGCCGCCTGGGAGGGTGATTCCTCGATTTCATCGTCATCCGGCTGAAGCGGCGCCCGGCTGCGCGGTTTCGGCTCGTCGCGGCCGGAGGGCGCGTCCATGGATCAAGACAAGGAATACTTCGCCTGCCTCGCTCTGCGGCACACCCCGCGCCTTGGTCCCAAGGTCTGGAAATCCCTGTTTTCGCATTATTCATCGGCGTTCGAGACGGTCCAGTCGGCCAAGTCATGGCCCGGACTGGAACTTGCCTCAAGACCTCTGGCCAGGGACTGCGCGGCTGAAGTCTGGCGCACCGCTGCCGAGGAGGAATACCGCGCTGCCCGTCGGGCAAACATGCGGGTCATCACCTGGTTTGATTCTTTGTACCCGGCAGCCCTCAGGGAGATCGACGATCCGCCTTGTCTGCTCTATGTCAGTGGCGATGTTTCTCTCCTGGCCAATCCAGGAGTGGCGGTGGTGGGTGCGCGCGAGTGCACGGCCATGGGCCTTGAGGCCACACGGCGCATCAGCGCCCGGCTTTCCCGCATAGGCATCACAATAGTCTCCGGGTTGGCTCTGGGCATTGACAGGCAGGCGCATTTGGGCGGGCTGTCCGGCCTTGGCAGCTCCATCGCCGTACTCGGCTGCGGGCTGGATGTGGACTATCCCTATGACAATCTTGATGTCAGACGCGCCCTGGACGAGAAAGGACTGGTTGTCACAGAATTCGGTCCGGGCGTCACTCCCCGGGCAGGGAATTTTCCCTTCCGCAACCGGATCATCAGCGCACTGTCTCTGGGCGTGCTTGTGGCCGAGGCAGCTCACAACAGCGGAAGCCTGATCACCGCCCGACTGGCCGCCGAGCAGGGGCGCGAGGTGTTTGCCCTCCCTGGCCCCCTTGGACAACCCTCTTTCACCGGCTGCCATCGACTCATCAAGCAGGGGGCCGCCCTGGTGGAAGACGCCGAGGACATCGTTCATATCCTGCGCTTCGATTTCGCCAGGGAACTGGCCCACATCCCGGACCTCGAACCCGATGAAACCGTTGTTGACGGGGCTGGCGGCGGCAATGCCTCCGGGCCCGGAAAAAAGGGCAGGAAGCGCAAGGATTCGACGGCCGGAAAGCCAGAACGTCAAGTCCATGAAGGGCAGGAAGCGGGAGCGGCCCGCCCGCGCAGACGGACCGGACCCGACTGGCGTACCGACGCCT
The DNA here is from genome assembly GCF_009729555.1 of Pseudodesulfovibrio alkaliphilus. Classification (NCBI taxonomy): domain Bacteria; kingdom Pseudomonadati; phylum Thermodesulfobacteriota; class Desulfovibrionia; order Desulfovibrionales; family Desulfovibrionaceae; genus Pseudodesulfovibrio; species Pseudodesulfovibrio alkaliphilus. The sequence continues at coordinate 19,180 of NZ_WODC01000013.1, forward strand.
CGCTCGGCGTCGAGGAGCGTCAGCTTATGGAGGTGCTCGACGGTACCGACAGGATGCACATAGATACTCTGGGGCGGACCCTGGGCTGGGATTCCCCCCGGGTCAGCCGGGTGCTGCTCGTGCTTGAGGTCCGAGGGATCGTTCATCAACTGCCCGGCATGTGGTATCTGGCCAGGGAGGGCGGGTCGGACAACCTGTCGTCCGACCGGGCCGGTGTTGGTGAAGAAGCGTGAGCGCCCTCAGGCTTTTTTCGACCGCCATGGCGCACGGGCTTGAGGCTGTGGGGTCGGCCGTGTACACTGGGGCGTCCCGAGGGGTGGGAGTATCACGCATACGAGGCCGTTATTCATGCAGAAAATACCAATAGACCTGGCCCGGCCCGGCATGAAGCTGGCCCGTCCCGTGCTCAAGGACGGCGGCATGGTTATCATGGCCGAGGGCATGGAGCTGTCCGACAGCCTCATTGCCCGGCTTGCTGCCATGAAGATCGACCGCATCACCGTGGAGGGCCAACCAGTGGATCTGGGCGGTGCGGGGGCGGGCACCCGGTACGCCGAGCGCGTTCTGCGGCTTGAGACGCTGTTTCGTCGTTACGGCGAGGACAAGTGGATGGTCCGGGTCAAGGAGCGCATGGTTCGCTATTTTCGTATCAAGGCCGCGGCTCAGGAGGCCCGAATGAAGGCTGGGCAAAGTGAAGCGGCATCGAAGGATCGCGACGCGGCAGGAGTCGGGGAATGAGCATGGACGACGACCTCAAGACCAGTGTGCGGGGCGAGATTCTCCAGGTGGCCGATCTGCCGACCTTGCCCGATGTTTTGGAAGAAGTGACCCGTCTCGTCGAGGACCCCGACGCCTCCACAGAGGCCATCGCCAAGGTCATCTCACGCGATCAGGTTCTCTCGGCCAAGGTGCTCAAGATGGTCAACTCGCCCATATACGGATTCCCCGGCCGTATCAGTTCCATTCAGCACGCCCTGGTCCTGCTCGGTTTCAATGTCATCCGGGGCATCATCATCTCCACTTCGGTCTTCGACATGATGGTTCAGAACATGAAGGGGCTGTGGGAGCACAGTCTCGGCTGCGCCACGGCCTGCAACATCATTGCCCGCCGGGCCGGATTCGAAGACCCCGAGGAATACGCCGTTGCCGGGCTGCTGCACGACCTGGGCAAAGTGGTCACAGCGGTTCAACTGCCCGACTTGCATGGTGCCATTCTTTCCACGGTCCGAGATAAGGATGTGACCTATCTCCAGGCCGAGAAGGATGTGATGGGCTTTGGCCACGACCGCATCAACGCCTGGCTGGCCCGCCACTGGGGGCTGCCCCCCAACATCCGCGAGGCCATGGCCCGCCATCACGCGCCGCAACTGGCAGAGTTTTACAAACCCATGGCCTGCGTGGTCCACCTGGGCGACTTTCTGGTGCGTCTTTTCGAGTTCGGCAACTCCGGCGACGACCAGACCGCCTATCTGCGGCCCGAGGCCCTGCTGGAACTCAACTTCAAGATGTCCGATCTCGACAAGGTCATGGACGAGATGGCCGAGCAGTTCATTGAGGTTTCGGACGTGACCTTCTAGCCGTTTTCGGACAGATGGAGCGGGTCTCTTCCTTTGACGGGAAGGATGACCGATGCTAGGTTCGCTCTCATGATCGAGTCTCTGGAGAAGTCCCTGTTCACGCGCAGGCAGACCGCGTTTCTGCTCTCGCCCGACGTATCGCTGGCGGCCATGCTCCGTTCCCTGTGGCCGCCGGATGTCCTCGGCTTTACGGTCTTCGAGAAGGGCGGCAGGGCCATTGAACACCTGTTTACCGATCCGCCCGACCTGCTCATCGTGGACAACCGCCTGACCGATATTCCGGCCACCGAAGTGGCCAATCTGGTCAAGAGCGAAAATGTCTACCGCCAGTTGCCCGTGGTCATGTGCGTGGACCCGGTGGACGTGGAGACACCCTGGAACTGGAACCTCATCGAAGTGGACGATTTTCTGGTACGTCCTTTTAACCCTTCAGAAGTGCGCGACCGCATCAACCTGACCCTATGTCGGGCCATGCGGGCACTTGATGCCAACCCGCTTTCCAAGCTGCCGGGCAACACCTCCATCATCCAGCGTATCCAGCAGCTCATCGAGACCGGGGAGGACTTTGCCCTGGCCTACTGCGATCTCGACTATTTCAAGTCCTACAACGACAAGTACGGATTCTCCCGAGGCGACGAGGTGCTGATGATGACGGCCCGGCTCATCGTCAACACCATCCGCAGCTATCACGGCATCATGAGCTTCGTGGGCCATGTCGGCGGTGACGACTTTGTCTTTATCCTGCCCCCGGACAAGGTTGAGGACGCCTGTCAGCGAATCATCGCCGCCTTTGACGACATTGTCCCCCATTTCTACGACCCTGATGACCGCAAGCAAGGCGCCATCACCTCGGTGGATCGAGAGGGAAAGGCCCGTGTTTTTCCTCTCATGGCCGTGTCCATCGCTGTGGTGGTCAATACCGGAGGGCGGCTTACCCACTACGGCGAGGTCTCGTCCATCGCCATGGGCCTGAAAAAGAAAGCCAAGGAAAACCCGAGGAGCTGCTATGTCATCGACCGGCGGCAAGGCTAGCGGGGCAAGACGCAGCGCCAAGCCCGGCGGCGAGATGCTGCGCGGTTTTTTGGCTCATCTGGCGGTGGAAAAGGGGTATTCCGACGCCACCATCCGTTCTTACGGAACAGATATTGAGCAGTTCGGCGATTTTTTGAAGCGCTCCAAGCACTCCCTGGAGAAGCCGGAGCGCATCACCCGCGATCAGGTGCGCGCTTTCCTGGCAGAGTTGCACCGCTTGCGTCTGACCAAGACCTCCATGGGGCGCAAGCTCTCCAGTTTGCGGTCTTATTTTCGCTACTTGCTGCGCCATCGAATGATCAGTACGGACCCCACGGCCACGGTTCGCAATCCCAAACAGGAAAAACGCCATCCCCAGGTGCTCAACGTGGACCAGGCTGTGGGCATGATGGAGGCTGCCCTCGAGCCCGATCCCGAGGGGCTGCGCGATCTGGCTCTGGCCGAGGTACTCTATGGTTCGGGGCTGCGTATCAGCGAGGCTGTGGGGCTTGATCTCAACGACGTGGACTCCGATGTCCTTCGCGTCACGGGCAAGGGGTCCAAGGAGCGCATCGTGCCCTTGAGCGGGGCGGCGGTGAAGCGCATCAGGCGCTACCTCGAACAACGCCACGCCCTGATCGGGGACAACTACGCCGAGCAGGCGCTGTTCCTGAGCGTTCGCTCAGGCAAGCGCCTCAACCGGCGTCAGGCCAACCGCATTGTGGCCAAGCTCGGGGCATTGGCCGGATTGCCCAAGGACGTGCATCCGCATATGCTCCGCCACAGCTTCGCCACCCACATGCTTGAGGCCGGGGCCGATCTGCGCAGCGTGCAGGAGTTGCTCGGTCATGAGCGGTTGACCACCACCCAGCGCTATACGCATCTGGACATGCGCCACATCATGCAGGTATACGACCAGGCGCACCCACGGGCCAAAGAGGATGGCGCGGGGGCGAAGCAGACACCACAGCATGGAGAAGACGATGGAAAACCCGATGGTCCTTCTGGAAACCCCGGAAGGTGAGATACTGATTGAGTTGTTTGCCGACAAGGCGCCCGGAACCGTGGCGAACTTTCTCTCCTATGTGGATGACAAGTTCTACGACGGCACCCTGTTTCATCGCGTGATCAAGGGATTCATGATCCAGGGCGGCGGGCTGACCTTTTCCATGGCCGAAAAGCCTACGCGGGACCCGATCCCCAACGAGGCGGCCAATGGGCTGAAGAACGTGGCCGGGACCGTGGCCGTGGCCCGCACTGCCGATCCGCACAGTGGCACCTCCCAGTTTTTCATCAACGTGGACGACAACCCGGACCTGGACCACTCCGGCAAAGAGGACGAGAAATACGGGTACTGCGTGTTCGGCGAGGTGGTGGACGGCATGGACGTGGCCGTGAAGATCAGCAAGGCCAAAACCCGCAGCTACCAGGGGTTCGACGATGTCCCCGTGGACCCCGTGTCCATTATCACGGCCCGCCGTTTCGAGTAGTCCGGCCTTATTTGGCAATGCAGAAAAAGACCTCCGATGGCGGAGGTCTTTTTCTGTTTTATCAGGTCGAGGAGGATTATTTGCGAAAGCGCTCGAACTCGTCCTTGAGGGAGTTCATGAGTTCTTTGACCGTGACGATCTTGTCGACAAGGTAGGCGTTGGCCCCGGCAAAGGCGAAGCCGTTCTTGAGCTTGCCCTTGTAGGCGTTCACCAGTGCCTGGGCGATGCAGTAGGGGGATTTGTCCTCGGCGCAGCTGTGCAGGCATTTGTGGACGCACTTTCTGGGGTGCTTCAGTCCGGTGGACACGGCGTCGAGAAAACTGTTCTTCAAAGCCCGGCCGGGCATGCCCACCGGACTCTTGATGATGGTCACATCCTCTTGCCTGGCCTCGATGTAGGCCCGTTTGAAGCGCTCGTCCGCGTCGCACTCATGGGTGGCCACGAAGCGGGTGCCCATTTGGACGCCGGAAGCGCCCATCTCCAGAAAGCGGGCGATATCCTCGCCTGTGTACACTCCGCCTGCCGCTATGACGGGAATTTCCTTGTGGTGTTGCTCGCGGTAGGGGGTGACCGCTTCAATGACTTCGGAGACGAGCTTTTCCAGTTGGTAGTCCGGGTCGTCAAGCTGTTCGGCCTTGAAGCCGAGGTGGCCTCCCGCCTTGGGCCCTTCGACCACGAATCCGTCAGGCAGGTAGCCGAATTTGTTGAGCCATTTGCGGCAGAGAATGCCTGCCGCACGGCCCGAGGAGACGATGGGCACCAGTTTGGTGCGCATGTCTTCCTTGAGTTCCTGCGACACGTCGCGCAGATATCCGGGCAGATCAAGGGGCAGCCCAGCTCCCGAGATGATGACATCCACGCGCTCGCGCAGGGAAGTGCGGACCATGTCGCCGTAGTTGGTCAGAGCGCACATGATGTTCACGCCCAGCAAGCCATCGGTCATCTTGGCCCTGGCCTTGCGGATCTCGTCGATGAGCCCGCGCCGGTCGGCGCCCTCGGGGTCTTTGGCGCGCTTTGGGTCGCGCATGCCGATCATGGATGTGGCGATAACGCCGACTCCGCCCTCGTTGGCCACGGCGCTCGCCAAGCCTGAAAGGGATATGCCGACCCCCATGCCTCCCTGGATTATGGGAAGCCGGGCGGTCAACTCACCGAATTTAAGATTCGGAAGTGCCATTGTGGATACCTCGCAAGTCGCTGGTGGAAGAAAGCGGGAAAATTATGTGCATGTTTTCTTAAGCAAGTCAAGAAAAGTCGGGTTTCATGAAGTGACATGCTCCTGCACCACCAGTTCCGCAAAGCGCATGGCGCTGGTGAAGGCCGGTGAGATGGCATTGAGGATGTGCAGGGAGTCCCCGTGGCGCTGGACCATGAAGTCCATGACCAGTTCGGCGGTCTGCATGTTTACCAGTTGCGGACGGATGCCCACTTTGGGACTGGGCAGGAAGTCGGCCGGGGCAATGTGTCGGACCAGTTTTGCCGCATCGCGGAAGAAATGGCGGAAGAAATATTTGCGCGGCTCTTCAAGGGCCACGGCCCGGAATTTTTCGTTCTTCAGGAACATGTGCAGGTCGCGCAGGAGGATGGCCGCGAATTCGCCGTCTATGCCCCGCACTACCCCGTAGTTTTCCCGGCCGAAGGCGGGGATGGCCGTGGGGCCGACGTATACGTCGCCGTGAACATTGCGGGTGAAGTGGACGCCGAGAAAGGGGTTCTTGATGTTGGGCACCGGATATATGGAGCCGTTGATCTTGTCCGCCGCAGGTTTTTTCAGGGTGCGGTAGATGCCCTTGAAGGGAAGCAGACGGTAGTTCCCGGCGATGCCGAAGGTGTGGGCCACCCTGTCGCTGTATGCCCCGGCCGCGTTGATGAACAGGCCGTAGCTGATGTCGCCCTGGCTGGTGTGTACCGCGCCGTTTCTGGGGGAGAGGAACCGGGTGTCGAAAAAGAAGCGGACCCGTGCGCTTCTTTCCAGTTCCTCGCGCAAGGCTGCGAGGATCGCGCCGGGATCGACGACGGCCGTCAAAGGCGAGTACAAGGCGCGGCCAGCTGTCCGGGCGTTGGGTTCGAGCTTGGCCAGTGCGGCCTCGTCGAGCATCTCCACTTCGGCCCCGTTGGCCTCGGCGCGTCGTTTGAGTTCGTCGAGGGTGGCCAGTTCGCTTTCCTCGCGGGCCACAATGACCTTGCCCGATTTGAACAGCGGCAGCTTTCGTTCCTCGCAGTACGACTGCAGACGGCGGCTGCCCTCCAGGCACAGGCGGGCCTTCATACTGCCCGGGTCGTAGTAGATGCCCGCGTGGAGCACTCCGCTGTTTCGTCCCGAGGCGTGGCGACCCGGCCTGTCTTCCTTGTCAAAGACGATAATGTCCCGGTACCCCGCTTCCAGCAGTTCGCGGGCGATGGTCAGGCCGATGATTCCGGCTCCGCAGATGACGGCGTCGGCTGAATAGGTGGACATTGGTTTTACTTCCTTGCGAGCAGGGCGAGGCCGCCTTGGCTGAATTGCATGGTTGATCTCCTATCGGCCGCAGGGGCCTTTGAAGCCGCAGTGGTCGCAGTTTCGCGAGGGGGCGGCGGCGAATTCCCCGGCGTGGAGCATGTGTCGGACCAGGGTTCGGATAAGCAGAGGGATGGATTCGCCCACTACCTCGGTGCGTTCCTCTTCGGTCCATTTGGGACCGAAGAGGCGGTCGATACTGCCGTCTTCGCCCAGTTTGATCAAGCCTGCATCGTAGGGCGTTTCCCCCTGGCAGCGGGCATGGAGATGGAGATAGACCGGCAACTGGACGCTGCGCAGACTCCGGGCCAGATCGGGAAGCAGCGCCGGGTCTGGGTCGGCCGGGTCGAATTGTTCCATCCTGGTCCACAGGGAGTCGTCGTTCCAGAAGGATTTTTTGGGCGCTGTCACCGAGCCTGTTTTGTAGTCGAGGACCATCACGCCCTCGCTTCTGAGTTCGACCCGGTCGAGAAATCCCTGAAGCAGGATGGATCTGTCCCCGACATCCACGGTGGTTTCGAGACGTTGTTCCAGCCCCAGGAGAGTGGCTGGTTCCTGGGAGGCGGAAAAGGCCGCCAGCCGATGGCGTCCGGTCATGAGCAGGGCCATGCGGGTGTCGACAGGCAGTTGGCGGAAGAGCTCGCTCGTCCGAAGCCGCTGTTCGTACAGGGCCAGGAGCGGCTGCGGGTCCAGGCTGGCGAGATCGGTGCCCCTGCCGATGTGGGGAGTGAAAAACTCCCGCAAGACCTCGTGGACAAGGGAGCCGAATTCGCCCCGGTCGCCGTCCTCGGCCACCTGGTCAACGGACCGGACATTGCTCAGATATTCGTAGTGGAACCGCTTGGGGCAGTTCAGGTAGAGATCAAGGGTCGAGGGCGACAGGCCGCGCCTGTCCAGGGTGCGGTCAAGGGCCTCGCGCACGGCCGGAGTGACCGTGATCGGACGGGGTTCTGTCGGCACTGAGCCGGCGGCAAAGGTTACGGTTCTGACCAGGGGATCTCCGGGTTCCGCCAGTCGGTTTTCATGTTTTTCCCGCTCCCAGAGCAACTGTTCCACATAGCGGCTGCGCGCACTTTTCTGATCCAGCAGTCCGGGCCGGATGCCGCTTTGGTAATAAATGACCGCCTCACGGGCGCCCATGAGCAGCCTGTGGAAATTGTAGCCCGAGACGTTGTCACGCTGGCGGACATCGGGCAGATCGAGGAGCCGCCGCAGCGGATCGGGCAGGAGCGGATCAAAGGGGTTGGTGCCGGGCAGTCGTTCCTCAACGGCGTCGAGGATGTGCAGGCGCTCAAAGTGGAGCAACCGGGTTTCGAGCACACCGAGCACCTGGAGTCCGGCCAGTGGTTCAGGCTCGAAGGAGACACGCTCCCGGGCGAGCATGGAACGGAGCATGGAGAACAGGGTTCCACGGCTCAGGGGCAGGACGCTTGTTTCTGCCCCGCGTAGTTGCGGTACCACGGACGAGGTCAGACGGAAGAGGCACTCCGCGTCCACCAGATAGGTATGCCAAAGCCCTTCGCCATGGGCATGGAGCATGGCCGCCAACCCGGACAGGGCGTTGCCCAGGTCGTTCAGGGAGGCGGCGTTCCTGAAGGGCGTCAGGCAGTGGTGGAGCACCGTCAGCCGTAGCGGTTCGGCCATTGCCTCGTTCACGTCTTTGAGGACGGGGTCGCCGTAGGGGGGCTGCCAGGCCATGGGGTCGAGGAAGCGCTCTCCGGTACGGATGACTGCCTCCCAGACATGGAAGAGCTTGCGTAGCGGTCTGTCCTCGGGGCCAAGCAGCCGCAGATAGGGATGGCGAATGAGAGCTATGAGGTCGCGCCAGTGGTAGCGTCCGTCGTCCAGGCGGTTTTCCTGAAGGGCCAGGATGGTTTCCACCAGCCGGGCCAGGGCGGTGCGTTCAAGGGGGTAGCCCATGGAGATGTTGGGGTCGCTTACGGGGAGGTGGTGAAGAACGGGCATGAGTGCGCCCTCGTCAGGCAGGATCACGGCCGTGTCGTTGAGCCCGGAGGCCTCCTCCCCGCCACTGGCCGATGCAAGCTCTTCGGCCAGGGCGGCCAATTGCGAATGGCGGTCAAACCCCTCGCAGAATCGGATGGCCGGTACTCGCGCCGGGGTGTTTTCCCCGGCCGGGATTATCGGCCGGGTTTGCCAGCGGGTAAGCCATTGCCCATGCTCCGCCGTGGCCCAGTGGGGACTGCCGCCTGTTGCCAGGGCCGGGTCGGAGTGGATGACCGGATGGAGCAGACCGTCTTCCCACAGCCGACGGAACAGAGTGTCTTCTGCCTTGCTCAGGGCGTAAAATCCGGCGGCCAGGATGGGCGAGTCCCTCAGATGTTCGGTTGCCAGTGCTATGTTGGCGATGACAAAGCGCCAATCCATGCCGGGAGTGGTCCAGTCGCGCTCCGAGAGGGCTTCCACATAGCGGAGGTGGATGGCCGAGAGCTGTTCGAGCAGTGCTGCCGCATAGGGCGAGACTTCGCCGTCCATGTGGATGAGGTTGTCCGGGGCCGCATTCTGGCGCATGAGGTCGTCGGCCAGACGGGCCAGCCGCAGACCCCAGGGCAGAAAGGTTTCGCGGTCCATCTCGGGCAGGCGGGCCAGCAGGCCGCGTCCCTCGCGGCGCAGATCGCCGACCACCTCGCGCAGCAGCTCCACGAGATCAAGCCGGTTGGCCGGGGTTACGGCCCGGTTGGTAAGATCGCGTCGTAGTCCGGCCACGAAATCGGCGATGGAGGTCATGCGCGGCAGAAGGGCGGGACGCACCATGTCCGTGTGGTCGCGCAGGAATGCCTTGAGGTAACGGCGCGGCCTGTTGTGGGGAAAGAGGACCGTCATCTTGCCCAGGTCGGGGCGCGTGGCAAGCAGCCGTCCAAGAGCGGGGATAAAGTCCGCATGCCAGGGGATGAGGGTGACAGTGCGCATCTACGCCTCCCTCTCCACCCGGTGGATTTCGCGCAGGTCGAGATAGACGAGATGGCCTTCGACCGGCCCGGTGACGCCGGGCATGGCCTGGAGAATGCACATGTAGTCGAGCACCTGCTCCCGGTTTTTGGGCGAGGGCTGGCCGGTCTTGAAGTCTGCCACCACGGTGCGCTTGCCCAGGTGGAGCAGATCCAGCCTCTTGAAGCTGCCGTCCATGTCCATGATTTCTGGCTCGCGTAAGCCTTGGGCCAGCCATCGGCGCAGGTCATCGCGGCTAAGGGCCCACAGGGCCATAGACCGCAGATCCGCCTCGAGCCGGGTCAATTCCTCTGGAGAAAGGGCGCCCAGGGCCGGGAAGTCGCCCATGGCCAGCCGCACGGCGCGATGTGCATCTGCCTCGTCGTTGCCGGTGACGCGGACGTGTTCCATGGTCCGGTGCGCCACCTGGCCGCGCATCCGCTCGTTGTAGAAGAATTCGTCCAGGCTGTGGCGGTAGACGCGCAGTCTGGGTAGCCAGTCCATGAGTCGAGCCGTCCTCTGGTTTTCCCTGATTGCAGGCGGCTCTGGCCGTGGAGTCGGTTCCGGGGGCTGTCGGGTGATCTCGGGGTCGGGGGGCAGGCCGCGCTCGAAGATATCCGGGCCGTCCGGGTCGAGAAAGAGATTCATGGCCGCCAGGGCGGGCGAGGTGGCCGGCTTTTCGGTGAAGAATCCGTAAAGCTCCTCGCGGGCACGGGTCCAGGCCACGTAGAGCAGGTTGAGTTGTTCGCGCACGGTGCGGCCCAGGCTGGAAAAGTAGGGTTTGCCCATGCTTTTGCCCAGTGGCGCCAGCAGTCGCACCCCTTTGTGGTGGCGGATTTCGTAGTCTTTGTCCGTGTCGGCCTTCCAGTTGTGGAAGGGGACGATGACCACAGGAAATTCAAGGCCTTTTGCTTTATGAATGGTCATGATGCGTACGGCGTCGATGTTTTCGGGCAGGGGCACCTTCTCCTGATCCGATTTTTCGGCCCAGAATTCGAGGAAGGCGGAAAGGGAGCCGTGGCCGTTTTCTTCGGCCAGATGGACCACCTCGAGAAAGCGGCGCAAATACAGTTCGGCCTGGGGATGGCGGTCGAAGGCACGGAAGACGCGTATGGCCTCGCTGGCCAGATCGTAGGGGGTCATCAGCCCGGACTGATTGTAGAAGGGCTCGATGAGCCTCTGCCACGGTCCGGGGAAGTCTTCGCGGAACTGGACACCCAGGGGCCGTTTGCGCGGGCGCATGAGCCAGTCCTGAAATTCATCCGCCGCGATGCCCGCCTCGGCCAGAAACAGCTCCTCGCCCGAGGCGAAGGTGAGAAAGGCCACATCGTCCCGCGGATAGTCGAGGAAAGCGAGGAAGGCCGCCAACTGCCGCACCAAGGGGTGTCGATCAAGTTGGAGGCTGTTTTCAGTAATGACCGGGACGCCCCTGGCCACGAGCAGGTCGCAGACCAGTGCCGCGTCCTTGTGCGAGCGCACCAACACGGCGATGTCGCGAAAGCGGCGACGGGCGAGCAACTCGTCCATGAGGGTGTCCAGCGCCTCAAGGGTCTGCTCGACAAGCTCCTCCGCACTGCCGCTGGTCAGGCGCTCCATGCGTACATATCCGCCGGTCCCCAGGTTCTTTGCGGCCACCGTCTGTGCGCAGTCGGTGAAAGATCGGGCAAGGTCCAGGGCGAAGTCTGACCGGAAGTCGGCGGGCGCGGTGGTGAGGATGGTGTCGGCCAGCTGTCTGGCCTGCTCCGGGTCGTGGAGGTGGCTGAAGAAGTCGTTGTTGAAGCGGACCACGGTTTCGAAGCTGCGCCAGTTGTCCGGCAAGGTGTCGCTGGCGGTCGTCAGGGCCAGGGCCGCGATGTCGGGCTGGGTCATGACTTCGTCGAAGAGGGCGCTGTCGCCGCCGCGCCAGCCGTAGATCGCCTGTTTGATGTCTCCCACGTAGAAGAGGGAGCCACCCTTGGCCAGGCATTCCTGGGCCAGGGGGGTCACTGCTCGCCACTGGTCGCGGCTGGTGTCCTGAAACTCGTCCACCAGCAGATGGTGCAGACGGCAGCCCATGCGGCAATATGCCTCGGATACGGCCTCGTCGTGGGCGAGCAGCTCGTTGACAAACCCGGCCAGGGCCGAGCCGAGGACCAGCCCGTGCTGCCTTTGCAGCACGTTCATGCCGTTTTGAAGCCGCTGGGCGATGGCGATGGCCGGGGCCAGGAAATACGCCCCCGAAAGCACGGCGTGGTCAGCGGCGTATGTCTGCCAGGCTGCTTGCAAATGGAAATAGAAGGCTTCAGATCGGTCGTCCGCCAGCCCGTGGCCCTTTTTCAACACACAGTCGGCAAAGGCGGGCTTTTGGATCATGGCGGATTCGGGCGCTGGGTCGAAAAGATCAAGGCCCTCGCATTTGGCCAGAAATTTGGAGAAGTTGGCGTTGAGCGGGATGCTCCGTTCATCGCTATGCCCGCGCATGGCCTTCACGGCGCGTTGGAATTCGGCATGGGCTGCGGAGAGCATCTGTCTGATGACTTCCTGGTCCGTTTCGATGGGGCCGGTCTGGTCGCGCAGGAAGGCTGTCAGTTCTCGCAGCCGGTCTCGCACCTTGTCCTGAAGCCAGAAGCTGCCGCGTTTTTCGGCAAGGAGCATGGTTTCCATGGCTGCGGCGAGCAGGTCGCGTTCAGGGCAGTCGCTGTCGCACAGGCTGGTGAAGTGTTCGTAGACGGTGTCGAACAGGGTTTTTTCATCAAAGGTGAGCTGGAAATCCGGGCGTATGCCGAAGTCGAGGGCAAAGAGGCGCAGGATCAGGGCCAGCAGGGAGTCTATGGTTCGGATGTTGAGCCGATGGTAGCGGCGCAGGATGGATTCGAGGGCCTTTGCTGCCATCTCGGGCGCAGCTGCGGTTCGGGGGCCAGCGGTTTCCATGTCGAGGGCGCCGAGCTTGAGGCCCTTGATCACCCGTTCCTTCATTTCCGTGGCAGCCTTGTTGGTGAAGGTCACGGCCATGATCTCGGGCCAGGCGTATCCCCGACCAGGGCGACCGACGCAGGCGAAGGGCCGGGCGTTTTCGTCGGCCCCGTCGAGCAGGGCGAGAAAGCGGCGGGTGAGTTGGTAGGTCTTGCCTGACCCGGCGGATGCCCGGAGCTGTTTGAGTTCCGACATGGATTGCACTGTCCCCTGGTGTGTTCCTGTGTGGTTGCTGACGGATGGCTAAACCGATGGTCGTCGGTTTACTCGTCTGATGCTACGGCGCGGGCCGGGGCTGTCCTGGATGAGAGGACCACCAGGATCACGGCGCCGATGATCAGGCAACTGCCGAAATAGCCGAGCAGGGAGAAGGTTTCGCCGAAAAGGAGATAGGCGAAAACAGCCGCCACCAGGGGCTCGAAGGTGGCGACGACCGCGGCCCGTGTGGCCTCCAGTCGCTTCAGTCCTGCGTAATAGGCCGAGAAGGCTCCGTAGGTGGTGACTCCGGCCATGAGTACGAGCATGGTCCACGCATATCCTGATTTGGGCTGGAAATCCACGAAAGGGAAAAGCAGAGCTGCGCCAAAGGGGAGTGCGTAAACGAAGATGGTCGGAGTGTGGTAGCGGTAGAGGTATTTTTTCCCGAAAATGTAGTAGAGGGCGTAAGTGAATCCCGAGAGCAGTCCCGCTCCAAGACCGAAGAGGTTGATTTCCAGCTGTGCGCCACTGATCAGTTTCGGCCCGAGGCTGATGCAGGCCACCCCGATGATGGTCATGGCCACGCAGCCCGCTTTGATCGGAGTCATCCCCTCCTTGAGCACCAGCCAGGAGAGGAAGGCCACCCAGGCCGGCGCCGTGTACAGGAGCACGGCGGCCATGGCCATCCCCACGTCGCGAATGGCGACCTGGTACGCGCCGTAGAACAGGGTGACGCAGATGAAGCCGAAGCCGAACAGGGCGGGCAGGTCGGCACGGGTAACGCGGGTCTGCCTCATGACCAGGGCGTGGGCCAGAAACATAAGCCAGCCGAACAAGGCCCGCCAGAAGGCGATCTCCAGGGCCGAGACGCCCTGGTCCAACACTTCCTTGGCAAAGATGCCGATGACGCCCCACATGAAGGCCGCCGCAAGGACAAAGAGCAGGCCGCGAATATCCATCATTCAAGGTCCGTGGCGGCGAGGGCGGGCAGGGGAAAGGCGTGCATGGCTCTCCTGGTGAACGGGGTGTTTGGGGCTGCGCCACCTACGTTTAGGGGTTTTCACTGCCCGCGTCAAAGGGGAGTTAAATCCTTGCGCGTCAAAGTGTTGTGAGGGTATGCTGCGCCATGCCCAAGCAGGATGAATACACTGTTGATCAATCCCTGGCCGGAGCGCGGCTGGACAGGGCCGCGGCCGAGATGATGCCCGGCTCGGGCCTCCGGCTGCGGCGGCGGCTGTGCGAGACGGGGCGTATCGAGGTGGACGGCCGCCCCAGGGGGCCGGGATACAAGGTGCGACCGGGGCAGGTCATCGCGTTGGTCGCGCCACAAGCCAGCGGCGAGGAGAATGTCATGCCCGACGATCAAGACCGTGTCCGTGTCATCGTGCGTACCTCTGCCCTGGCCGCAGTCTACAAGCCGGGCGGGCTGCATTCCGCATCCGTGGCGGGCAAGGTCGGCGTCACCGTGGAGGCCGCGTTGCCAGAGTTGTTTCCAAATCTTGAGCCAATAATGCTCAACAGATTGGATTTTTTGACATCTGGGCTGATCCTGGTGGGCCTGGGGCCGGGCGGTCTCGAAGCGTATCGCGCTGCCGAGGAGGCGGGGGCGGTGCGCAAGTTCTATCTGGCTCGTGTGCGCGGCCGCCTCGATGGCATGATTACGGTGCGCCGTCGTCTCGATACCGACGACAGGCCGGTTACCGGCGTGTTGACTCAGGATGATCTGGACCCGCGACGCTGGACCGACGTTGCCGCGCTGTCCCATGATGCGGAGACCACCCTGGTGCGCTGCCTGATCATGAAAGGCGCCCGCCACCAGATCCGTGCCCATCTGGCCAGCCTCGGACACCCCATTGTCGGCGATCCGTTGTACGGCGAACCCGTCGAAGGCCGGGCGGGAGCAACCGGGCCGGTCATGTTCCTTCACCATCAGCGTGTCGAACTGCCGGGGTTCCTTGCCGAGGTCGAACCGCCCTGGCGTTGATGCCGTAGGCATGAAAATGGCCCGGTCCGCGTGATGCGGGCCGGGCCATTCTGGTGTGTATGCGGACAGGCTGCTATTTTTTCTTGTTCAGGGCTTCCTGGAGCTTGGCCCCGAGCATCCCCATGCCTGAGGGGCTAACAGCAGTCTGTTTTTTGGGAGCGAACTGCTTCCAGTCGCCATCCTCGCGGGTGTCGCCCGTGGTCAGGGATATCTTGCGCTCCGCGGCCTTGACCTCGCCGATGACCACCTCCACGGTGTCGCCGGAGTGGAGTTTTTCAAACGGGGCCGGGTTTTCGCTACGGGCGATGACCGACTTGGGCAGGAGGCCGGTGATGCCCGGCTCAAGCTGGATAAAGATGCCGAACTGCTCCTGTTTCTCAACAACGCCCTGCACCCGTTGACCTGCGCGGTATTTCTCTGCCGCGTCCATCCAGGGGTCGCCCTCGGCGTCTTTCATGGAAAGGCTGATGCGGCGGCTATCGGGATCAATGGACTTGATCATGACCGCCACCTGCTGGCCTTCGGCCACGAAGTCCGCAGGTTTGTTGATGCGCTTGGTGTAGCTCATCTCCGAAACATGGACCAGACCGTCCACCCCCGGAGCTATTTCCACGAAGGCGCCGAAATCGGCCAACCGCACGACCTTGCCCGTGACCTTGTCGCCTTCGGCAAAGGTGGCGGAGAGGGTGTCCCAGGGGTCCTGGGCCAGTTCCTTCATGGAAAGGGATATCTTGAGCTTGTCGGGTTTGTCCGTCTGCTCGATGCCCACGATCTTGGCTGAGACCCGCTGACCCACACTGACGGCCTCTTCGGGATGCCCGACCCGCGCATGGGAGAGCTGGGAGATGTGGACCAGTCCGTCCAGGCCCGGCTTGATCTCGACAAAGGCGCCGAACGGTGCGAGACGTGTGACAACGCCCTCGACCACATCACCCACTTTTGTCTCGGAGACGAAAGTGGCCGTGGACTCCACTGCCTCGCGTTCCAGCAGGGCGCGGCGCGAGACCACGATGTTACGGCCGTGCTGTTCCAGCTTGGTGATGAGAAATTCCAGGGTCTTGCCTACGTATTCCTCGGCGTTTTCCACGAAGCGGTTGTCGATCTGGCTGACAGGACAGAAGGCGCGCCGCTGCATCAGGGTGATGTTGAAGCCGCCCTTGCAGGTGGATTCAACCTTGCCTTCCACAGGCAGGGCGCCGGCCTTGGCCTCTTCGAGCATGGCCAGGCCGCCGATGCCGGAAAGAGCCCGCGAGAGCTTGATGCCGCCGGAATCGTTGCCCACGACATACAGTTCGACAATGTCGCCTTCCTTGACGGTGCAGTTGCCTTCGTCGTCCAGCAGTTCCTCGCGTTCCACAATACCGTCCAGCTTGGTGCCGGTATCGACGAAGATGGCGTTTTCGCCCACCTGGATGACGGTGCCGGACACCTTGTCGCCCACGTTGAGGGTATCGCCGCCGCCTTCGCTGTACTGCTCGAACAGTTCGGCGAAGCTCGCCTCGCCTTCTTCCACGCCGTTTCGATCCTTGAATTCTTGGGACACGTTTTCAACCGTCTTGTAAAAGGGTTAGGTGAGCAGCGCCTTGGCAAAGTCCTTGCCGTTGAAGGGGCGCAGATCTTCCATCTTCTCGCCCAGGCCGACAAAGGTGATGGGCAGTCTGTGCTGAAGGGTCACTGCCACCACCACGCCTCCCTTGGCCGTGCCGTCGAGCTTGGTCAGGATGATTTCGTCCAGGCCCACGGCTTCGTTGAAAAGTTTGGTCTGCGAAAGGGCGTTCTGGCCGGTGGTGGCGTCGATGACCAGGACGCAGCGGTGGGGGGCACCCGGATGCTTCTTGCCCAGCACCCGCTGCACCTTCTTCAGTTCTTCCATTAAATTGACCTTGGTGTGGAGGCGTCCGGCCGTGTCGAGCAGGAGCAGGTCGTAGCCTTCGCTCACCGCCTTGTCCATGGCCTCGTAGGCCACGGCCGCCGGGTCCGAGCCTTCGGCCTTGGCAAAGAATCCAACTCCGATCCGGTTTGCCCAGACTTCAAGCTGTTCAATGGCCGCAGCCCGGAAGGTGTCACCTGCCGCGATGAGCACCTTGCGGCCTTGCAACTGCGCCCGGTAGGCCAGCTTGGCTATGGTGGTGGTCTTGCCCACGCCGTTGACGCCGACCATCATCAGCACCTCGGGAGGGTTCACCGCCTCGATGCGCGGCGGGGTGCGGAATATCTCCTCCAATTCCTCGCGCAGTATGTTCTTGAAATCCTCGGGGTTGTCCGTTCCGGCCTTGCGGGCGCGGGCTTTGAGGTTGTCCATGAGCTGGCCAGCGGCTTCCATGCCCACGTCGGCCATGATTAGTATCTCCTCGAACTCGTCCCAAAAATCGTCGTCCAGGCGTGAGTGAGACGAGAGCAGGCCGTCGATGCGTCTTGTGATTTGTTCGCGGGTCTTGGCGATGCCGTCGGAAAGTTTGAGGAAGAGCCGGTCGCGTTCGTCCTCTTCGTCTTCCAGCTCCAGGGCCAGGGCCAGCCGGTATTGCAGCTCGGAGCGGAAGTCGTCAACGGTCCGGTAGCCCATATCCTCAAGCCACGCCTCGAAACGGCTTATGAATTCACGGGCCTCGTCGTCCGGCGCACCCAGCGCATTGAAAAGAAAAGCGAGGCGTTCCCACAGCAGTGGACCTTTCTCTTCAACATCGGCGGTGATGATGGTCAGCCACTGCGACAGCTTCGGCTCGGCCTGTCGCAAGGCCAGCGTCAGGCCAGCCCGCCAGCCGTCGTTGCTCGGGAGGGTTTCAATGCCGGGGAGCGATGCGTCAGCGGTCGGCCGAGTTTCGGGCACGGCAGCTTGATTCTCCGAAATCGACGCCATTTCGGGGGCTGCCAGGCCATGCTCCCGCTTGTAATCGTCC
The DNA here is from genome assembly GCF_009729555.1 of Pseudodesulfovibrio alkaliphilus. Taxonomy (NCBI): domain Bacteria; kingdom Pseudomonadati; phylum Thermodesulfobacteriota; class Desulfovibrionia; order Desulfovibrionales; family Desulfovibrionaceae; genus Pseudodesulfovibrio; species Pseudodesulfovibrio alkaliphilus. Next base: position 36,732 of record NZ_WODC01000013.1, read on the forward strand.
AGGGCCTGTTGCGCTATGTCCTCAGGGCTTTGCCAGACCTTTTTCAGCTTGCTAAAGAATCCCATCCGCTCCTCATAGGGTGATTGTCGTTGTGGCTCGGGCGTTTCTCATAGCCCACCTGTCATCAGGTGGCAATAGATGAAATAGGTCGTTCAGATCGTTGCCAAGGCGTGACGAACCAGCTAGAACCGGGAAAAACTTTCGAGGATGGCAGAATCATGAAGAGAACGAAGATACGCGCCGCCCTGGAAGCCGCCGGGCCCATGGACGAAATCGTGGTCATGGGCTGGGTGCGCACCAAGCGCGACAGCAAGGGATTTTCCTTTGTGGAGCTCAACGATGGCTCGACCCTGCTTAACATCCAGGTGGTCATCGACCATACCCCGGAGATCGAGTCCGTCCTTGACCGGGTTGGCACCGGCGCTGCGGTGCAGATCAGCGGGGAACTGGTGGAGTCGCCGGGCAAGGGTCAGAAGTGGGAGATCCGTGGCCGGACCATCGAGGTGTTTGGCGAGGCCGATCAGGAAACTTTTCCGCTGCAGAAGAAGCGCCACAGCGACGAGTTTTTGCGCACAATAGCTCACTTGAGGCCGCGCACCAACAAGTTCGGAGCCATGTTCCGCATTCGCTCCGAATTGGCTCAGGCCATCCACAAATTCTTTGCCGACAAAGGGTTCTTCTACGTCCACACTCCCATCGTCACCGGCTCCGACTGCGAAGGAGCGGGCGAAATGTTCCGTGTCACCAGCCTGGAACCCGGCGCAGACGCATCGCCGGACAAGGACTTTTTCGGCAAGCCAGCCCAGCTCACGGTCTCGGGTCAGCTTTCGGCCGAGATGTTCGCCTTGTCCCTTGGCGAGGTCTACACCTTCGGCCCCACCTTCCGGGCCGAGAACTCCAATACCCCGCGGCATGTGGCCGAGTTCTGGATGATCGAGCCCGAGATGGCCTTTGCTGATCTTGCGGATGACATGGACCTTGGCGAGGAGATGATCAAATTTCTCATTACCCATATTCTGGATCATTGCCCCAATGACGTGGAGCTTTTTGCCAAATGGGTTGACAAGGGACTGATGCTGACCCTTGAAAACGTGCTGCAGGATTCATTTGCGCGTTTGCCTTATACCGAGGCCATCGACATCCTCAATAAGGCGGGGAAGAGTTTCGAATACCCGGTGGAGTGGGGCATGGATCTGCAGACCGAGCATGAGCGGTTTTTGTGCGAGGAGCAGTTCAAAAAGCCCGTGTATGTCCATGATTATCCCAAAAGCATCAAACCTTTTTATATGCGTGTTAACGATGACGGGCGAACCGTGGCTGCCATGGACTGCCTGGTGCCGCGTATTGGCGAACTCATCGGCGGCAGCCAGCGCGAGGAGCGGCTCGACGTGCTCCTCGGGCGCATGGGCGAGATGGGGCTGAGCGAGGAAGACTACTGGTGGTATCTTGATTCCCGCCGGTTCGGATCAGCCCCCCATGCCGGGTTCGGCATGGGCTTTGAGCGGATGCTCATGCTCGTAACCGGCGTGACCAACATCCGCGATGTCATCCCCTTCCCCAGAACACCAAATAGTCTCGAGTTCTAAAACAAGGTCGCGTAAGGCAGGCCCGGCGCTCTAGCGGCCGGGCCTTGTCATTTGTAGCGCATGGGGGACACTGGCTCAGACACCAGATGAGGCCGCCCTTGGCTCGTTCTTCCAGAGGCGTGTCGCCCGAATTCATAGCCATGATGTTGCTTTTATCTGGAGCGATACGATGACAATGTGAAAAAAGTCGTCAGGCAGTCAGTTGAAAAAGTATTAAATATTGGCAGTTTGTGTCTTTGGTGGTCAAAAGGCTTCATTTTTTGAAAAAAAGCGCTTGACCTCTGAGGGCGATTCACCTAGAACCTCTTTCGCCGCACGGGGAAGCCCGACAGGATCACCCGGCGGCTCGTTCTTTCTCAAGCGATACTGAATGGTTGGCCCGAAGTTTGTTTTGAAAAAATGAAAAAAAGGGTTGACGGTCGGTCTGGAAAAATCTAGATTGTACTTTCCTGCATAGCGCAGGGCGTTCTGAGAAGGCGCAAGAGAAATGGTCTTTGACAATTAAATAGCGAGTTGAGCAAATAAGATCACGAAATCACAGCCCGTTTAATAACGAGTGGATGAGTGATCACATTCTCCAAGTTTATCAACTGGAGAGTTTGATCCTGGCTC
>NZ_WODC01000014.1 GCF_009729555.1 Pseudodesulfovibrio alkaliphilus
GTAGCCGTCGGTTTGCAGAAACCCACGGAAGTTCCCGACGATCTCCTCGGCCACCTTGCCGCCTCGGCCGGGGTCGTAGTGAAAAAGCACAGATGGTCGTTTGATGTCACCGCCCCGGGCCACCCACTGCGACTTGATATAATCTATTGACTTTGAAAATCAATATCGCTCATGTTAGCTTGCATGGTTGAGTTTTTTTCTATTGAACGGCTAAGGGCAGACTAAAAATTCCCAAAAAACCGGCAAATCTCATAAAAAGCAGTCAAAAATCATTTTTTAACCCATGGTCCTGCTAGAATTCAACACATCTACAAATACAAAGGCACACAAACCAGAAAGGGAACCATATGAAGGGCGCGACAACACAATCTCAACCGCCAGCCAACATCCAGACTCAAACCATAGAAATCCAGAACGAGATCCGCATGACCGTCCAAAGAGGCATCGGCGGTGCCCAAGTCAAATATGAACCGACCGAACAAACAAGTCACATGATTGAAATAGGTTTCAATCTGGGCGGCCCGATCCAGAGCGTTCTCTACTCGGACAACAGGGCCCAAGCCCAAGTCTCCAACCACGGACAGGCTCATATCGCCTTTTATCCCGGGTGCTCGGGGCTGGCCCAATACTGCAAGGGACAGCCTGTATGCTACCTCTCCTTCATTATTTCGATATCCTTATTCGAGTACTATTTTGACACATTGATCATGTACGTAAAAGAGCAAATGCAAGAGAGGAAATCCCTGTGCCACACGATATTCAGCCCGATAACGGCGGACATGAAATTCGTTCTGCAACAGATGATGCTCTGCCCCGTCCAGAACAAGGCAAAAGGACTCTTTTATGAAGGCAAAGCTCTCGAGCTTGTTTCCTATTTGCGCCAAACAACTAACAAAGAACGGTCATGCCTCAAACTGACCCTGACCGACGAGGACCGCGAAAAAATGTGGGAGGCCAAATCAATTCTGGACGACAGCATTGAATCCCCTCCGTCGGTCCAACAATTGTCACAGCTTATCGGGGTAAATGAATTCAAGTTGAAAAACGGATTCCGGCTGGTTCATGGCATAACACCCTATCGCTATCTGGCGGATCAGCGTCTGGAAAAGGCAAGGAACCTCTTGTGCGAACAGAAAATGAACGTATCTGAAGTTGCTTTCGAAGTCGGCTATTCAAGCCTCAGTCACTTTTCAAAAATCTTTCGCAGCAAGTATGGCGTGAGTCCGCATGAGTACATGTCCAACGCCGGAAACATCTGACGGTTCAATCCGCTTACCGCCCCACGCCTGATCTTGACGGACAATCCCTGAAACCACCGGCGGGAATACTCCAAAAAACGCTATTTTATTTCCTTTTACAATCAGAACCTTTCCCCAAACGAGATTATCAAACGGAATCACGACCACGGGCTATTGGTCGGATTTCTTGGAGAAATGATCTTCAGGGATCGTTTGCGAAACTGACCCTAAGGCATTGCGAACTTTAATCTTCACTGGGGAAACCACATGAAAAAACTGACCCTAGCCTTATTGATACTGTTGTCCACAACATACAGTTACGGATATGCGGAATCAAACAATGCAACACGCCTTGATCCCTATGTTGTTGAAGTGTCCCGCAGTGAAACCAATTACAAAAAATTGCCAGCATCTATTGATGTCATTACCAGCCGCGACCTGGAAATAAAACCGAAAACGGATAATTTTTACGATGCGATCAAGAACGTGACCGGGGTTCACACCGACCAGGGCTCCGGCATGGGTTGGGCGACGATCATGATCCGCGGAGAAACACCCTCTGTTCTTGTCGACGGGGTTGACATCAACCCTTACATCAGCGCAACCCCGTTCAATATTTTCACGGCCGGGACCGGGGCCATTGAGCGCATTGAGGTTCTCAGAGGGACCCAAGCCGCTTCGCAGGGTTCGGGGGCCATGAGTGGAGCCATCAACGTAGTCATGAAAAAGGGCGATGCGGACAATCCCTACGTGAAGCTCGACCTCGACTCTGGCTCTAACAACACGCAAAACGGAGCCATCACCGTAAGCGGCGGAAAGGACAAATTGGCATGGATCATCAACTACGCCCAAAAGTATGCAGACGACTATGACACACCCAAGGGCGAAATCCCCTACACTGAATCAAGATACAAAAACCTGTATGCCCGCCTTGATTTTCTCCTGACAAATGATCATGAAATCGGCCTGGAAACCACGTATGCAGATGGAAAGTACCAGACCGGTGGCGCAGGCTACTATTACCTGGACGATACCAACCGCAAGATATGGCAGAACGAGCCGAAAACCACGTCCATACTCGGTAAATACAATGGCGATTTCGACAGGTTCAACATCAAAACCACTGTCGGGTATATCGAAAACAATCTGGACTATATCTACGGCAACTCACCGTATGACGTGCCATCCTTCCTGAACAAAACCAACACAGTCTCCTATAAGGAACAAGCATTTGTCGGCGACATCCGGTCGCGGATCGAGGTGGTCGAGAATGAGCTTCTCTCCGCACATTTGAACTATTCGCACAAGACAACGGATGCGCATTCCACCTCCACGGGCGCGTCAGTTTACGACTACAAATCAACACAGCACCAAAACAGCTTTACCGGCCAGCTTGAATCAAAGCCCACTGACTACGCGCTGCTCACGGCAGGCGCACGCCATGACGCCTATGACCGAGACGGGAAGACCACTGACAATCTTAGCACAAACTGCGGAATATCGATATATCCCTTTGCAAAAACAGACTACGATTGGACCACCCTCTGGGCTTCGTACAGTGAAGCATTCAAGACCCCACCGGCAAACTACCTGTATATGCCAGCGGCCATGGGTGCAAACCCGGACCTCAAAAACGAACGGTCCGAAGGCTGGGAAATCGGCATCAAGCAGGACATCTCCCACTGGGCCTCCTTCAGCCTCAGCTACTTTAAAACGGAATATCACGATCGAATCGTCTTTGACCTGGCGGCGTTCAAATTAAACAACGTGGGCAAATCGAATGCACAGGGCTATGAAGCCGAAATCTCGATATACCCAACCGACTACCTTACCTTGTATTCGAACTACATAGTGATGGAGCGGATAGACCAGACCATTGACGAAAGGCTCTATTCATCGCCCAACCCCGACTCAAAGCTTGTCTTCGGGGCAATGGTCGACAATTTCTACAACTTCAGCATGGGGATCGAAGGCGCTCACTACATAGATTTCAAGCTCTCCGACGGATCAAGGCATCCCTCGGAAGGCAAGACGGTCTTCGACGCCAAGCTCTCCTATAAAATGGAATACGACAGGCTCACCATCGAACCCCATATTACCGCAACGAACATTACGGACGAAGTGATCTATAGTGCCGGTGATACTGCGGGAATCCAGCCCGGCAGGAGCATTCTTTGCGGAGTAGGCCTTCAATATAATTTCTAAAATAATTCCCTGATCCGGAAGTACCGCAGCATGGCTCTCGACATGCCATGCTGCGTACCCGTATCACAGCGCAGCCTGCGGCCGAACGTAAAACGACAAAAAACATTACCACGATCATGCTCAAAGAAAACTACCAAGCAATCAAATGGTTAATTTCCGTATCCCAGGGGAACCGGATTTTTCTGGTGCTATCCATTATTTGCGCGATGATCGGTGGCTGTATTTCGATACTGCCGTACATACTTTTCTTCGACGTTATCAAAAGCGTAAATACCTCCGCGATCAGCGGGGAATACATATTGAACATTACCGTTGCTGTGGCTGTAGCAATCGTATTGAAGTACGTACTTCTTTTCACCGCCACCATGTTCTCGCACCGGGCAGCTTTTTTCATCCAGTGCAACGTCAGGAAAAAGCTATTGGAGCATGTGGGCAATCTTCCTCTCGGATTTTTCTCGAAAAGATCTTCCGGCCTGCTCCGGAAGATCGCAAGCGAAGATGTTGAAAGTCTGGAAATATACATTGCCCATCACATACCGGACACCGCGCTTTCCATTACGATACCACTTGCAATCTTTGGAGTCGTCTTTTCGCAAAATCCGCTGCTTGCGCTCGTCCTGCTCATTCCGCTTGTGTTCATGTTCTTTGCCCTGAACAGAATAAGCAAAATAAGAAAGGAAAACGTAAAAGACTATTTCGACAACATGGAAAACATGAATTCCGCAACCGTGGAATACGTCAAGGCCATTCCCATAATCAAAATCTTCAATGTGACTGTGGAATCGTTCGACAAATTCAACACGGCAATACAAAAACAAATCCAAATCACATCCCAGTGGATCAAAAAAAGCTCGCCGTTCTATGTCGTGTTCAAATCAAGCCTTGATTTCGTTCTCCCTCTCCTGATGTTCATGATCGCCTATCAGGCGCAACAAGGGGTTGATATCCCTGTGGCCACATATTTCCTGTGCTTCATTCTGGGGGCGGCAATGGTCAAACCCGTCAACCAGGTTTACACCTCAAGCAATCTGCTCTGCTCTCTCATGGAAGGAGCCCGGCGGGTGGGCCAGATCACGGACGTGGAGCAGATATCCGACATTCAGGAAAGCTATGTGTCCATAGATGACTTCACCATCAAGTATGACTCGGTGTTTTTTTCATACTCGGACAAACAGGTGCTGTCCGACATCAACATGGATCTCGACAAACCCGGGCTTTATGCCCTTGTCGGAGAATCCGGTTCGGGCAAGACAACCGCGGCCCAACTTCTTCTTCGATTCTGGGAAGTCAACCAGGGAAACATTTCCATCGGCAACGTGGACATAAAGCAGATTCCACTCGCATTCCTGCTGAGAAACATATCTTTCGTTTTTCAGGACTCGTTCATTCTGGATTGCTCTGTCAGGGACAACATCTGCATGGGGCTGCCTGACATTTCCGACCAGGACATCATTGAGGTTGCTAAGGTGGTGGAGGCACATGGATTCATCAAGAAACTGCCCAATGGCTACGACACGATGATCGGCGGCGACGGATCAAACCTCAGTGGAGGAGAAAAACAGCGGATATGTCTTGCACGGGCGCTTTTGAAGGATTCACCGATCCTTGTTCTGGACGAACCCACATCGCAGGTCGATGCAACGATAGAGCGCAGGATATTTGATGCCATCAAACACTACTGCCCAGACAAGATCATTCTTTTCATCACCCACCGAATAACCGCTGCAACCAATGCGGACATCATCTTCGTATTCAACAACGGAAAGATAGTCGATTTTGGACGCCACTCGGAACTCATGACCCAGAACAAGAAATACCGGCAGATGTGGGATCTCACGAGCAAGGCAAACACGTGGTCACTTGAGGGCAGGAGCTGAAGCCATGCTGCACAGACTGAACAGGGTCACGGACAGAAACGTATACAGGCTGTCACTTGGCATCTGCTGCATTTGCCTGGAGGCCGCGCTTTATTGCGCATCAATCCTCATTTTCTACCATCTGACACAGGAGTTAATGCAGGACAGCGGGAACTGGCGCACGCCCGCAGTGATGGCCTCCATCGTCACGCTTATTGCAGTTTTCAGGATGGCTTTTTCCTGCGCCTCGTACAAATCCATAATGATCGAGGCGTACAAAATAACCTCCAACATCCGGGTCAAGCTGGCGACTCACCTAAGAAGAATCGCGTTCGGGTTTTTCCTGGGCAAAAACCTGGGCAACCTGAGCAACGCAATCCTGCAGGACACCAACCTGCTAGATTTTCTGCTTTCACACATATTTATACGCTGGGTGCGCGATATTTTTGCGGTCATTTTCCTGCTCGGAGTAATGGCGTATCTGGATTTGGAACTGTTCATGATATCGATTGCCATAATCATGGCAGCATTTCCGTTTTACCTGCGCGCCAGGCGCACAACCATCAAGCTCGGCTCCAAACGGTTCGTGACCATAGATAAAACCGATTCATACATTCTCGAATACATTCAAGGCATTGAAGTGATGAAATCATTCGGCCTCGTGGGAGAACAAAACAAGAAACTCCTTGATCAGCTCAAGAAGCTCGCCAAGGACAGTCTTGTGGCCGAAGGATCGATCCTGAGCTGGGGAATGCTCTTTTCCCTGACCATAGAGCTGGGGCTCCCCATCCTGCTCTATGTGACGCTGAGCAGGCAACTCGGCGCTGCAGGCGAAACCCTCAATACGATCTTTTTCATAACCACCTACATCCTGATGTATCTGGCCATGTTCGATATCATGCAATACGCCCTGCTCGGCCAGCACATGCTCAATGCTCTCGGCAGAATTGAGGAAATGATGGCGCACCCGGCGCTTGGGACACCCCGACTCCCGAAAATCCCAGAAAAGCACGATATCATTTTTTCCGGTGTATCCTTCTCCTATGGGGAAAAGAAGGTACTTCACGACATCTCGTTCACGGCAAAGGAAAAATCAATGACCGCGCTGGTGGGGCATTCCGGAGCTGGAAAGTCCACCATAACAAACCTGATCCCCATGTTCTGGAACACCTATTCTGGAAATATTGAGATCGGAGGAGTCAACATCCGGGACATTGACAACAAGGCTTTGATGGACCTGTTTTCCTTTGTTTTTCAGGAAGTCTACCTGTTCAACGACACCGTATATAACAACATCCTGTGCGGCAGAAAAACCGCCACGCGCGAACAGGTCGTCGATGCTGCGAAAAAAGCCCACTGCCATGAGTTTATCAGCAGCCTGGAAAACGACTATGACACAGTCGTGAGTGAAGGCGGCACAACGCTTTCCGGCGGACAAAGGCAACGTATATCCATAGCGCGCGCAATCCTGAAAAATGCGCCCATCGTCATACTTGATGAAGCGACAACCGCCCTGGACCCCATCAACGAATCATTCATCCAGGACGCCATCGGCGAACTCATTCGGGACAAGACAGTCATCATAATCGCCCACCGCATATACACGATCATGCACGCTGAAAACATCATAGTGCTTGATCACGGACAAATCATCGACCACGGGACGCACCCCCATTTGGTGGAAAACTGCACGGCATACCGTGAGATGCTTACCCAAAAGGCATAACAACAGAACCGGAGATAATCATGAGTTCCAGAATTGAACGGTTTACCACGTATGACCTGGTCATGCTGGGCATTTTCAATGCTGCATTGATCATTTTCTTTTTTGCCACAACCATGGCGCTGCACTTTTTCCCGATCCTGTGGGGAGCAATGGACCCAATAATCAACTTCGTGCTCGCCCCCATATTCCTGCTCATGCTGGTCCGCGTCCCCAAAACAGGTGCCATTACAGTTCACGGGCTAATCATCGGGCTGGTGCATGCGGCCATTGGTTGGTGGCCAGGCCTTGTGGCAGGCCTCACTGCAGGCCTGTTTGCGGATGGGATATCCTACATACTTGGCGGCTACAAACAAAGATCCGCAGTCATAGGCTGCATACTCATATTCGTGACGGTGAAGGCCTTGGTTTTCTATGCTCCCTTCTACCTGTTCAAATTCCTACCCTGGTTTGATGAAGCCCTGCAGATGTGGCCCCAGGAAACCATCGAAAAATATACGCTATACTATGCCGTAGGGTTCCTCCTTTTCAACCTTGCAGCATGCTCCGTAGGCCTTCTTCTGGGACACCGGCTTATCAACAAGCACTTCAAGAACACGAGACTGTGCCCTGCGGAAAAATAGATTTCGCGGCATGCTCAACATGAAAACATCAACCGAAGGGGAGCAATGCAGACTTTGGCCACCTTGGAAAAAACCTTTCAGCAGGCAGACATGGAAGCATCCCGGTTGCAGCAATCGGACACACCCCCAAACAAACGGGGACAGTGCCGAGACCGCTCCGTTTTCCCGGCCAATCCGGGTATGAACATGTTCAAACGGATGGACCCCAGAGCCATTCTGGTGGTTTACCCGCTTGCGCTTACATTGGTGTTCCTTCTTTCCCACGAGGCAGTTCGCGACTTCTGCTTTCTTGCCTACCTTTTCATTTCGCTGATCATTCTCGGGAAGACAAATGACGTCGTGAAATGGATTCTGGTCATCACGGCGGCACATTTGCCACTCTACGTGATGGATTCCCCCGGCTTCCAGCTCCACTTTCTGGCCGTCATCGCCAGGAAGGTATGTATGATCCTGTGTACAGGCCGCATCCTCCTTCTGAGCATATCCGTAGCGGACTGTATCAATGTGATGAAGAAGCTGAAAATGGGACGAAACGTCATCATCCCGGTCGCGATCTGCTTCAGATTCGTTCCCACACTCGTTTTTGAGGCCAAAATCATACGCGATGCCCTCAAGGTACGCAGGCTATACTCCTTAAAAACAATACTTCTTCATCCATTTTCCACATTTGAAATATTCCTGTCCGCATTCCTGTTCCGAATGTTCGCGCTGGGAGAAGAACTGTTCTTCTCCCTTTCTACCCGAGGTATGAACTTCACTGGCACCAATTTCTATCGCGAAATGGAATTCGGCTACCGGGATCTCATCTTTGTCCTTGGCACGGCAGGATATATCCTCTTCATCCTCTTCTCACCCTTGCCTGAAGCACACATATGACCAACACAGACAACAGCATTTCAGTCAGGGATTTCACATTCAGATACTGTGAAACGGACACCGCCGCGCTGCAAAGCATCAACCTTGAGGTACGGCCCGGAGAACTCGTTGTGCTATCCGGCAAAAGCGGATGCGGCAAGACCACGCTCATGCGCTCGCTCAATGGGATCATTCCGCACCTGCTGCCGGGAAAGGCCGAAGGAAAAATTATTGTTTCGGGCCAGAACATCCGTGAACTGAGCCCGGAACAACTGTCTGGAATTGCGGGTTCGGTCTTTCAGAATCCCCGCTCCCAGTTCTTTCACATCAACGTGACAGACGAGATCGCCTTTGGACCCGAAAGCCTCGGCCTTGAGCGAGAAGAAATTCTGCGGCGGGTGGATGAGGCCTTTGCCCTGTTTGAAATAGATCATCTTCGCGAAAGAAAAATGTTTGAGCTGTCGAGCGGCGAGCAACAAAAGGTCTCTTTCGCCGCAATCTATTGCACCGGCTCAAACATTTTCTTTCTGGACGAGCCGTCCGCCAACCTTGATTCGCAGGCAATCCAAAGCCTGAAACGGATACTCGGTATACTGAAGGACAGGGGCAAAACTATTGTCGTGGCTGAACACAGGCTGTACTACCTTACCGATCTTTTTGATAAAATCGTGATTCTGAAACACGGCAGGATTGACAAAACCCTCACACGGGATAACCGGATCGACAATGACATCATGCAGGCACAAGGCCTTCGCGTGCTTGACCTGAAGGCGGCCATAGAAAACTCGGATGCGCTTCCCTACGCAACTGGCAGAAGAGAATATACAACAATATCGGCCCGTAGCGTATCTTTTGCCTACTCAAGGAAGGACTCGACCATTCTGAAGACTGTATCGCTCGACCTTGTGGCCGGGGAAAAGCTCGCAATAATCGGCCCGAACGGCTCGGGAAAAACCACGCTGACCAGACTGCTGGCCGGGCTACTCACCCAGTCAAGCGGATCTTTCAGGGACAACTCCGGGGAAAAGATCTCATCACGCCAGCGGCTGCAAACCTGCGGACTGGTATTGCAGGAAAACAGCCACCAGTTGTTTTTTTCCACAGTACGTGACGAACTGAACTCGGCCATGTCCGATAAGGACACCAACGTTGCGACACAACTCCTGCGCGACCTGGACCTTGAAGAGTTTATCAATACCCATCCACAAAATCTCTCAGCTGGCCAGCAGCAACGGCTGGTTTTCGCCATCGCCGCAGTGAACTCTCCCAGTGTGCTCATCCTGGACGAACCGACTTCGGGCCTTGATGCGTACAGCATGCGGGCCATGGGCAACAAGATCAACGAGGAGTCCCAAAAAGGAGCCACGATTCTCATTGTGACCCATGACTACGAATTTGTATCCCGATACTGCGACGCGGCAATCCTGCTCAGCAAAGGGCACCCCCTGCACAGAATCGAAAGAAAGGAATTCAAATCCGAACTGCCTGTTTTCAATTGAAGAAACAGACGCCCGATTCAGGAATGGAAGAGCAGCTTCCCCCTCCCGTCAAAACTACTCCTTTCCGCGTTAGTCGGATTCTCATCACGCACTTACAAGGATCAATGTCCCGCCAAAGTCCACCATGCGGATGGCGTGCGGAGAGTACATCGACCCGGTGCAACAATCACTGCCAACTACGTGAGGCTAATCTACAAACACCGTCACTTCAGGGGAAGCTATGCAACACGGATATTCGCCGAAAACAGCGGAGATATGGGATTACTTCTTTGACGATCAGGAAGCGTTCTACGATGTAAATCTATACACCAGCGTGATCAGTAAACCCGCTGATCCGACAGGGAAAATCCTGGACATAGGATGCGGAACCGGCCGCTTTGCCATTCCTCTTGCGCAAAGAGGATACAGCATCACAGGCATCGACACATGTGAATCAATGCTGGGCATCTTCGAAAACAAATTACAGGGCATGCAGATAAAACCGAAACTCAGGCACGTCAGCTTCGAAGACTTTACCCCCACAGAAGCGTACGACGGAATAGTCGCCCAGTTCGTCCTCCAGTTCATACTGAAAAGCGACAACGTCATAGCTTTCCTCAAAAAAGTTCACTCCATGCTGAACGACGACGGCGTGTTTTTCATCTCGGTATTCAACTCGCTGGGGCTGTGGAATCCTGCAGGATGGTCCGCAACCCACACCCGTGAACTCGACACGGGGTTTGCCAGGGGCGAATATGTTTTCACACCGATGGATACAATAAAGGGCATTGCAAACGCGGCCGACTACAGAGTCCTGAGCACTTCAGACGGTGATGCCGTTGATTATTACACGAAACAGGTACGGTTCTACACCCTTACGGAATACAAACTCATGCTTACCGCGGCAGGGTTCGGCGATATCTCGGTTTATACGGATTTCAATCCAACCCCGGCTACGGAAGAGACCTGCAACGCGTTCAAATTCCACATCGCGGCCCGGAAATAATTCTTGAAAACAACCCTACAACCAACTTTCAGTACAGGAGGACGAATGTCTCTTCCCATATATGAGAGCGCTCTCGGATCCTTGGACGAAGTCAACAAGGTCACACCTCCGGGCCTGGATCTGGACTCATATTTCCCGATCGAAAATCCCGAGAACTACTGGAACATGCTTGCAACCCGGGTCAGAAGAAAAGGAGAAGTCCTTTCCGCTGAAATGCACTGGAAAAACATGGGCCAGACCACGGCAAACGGAAAACAGGCATGGCTGCTCGGGGACGGTGAACCCATGCTGCTCGTCATCAGCAAGGACGAAGACGGAATTCAGCATCACGCCGACCTGCAACCCAAGGGAAAATCCGAACAGTTTTCTCCTCCGTGGACCAGCGCGACAAACAAGATCGGCTTCAGACAGGAGCAGACCACTCCCTATGTGCTGACGGAAGACGATGGAATACAAATACCTTGCTGCCTGAGATCGCAGATGACCGGTTACGAAACCATCAAGCTGCCGGCAGGCATATTCCAAAACTGCGTCAGGGTGGACACGCACTACCAACGGTCAACAGGTACAATCTATAATTCTGTGGTCCACTTTGCCGCTGGAGTCGGGCTCGTACGATACAAATTCAGACAAATCGACCCTGCCATCAACTCAGTTGTCGTTGTCGGCACCCTCGAGCTGAAAAGTGCACGCGTTGATGGCAAGCTCTATGGAACAGAATAACTGGTCATTCAACAAATCGGATCATCACCCCCCAGTCGTTCGTAGAATCATAGAGCTGCAAAATGCCGAGACGTGTCTGGACTCTCGGCAAAACGGCAATTGCCCCTCCCTTTCCCTAGGGCAACTATCGTTTATCATAAAGAAGGGAAAAGCTATCAGCATCTATAACGAGCTGCTGATACTGTTCGACATCTACCTGAAGCAGGACATGTCTTCCTCATGTCGCCAAAAGGATTACATGACCGCCGCCCATGTGTATGGGAATGCGCTCCGGACTCTCTCTCTTGAGCTGAAAACATCACTCAAAAATGAACTCAGCACAGTGTCCCATCCATCCCTGGGGCCGGAGTGGACAGACTACGTAACCGCAACGCTTGCCCCTCGTAGAAAGGCAAGCATCGAGCTGGTTGAAGTAAAAAAATATGAAATGCAGCTTCAAAAACTATATTTCAGTTTGATTTCCTCCATAGCAAGCAACTCCGAATTGTCACTATCCACAAATTGTAAGGCCTCCCCCAGAACACAAAGAAAGGAAATATGGCTCAATGAAAACCGGGCATGGGAGGAGAAGGAAGTACAGTTCGACATACTCTTTGACAGCATCATACGATCCAGGAAAATGATCGCCGCCCATTGCGGGGCCGAGGACTACTCGGAATTCGTGAACCGAAGACAGAAAGCCGACATCCTGACCGACTCGTTTGCCAACAACGTGATCACTCCATGCAGGGCAATCCTGCACAAGGTGCATTCGCAACGCAAAACCAAGCTTGGAGTGAAACGTCTACGCCCCTATGATCTCACGACCAGAAACATCAGGGGATTTACGGAACTGGACGAGTGGACAAAAAAAACGCGGACGCTGATAGGCTGCATACATCCGTCACTGCCCGCGCTTTTCAACTCCATACTGGATGAAGGGCTGCATGACCTGCAACTCAGAAAGGGGAAAAGTGCGGAATCCTGTTGTCACCAACTCCCGCACAGCAAAAAAGCATTTGTATTCCTAAGCCTTATCGGAGGACGCAGGGATATCATGGCGGGCATCCACGAACTTGGACATGCAATACATATCAACCTGTCCTTCAGAAAGTTCCATCGTTTTTTCAACTACAAGGTGAACCCGGCCACCAGCGAATTCTTTGCCTTGACCTTGGAACTCCTTTCACTGGAGCACCTCGGCATCTACTATCCGGACAACGCCTCATCTTCATGGGCCGTAAAGAAACACCTCGAAGGGATTCTCAATGTCTTCCTAACGTGTGAGACAGTCAGCACGTTTGAAAAGGCCATATATTCGACATTTCTCACGGCTTCGGAACGGAAAATCCTTTTTACGGAAACACTGTCCAGAAACCTCGGCCAGACAGACTATCAGGGCTATGAAAAACACCTCGGGCTCTGGTCATATCGTATCCCACTTCTTGTTTCAGCTCCCGGCTACTTTGCGAACTATGCCCACACTCAACTCGCGGCACTCTTCTTTTATGACTCAATCCGAAAAGGAATCTTCAGTATTGAAGACTACCTGAGACTCATGGAGGAAAAAGGAAACGCATCTCCCACGGAAACATACCGGGAGATCGGCTTTGTCACCGACGGCAAGAACATCAGCAACATCCTTGAATCATTGGCTGAACGACTGCTACGGCCCTGAATGTTTAAACGACGGCCCCCATACAGAAAGGGGACTCACACCAGTGCACAATTCTATCCCTTTTCCGTCAACAGAACTCCTTTTCGCGCTAGCGATGTAATGCCCCCGTACTTAAAAGAGGTACAAAGACTTAATATCCCCTTCAAAAAAAGAGACGACTTTTATGGATAACGCACTGCAACAAAACAAAAAGGATTCATCCATGTTCCAGGCCGGAGCGGTCCAGTTATGGGACGTCATGTATGGCCCCATTGCAAAGGATGAATCCGAATTTGTCTGCAAGATATGGAAAGACAGGGGGCATGCCGACCCCGGCAAGGCACTGGACATCGGCTGCGGTACTGGCAGGTATGTGGTGCCCCTGAGCAAAAATGGCTGGCAGGTCACGGGGATCGACTCCAGTTCGGCCATGCTCAACGTGCTGAGCCGCAAGGCCGCAAAGCATGACGTTCAGACCGAGCTGATTCAAAGCGAATTCTTGGAATTCAAGTCATCAGACCGCTATGATCTGGCATTAGCATTCTTTTCGCTGATCTACATCCTGCCCGACCGGGACGTTCTTCATTTCCTGCGCAAGACGCACGATTTTCTTCGTCCCGAAGGAATATTTCTGGTCAATTTTTTCAATGCCTACGAATTCTGGGACACCAAAGGCTGGAATTCCGATATGGCCAGGCTGTTCAAGGGCGGACATTTGAAGGTGAGCTATACCAACACTCCAGAAAACAAACTCTGGGGCATCACGAGAACGGAAGATTTTAGGCAGTTCAGCCACAGCGCCATGGGCTCGGCATACGATGCCACGATCCGCCCCATACGTTTTCATTCCCCCGGAAGCATCAGACTCTTCATGCGCAAGGCAGGATTCGAATACATCACATTCTATTCCGGATTCACTGGGAAGGAGCTTGGTTCCGAAGACACGCGAAGCGCCATCATAACGGTGGTTGCAACGCGCGCAAAAGATAACCAAAAGAATTGAAGGCAATGCCATCAACAATATTCGGCGCATCTTTTCACAACAAACAAGGAGAATAGCGATGAAAGATAACGAAACTTACGATTACGAAGTTGTCGACCTCGAAGACCTCGAAGAAATCAGCGTTCCGCTTCATTGCAATAACCTGTCCTCCGGCGAATAGCCTCGCCATCGGAAAAGTTGACCGGCGAATAGTTAACCTCGTCAGCTTAACCTGAAGAAAAGATGCGCCGACTCTTTTCCCTCAGCCAAGTATAAATCCCTTTAAGAAAATGAACAAGACTTTCACGAACAATTATTCCCCGGCAGCGGATATGTGGGATAACGGCGGCGGCATGGACCAGGAGCTAAATTTCTACCTTGAACTCCTAGGGCCACAAGGTACGGCCAACGGCCAAACGCTGGTCATGGAGTGCGGGACAGGACAATTCCTGCTCCCCCTTTTGCAAAGGGGGCATGCCGCCATCGGAATGGATGAAAACAAGGCCAAACTCGAAAATCTGCGTCGGCAAGGCAATCTCGCGGGTTGCTGCCCTGTCGTAAGTCAAGGAAGTCTCGAAGACATTGAATCATCTTATCGGTTTGCGGGCATCGTGGCGTTCAACACCATCCTGCACATTCTCAAAACAGACGAACTGGCTCTTTTTTTCAAAACAGCATTCGAGCACCTCAATCCCGGCGGGCTGTTGCTGTTCAGCCATGATAATCTTTTTGAAACATGGCGGCCCAAACAATGGAGCTTCACGGATACGACCTGTTTCGACGACGGCTTCAAACGTCTTGAGAAGACATTTACTCCCACGGATCACCTCAGGGGGATAGTGGAAATGCAACAGTACTGCATAACAAGCAAAAAAGGCCTGACGCACCACAGCTACACGACTCACACGGTCCGGTTCTATCCCATGACGGAACTGACCCTTATGCTGGAGGAGTCGGGTTTCGAACAGGTGCGCACACATGCCGACCTGGCCCCCGAACCTGTTTGCGACACTGATGTGAAAGGCCGAGTTCTCTATATAATCGCCACCAAGCCATAGCCCGCAGGGGGATACGAATGATCACGCTGAAGGAACTCTACAAACCAAGGGTGTATCAGATCGATGGAAAACTGAAAATTTCCAGCACCCTGCCTGACAACCTGAGTGAAATTTACCACGAAAACACCAAAATGCATGCCAGTGATGTCCGTCCCTGGCTGGTCCCCCTCCTTCCCTCGGGGCTGTCGGCCATGCCGGTCAGAACCTTTTTCCAGCGTAGCGCCCGCAGCTACAAGAAATACCAGGGCTATCCCGCGGTCAAACTTGAAACCGCCGACGAACCGGCAACCCCTGGGAGCCTGTGGGATATCATTGCCAGCCGACGCTGCAAACGGGATTACTCGGACAGCCCCATACGCATTCAGGATCTTTCCAGAATCCTGCGGTACGGCTACGGGAAAACCGGCCGTTTTTGCGCCGATGGCAACGAGGTATGCCTGCGAGCGGTCCCGTCCGCCGGGGCGCTCTACCCGCTCGACATCTATCCGCTGCTTGAGAACGTATCTGACATTGACAATGGCCTGTACCACTACAACATTGAAGACAATGAACTGGAGCGCCTGCGACCAGGCAGTTTTCTCAAAAAAATCTATCAGCTGGTCCAACCCAGCAACAATGAATGGATTGCGTCCGCTGGTGCAGTCCTTTTCATCACCGCCACATTCAAACGCAACCAGCTCAAATACGGCGATCGCGGATACCGCGGAGTTCTTCTGGATGCGGGACACCTTTCCCAAAATATTCTGCTGGGCTGCACGGCGCTCGGTTACAGCGCCTGCATCATCGTGGCCTGCCTTGACGATCCTGTGAACGATTTCCTGAACATCGACGGGGTAGAGGAGTCAATCCTCTTTGCCATCAGTATCGGAAGCCCATATATTGAGAAGACCAACAATGCAAAATAAAAACATAAAGCTCCCCCTCAGGCCGAAACTCAGCGTCAGTTATCATGTCATCGGCATGGATGATGACCGGGTTCAGTTTCGCAATGGACAGGACCTATTCGTCATAAAAGGACCGGGCCTGCTGAATCTGGTACACACGCTCTTCCCCCTGCTCACCGGAGAACTGACCGTTGAGGAAATCCTTGCGCACATGGATGAAAAACATCCTCCGGAAGCCATCCTCAAACTGCTCCACCGGCTCGTGCAGCGCCGCGTCGTGCGTGATGCCATAAATAATCAGTTCGATGTCCCCGGTGTCTCGGAATTTCAAAAGGCCTATTTTTCCCAGTTCACGCACAGGCCGAAATCAAACCTAACCGCACTGGCCAAATCGCGGGTCACGGTTCTCGGGCTCGGTCCGCTCGGAGCGAGCGTGGCCGAAATCCTCGCCAGGTCAGGTGTTGGTTCAATCGAGGTCTCGGATGAACAACCGGTCACAAAAGACGATCTGCTACTGAGCGCCTATTCTGAAGATACAGTCGGAATCACGCGTGAGTGCGCAATGGCTCACTTCGGCGAAAAGACATTCCCCACCACCACGTGGAGCTTCACGTCTCTCCCTTCCGAAGAGTCCCCGGTTTACGAAGCCTCCGACTACATGATCGTCTGCCTTGAAAACTACCGGCCGGACATTCTGGACCGTGTCAATGACTTCAGTCTGGCCTACGGGACACCATACACATGGTGCTGCCTTGACAGCCTGAGCGGAACGGTCGGCCCTACGGTGCTCCCCCACGAAACGGCCTGCTTCAATTGCTACAGGACAAGGGTCAACGCCAATGCAGATTATCCCGAAGAGCTGCAGGTATACGAAGACCAGTTGATGAGCAACGGAAACTCCACGGTTTTCGGTTATCTGCCTCCCCACATCCAGATTCTCTCCGGACTTGTCTCGCTGGAGGTGATCAAGGATCTCAGCGGGCTGACCCCTCCCCTCACCTACAATGCCCAGCTTGAAATCAACCTGTTGAACATGGAATTTGCCCTGCACTCGGTGCTGAAACTGCCTAGATGCACGTCCTGCGGTCGTCATCTCTCTTCAGGTGCGCCGGTGCGCCCCTTTGACGAAATGGAAGCGTGACATGACCAGCTCAACCCACCATCCGCGAAATATCCCCTTGTCCCGGATTCTGCCTCAACTGGTAAGCCGCAAAACTGGCATCCTGAAAGGCTTGAACACCCTGCTCAACAGCCCGGGTGAGCCAAAGACCCATGTGGCCATCAGCGAGCTGACCGATTCGAGGCGCTACCTCGACTGCTATGGAGAAACCTCGGGAACCGGGGTGGGACTGACTGAAGACAGGGCGCTCATGTCCGCTCTTGGCGAGGCAGTGGAGGGATACTGCGCCTATGACATCCGCAACCCGCTGATCATGGGATCATACAGAAAAATTTCCACAATTGATCCCCACGCGGTTTCGCCGGCGGAACTTCCCCTGTACTCACCGTCCCAATACGGAAATGAAAAATTCAAATACCGTCCATTCACTGAAGACACGGTCATCCGCTGGACAAAAGGCAAATCAGCCATAACCGGAACACAGCGCCACCTGCCCGCAGCTCTGGTATACGTGTCATACTCAGTCTGCGAAAAGGAAACCCCTCTCTGCCACACCATTTTCGGAGGAATCGCCAGCAGCACGTCCCATACCTCAGCCCTGCTTTCCGGGCTTTACGAGGCAGTGGAACGTGACGCCATGATGATCTGGTGGCTCGGACAGCTATCCTGCGCAAAGGTGGAACTGACCTCCGACACGTGGGTCGGCAAATTGTTCGAACAGAAATTCGCCGGTTCGGGACTGACCTTCGAACTGTGGCACATCACCATGGATATTCCCATACCCGTCTTTTTCGGGCTGGTGACCGACGCAAGAAACAACACCGTGGCTGGCGGATTCGGCACGAACCTGAATCCTGAGGTGGCAGCTCTCAAGGCCCTGTTCGAATGCGTTCAGAACCGGCTGGGCCAACTCCCCATGAAATCGGACTGGGGCAGGTCGCTCTATAACGAGAAGACGCAAAAAAACATTTTTGATGAGAATAGTGATACCATTGCACAGCAGAACTTTTCGGGAATGGTGGATTTAAACAACAACCTGCACACCTATCTGCAGCCGGAGACCCATCACTATCTGGACGCGGTGAGATCGGGAAACAACACCATCGACCTAAATGAAATCCGTAATCGTTCAAACGGCTCTGCAGAACAGGACACAGAGACCTGCCTTGAGCTGTTGCATAAGCAGGGATTCGACGTGATTGTGACCGACCTGACGCACGAAGACGTGGCCGATCTGGGTTTCATGGTTCTCAGGGTGTCTATCCCCGGACTTGTTCCCAACAGTGTGACCGCGTGGCCGCATCTAGGAAACCAGCGCCTGTATGATGTTCCCCCGAAGCTGGGATTCAAGCGAAAAGCGGAAGCGGAAATGGCGGACTATCCCCTGCCCTATGCATGAGAACCCAGGCATTCAATGAAACACGTATTTTCATCCACACAGCACCACGGTCAGGAACCAGGGCTGCACCTCGTGGTGAGCCCGAAAACAGGCGTAGTGAAAAGCCTCGGGCACCTGTTCCGCAATCCTGGGGAGCCCGGCCCGCATATCGTGTCCTCGACGATTACCGCATTTCACCGATTCAGCGACAACAAGGCGGACTTCGCAACAACCGGGACATCCCTCAACCCTAAGCAGGCCCACTGGTCCGCGATGGGGGAATCCGTGGAACGATACTGCGCGGCGCTGTCGGATTTCCAGGAACTCGTACCAGCAACATACAAGGAATTGCTGGATTCGGAAAAACCCGCCCTTCACCCGGACAGGCTCAACCTGTTCACGCAGGAGCAATACGATTCCGAGGGCTTTCCCTTCAGCCGTTTGCAGGAAGAACAACGAATTTCTTGGATCAATGGTTCTCGTTTTGACGACGGCTCCCGGATTTTCGTCCCGGCGAACTTCGTTTTCAACCAGTACTGCCCGGCACAGGATGAGGCCCGGATATATCCGGACATCCATCCGGGAGTGGCCAGCGGTTTTTCAGCAGAGAGGGCTCTAACCGGCGCCATGCTGGAAATTGTCGAACGGGATACCATGATGATCCACTGGCTCAACAGCATTCCGGTCACGGGCATAGCAAAAGACAATGAATATGAGCGGGTTCTCAGCGATTGCAACATACCGCCACACCTGAACCTACACCTTGCATTTTTCGAAACCGATCTCCCGGCAACATGCATTTTCGCCCTGCTCATGGACGAACAGAACGGCCTTATCGGCGGCGGTTGTTCAGCAGGATTCTTTGCGCCAGCAGTCGCTCGAAAAGCCACATGTGAGGCAATTCAAATTCTACGGCTGAGCCAGGAGGTCAAACGGGGTGAACGCGGCAGGCTTGCCTCCAAAAAAGGACCGATTCCCACAGCATTTCTGGACCCGGAAGCGCGAAAAAAACTGCCCATGACGGAGCTTCTGTACAATCTCGGCTTCTACCTTGATACAGACAACTGGGATACCCTTCACGATCTCATTTCCCCGGCAAAAATAATCCCGCTTCAGGATTGTAGCAAGCTTCCAACAAAAGACAAACTGCCCACTCTGGTGGCAGGATTTTCCGATGCAGGGCTTTCACCGATCTGCGTTGAACTCACCACCCCGGACGTGGCCGAACTTGGCTGGCTGGTCTTCAGGGTCATTGCGCCGGGAGCGGTACCGAACCTGCCGACGGCCTATCCTCCGTCAGCTGTAAACAGATTGCGAACCGTACCGCGCAAGCTTGGCCATGCCACTCCCGAGAAGTGGAATCAGGCCCCAATGCCATACGCATAAAATCCATAACGATTCACCAGAAGGTATCGACATGAAATCTATCGTTCTGACCAAAAATCCCAGCTTTGCAATACTCAAGAATCGTGAACAGGAACTCCTGTTTTCTCTCTATGGCAAAATAAAACTCCTGAGAGGCGCGACATTCGTCATAACGGCCATCCTTGAAGCTATGACTGGCGAACAGGACAAAAAAGACCTGATCAGCCGCGTAGCCCTCCACTATCCTGAAAAAGCTGTCAGTGCGGTCGTGGACGACATGATTCGCTCCGGCATTCTCACGGTCCCAACTCATAAGCGCAAGAGATCAAGAACATCGGGATCGACACTGGGCTGCATGGGAACAGGAAAACTTGCCGAAACAGTAGCTTCACAACCGGATTTTCCAGACATACGACTCATACCGGAAATTCCCACGGACACGTTCAAGTCCGGCAAGGGTGTGCGCAAGGAAATCGACTGGTGGATAAATTTCTTTGAGAACAAACTCAGCTCCTTGGGTTTGTCCGCTCTGGCGGTCTGCCCGGAAAACATGAGCTATCTGCAGTTGTGCGCTGTGAACCGGGCCTGCCTCAACCTGAGACAGCCGTGGGTTCTCGGCTATTTCAATGGGAGCGAAATCGCGCTCGGCCCCACTATCATTCCCTTCAAGACCCCATGCCTGGAATGCCTGCTTGAACACAGGCTTCGGGCCTTGAACCCGTCCATAGAACTCGGTTGGGAGAATTTCCTGCAGTGCGCGGAAAACTTCCCTTTCCCGGATGATCCCGCATGGCAGGGTTCCATCCACTGGGCCGCTTGGCTCATGGCTGCGGAACTGGAAAACATCACATCCTATCAGAACATGCCCCGCTACATGAAAAAGCAGGTCCAGATACCCATGCAGGCGGCACCGGAGCTTACCAATATTGAATTCGAAACCATTACGACCTGCCCCGGCTGCCAGGGAATGAACCGGGGCTTTATCAAAATCGCGCCGACCCCCTATCCGGATGCCCCCGACAGGGTGGAGATTCCTTTGGAGCACAAGACCGCCAGACACGGCGACAATGGATTGCGGTCCATGCCTGCTGACGAAGCCAGGGACATGCTGGACCGGACCCTTGGTATCCTCAAGACCAGCGTACGCATAGAACAGTGCCGTGGCGGCATGCTGGATGAATTGATCCCCAGCTTCCGCTCATGCACCTCCGAAGTCTATTCCCCGGACCTGCCTTTCAATATTTCCGAGCACAAGCACTGGGGAAAGGGCATGAACGAAAGGCAGGCCTATCTTTCCGCAGGGTTCGAGCTCATGGAGCGCATTTGCGCGGAATACGGAAAGCCGGTTGAAATGCTGCAGTGCCCGTACGGCGAGGTAAAAGACTACGCAATCGACCTGAATACCCGCGTCGGTCGGCAATACTACCGGAGAAATGTGGACGCCATAACCGACGACACCATGGTCGACTGGGTCTGGGGATGGTCTCTGGTCAACAGGAAGTGCGTTCTGGTACCGGCGAGCATGGTCTACCTGACACGCGCTATTTTTCAGGGAAAATTCATACAGGGCAGCTCAAGCGGCCTTGCAGCGGGGACCTCGATGGAGGACGCCGTGTTGCAGGGACTTCTGGAAACAGTGGAACACGACGCCCGCTACATCTGGCAGGCCAACTATCTCACTCCCCCCAGAATAACCGGCCTTCCTCCGGCAATACAGGATATCGCAAAAAAGCTGAAAACCATCGGCTGCGAACTAATCATACGAAACCAGACGATAGACCTGGGCGTTCATGTCATACGGGCTTGGATCGTACAGCCCGACAATCCGCTGGTTTACGCGGCCTCCGGCCTTGGGGCATCCCTCAATCCCAAAATAGCACTTTATAGGGCCGTATCCGAAGCCAAGCAGTCATGGCCGTGCGATCACATCCCCACGGATCCTGACTATGCGTCCAAAAACAATACCGACCTCTTCGGCTACAACACATCCACCATATTCATGCACCACCATGACAATGTCACGGAAATCTTAGCCGCCAGCCCCGAGGTGGACTACGGCACCCTTGCCAATCTCTCGTCAGGCAGCATTTCTCAGGACATACAACTGATTCTGGACAGAATCGGCGAAAACGTCCCCAACCATGACGTCATTGTCGTGAACCTCACCCGAGAAGAATTCGGCATCCCGGTTGTACGGGTCATAGCTTCTGGATTGCAGAATCCCTCACAGCCGCTTCAGAATTTTCCGCAAAATCGGCTCTTCGATCAACCTGTCAAACTCGGGTTAAGAAACGAAAGGCTTTCCTTCAAGGAGTTGTTCAATGACTGCCACCAGGAATAAAACCTTTTCCCCACAACTAAACCCATACCTTTCCATTCTCAAGGCAACAGAAACGGAAAGCATCTTTTCACTATATGGAAAAATTAAACGCCTAAACTGGAAACAACCAGGGGGTGCAGCGGAATGGTTCCGGAATCATGACGACCTGCAGCAGGACCGGAGACATGAAGAACGAACTCTGACTGCGCTGGAAAAACAGCTGCTGCAGGCCGACATACTGACCTGCCCCAAAAAAACAAAAAGGGTAGGCAGCATTCAAAAGGCAAACGTGTATGGCGATGGTTTCCTGGCCCAAATGGTGCGCGAGAAGCTACAGCAATGCCATCCGGATATAATCCTGCGTCAGTTTTTTGACGAAACAGACCAGAATCTCAACGGTGAAACCGAACAGACAGTAACCATCGTCTGCCCGAAATCAGCAACGCGCGGAGAGCTTGCGCGCATGAACAAAAAACTGCTGGAATCCGGCCACCCATTCGGATTCGTCTATTTCAGCGGCAAAGATTTTGTAGTTGGACCGATCGTGCTACCGAACCAGACCCCATGCCTGACCTGCCTGACCACATGGATGCAGGAAAAGATGATTACAAACAGCAAAATCGGGTTGTGCGCTGAGGAGATGAAAAACATCGTGACAGCCGTGCCTTATTCCTCGGAAAACCAGGAAGCTCCGTCACGAGCGGCAAGCCTACTTCTGGATCAATTGGCGCTAGCGCTTGAGAAAGGGACCAACGGCCTGAGTGGTTGCCAGGTGAACATTTCCCTTGCTCCGCAAACCGATTGCCAAAAAATCACATTCGCCCGCAATGCAGGATGCCCTGACTGCCACGGCGGATTCGAAAACCTGTTTTGCGAAAACATCCGTAATTTCAATGCTCCCATTTCACCGCCCTTTGCCCTGGAGGATGTCCCCACCTGCGTAATGGACAATGGATACCGGGCCATGGACACCAGTCAGGCCAAACAGATGGTCAACTCCGCTATATCGGGAATGGGCGGAGCGCGAATACAGGTCAAGGAACTCCGCACCGGTCCTCTTGACGACGTTATCCCCTCTTTCTGGGCACAGTTGCTCACGGCTGACAAAAGGGAAGGCGTGCTGGGATTCGGCAAGGGGATCGACAAGGAGCAGGCCTATCTCTCTGCCACATTCGAAGCGGTTGAACGGCTGTGCTCGGAACCTCGAGGAACGACACCGCTCCTCAGAGCTCCATGGAATGAAGTCCGCAAGCAGGCCCTAGACATCAAAAAGAGAATAGGCACCATCCATTTCTACAGAAACAACGAGCCGTTCACAGAAGATACACCCGTTGACTGGCTGTGGGGGCAGTGCCTGTATTCGGACAAGCACGT
Organism: Pseudodesulfovibrio alkaliphilus; assembly: GCF_009729555.1. Taxonomy (NCBI): domain Bacteria; kingdom Pseudomonadati; phylum Thermodesulfobacteriota; class Desulfovibrionia; order Desulfovibrionales; family Desulfovibrionaceae; genus Pseudodesulfovibrio; species Pseudodesulfovibrio alkaliphilus. Next base: position 23,825 of record NZ_WODC01000014.1, read on the forward strand.
ACTTATACCGGCCTCCATGGTGTATGTGGGGGCGACCAAATTTGCTGGGAAATTCTACAACGCAAGCACCGGCGGCATGGCCGCAGGCACGTCGCTTGAGGATGCCCTACTTCAGGGACTCATGGAAACAATAGAGCACGACGCATGGATGATCTGGCAGGCCAACCAGATCGTATGCCCGGAGATTGAGAAGGAAACCATTGAGGATCCGGCAATCACCGACATCATTCACGGCATGGAAGACAAGGGATATCAGGTGCGCATCAGGTATCTGGCAACAGACATCGGCATCCCGGTATTCAGGGTCTGGCTCATCCAGCCTGATTCCATGGAAATATATGCTGCGCACGGTTTCGGCTGCCATCTCAACAAGCATCTGGCCCTGAAACGGGCAATCACCGAAGCGAAACTGTCCATGCCGCAGACATTGTATACCAAAATGGCGAACACAAAATATATGTCCAAAGGAAACAGGGATATACTGAACAGCAGACACTCCCTGTTCTATCTCTTCCACTTCACCCGGGTGGACATGTCGGAAAAAGGGGGCCGGATATCCATGGGACATGTGCCCAACATGACTACGGGCACGGTCTCCGGCGACCTGCGCAAGGCCCTCGAGATTCTTTCCGAAAAGGTACCGGGCATACAGGTGGCAGCAGTCAATCTAACCGACCCACACATCGGAATCCCGGTAGTGAGAGTGATACCGGCAGGCCTTCAGCAATTGTCCCACCCAATTCAGGCTGTGCAGGACAGGTTGTTCACTGTGCCCTGCACCATGGGATTTCGAGAAAAACCGCTGAAATACAAAGAGCTTTTCAACGGGCGATACCCGTTTTAAAACAGCCTAAACAGATAACAAAAAAAGGAGCCAATATCGGCTCCTTTTTTGTCGCACAAAAGAGGGATCTGCCACAAAACTGATCAGGACCTTTCACCGGACACTTTGGCTTCAACATGGCCCCCGGACTGGGCCAGATATTCATTGGGATTGACGCCGAACTTGGCGCGAAAGATTTTGGCAAAATGACTTAAACTGGAGTAGCCGACAGAAAAAGCAGCCTCGGTCACGTTCATGCGCCGCTCCCACAACAAACGGCAGGCCCGTTCCAGCCTCTGCTCGGCAAGATACTTGTACGGCGTTATCCCATGCACCTGCCGAAAGCCGTTCTTCAGTTTGAACTCATTGACCCCCAAAGCCCTGGCCAGCGCCACTATTGACGGCGGATTCTCAAGGTTCTCATCCAGAATTTCCTTGGCCTGCGACATCTTCTCTCTATCGTTTGAAGTCAGGCTCATTGAAGCGACATGCTGCGCCAGATCGGATGATCCGTCAGCGCAATATTGAACATAGGAAATGAGTTCGAGCAGTTTGCTTTCCAGATACAGGCACTTGGTCTTGTCAGTAAAAGGGCACATCAATATCTGATGGAGAGCAATCTTCATTCCCGTGGTTATATGGCCGAGGCATTCGAAAAAAAAAGTCGAAACCTTTACGGATTCCTCCAAAAAACCGAAATCGTACATGGGAATGTCCAGAAGCGTCTGAAACATATCCACAGGGATATAGACCCCGACCCAGGATACGGATTCATTGTCAGGATACTCGATGACGCCGGAGCAATTCCGATAATAGCTAATATATACCTGCCCCTGCCCGGCCTGCTTGATCATCAGGTTGTAGTCCTGCAGCACCTTGTACCTGATAGCCCCTCCAAGATTGAACCCTATACCGACCATGCCCTCGTTACGGCTCTCAAAGTTCAGCACCTGATGTCCGCCCATACCTTTCTGGACAACCAGGAATTTCCTGCCTTGAGCGGCATGGCACTTGGTGGACAGATCGTTACAACTGAAATTGGAAGAAATGACACTTGCGGATACCATCTCGGCAGCCTCCGGTTAAGTCCCTTAACATGGTACTTCTAGTAAAAATGTTAATTGATTGACTTTGAAAATCAATATCAAATTAGTGGAATAACGTCAAGGACAGTTCTCTACCAACTCGAGACCTCTGCGTATCTCACCTTTGCGTCCGCATCTTGCCCTCTGCACTCGATTTGATGGTGTGATCGCGCCTCAACTTGGGCTCAATTCCGGCTCTTTCCGGCCATTTCTGGCCGAAATGCCGGATTTTGGACGCACCTCTCCCATCAGGCTCGCGCCAGTCGAACAGCTTTCTTCAAATTGAACGCCATGGCGAGGATGTGGAACTCACCCTCC
>NZ_WODC01000015.1 GCF_009729555.1 Pseudodesulfovibrio alkaliphilus
GGAGTAGGTCAGTTCCTCGGCCGTGTTGTCCACGTCATAGTCGTTGTCGGCCACGGAGCCGGTGATGGTCGCCTTTTCCTTGAGCGCGGCCGTGTCGTCCACCGCCACGGGGGCGTCGTTGGTGCCGGTGACGGTGATGGTCAGGGTGGCTGTGTCAGTCAAATCTCCGTCTGAGACGGAGTAGCCGATCTTAAGGACGTGGGTTTCGCCCTCGGTCAGGTAGTCGTAAGAGGACGCATCAAAGGTATATGTGCCGTCGGCGCTGAAGGTCAGGCCCGCAGGTGCGCTGTCCGGATCAGTCAGGGAATAGGTCAGTTCCTCGGCCGTGTTGTCCACGTCATAGTCGTTGTCGGCCACGGAGCCGGTGATGATCTGCTTTTCCTTGAGCGCGGCCGCGTCGTCCACCGCCACGGGGGCGTCGTTGACCGGGTTGACGGTGATGGCGCCCTGGCCCTGGACCGTGTGGACGCCGTCGGTGACGGAGAAGGTCACGGCGATGGTTCCGTTGTAGTCCTGGTCTGGAGTGAAGAGCCATGCGCCCGCGCCGATCGCGGTCAGGGTACCTCCCTCTACGGACAGGCCGGTCACGCTCAAGACGCTGCCAGGGTCGGGATCGCTGGCCAGGGCGAGGATTTGTGCGCTGGTGATCACCGTGGGCACGTCCTCGTCGGTGACGATGGAAAGAGTGCCGTTGATTGTCGGGGGATTATTGGTCGCGCCGGAAGTGTCGGAGCCGGAAAGTCCGGGCGAGGAAGATTCGAGAAATCCCCTGTTGGATTGAAAAGCCAGGCCCTCCTGGCCGCCCAGGCTGTCAAAGCCTTCCACGAGGGAGCCCGAGTCGTCGGTGTACGCGCCAGCGCCGCTGCTGCCGGAGGAGCCTTCGGCCGCGGTTTCCAGATCCTCTTCCTCGGTTCCGTCAATGAAGGCGAAAAGGTACACATCGCCGGGAACCTGGATGCCGCCCATCATCTCAAAGACAGGGAGAGCCCCCTGTTCGGCGAGGAGCCGGTAATCCTCAATGACGATGACCCCTTGTCCCTCGACGGTAATGACCAGATCGTTTCCCTTTCCGGTAAATATGGCCTCGGACACGTCGAAGTCGAAAAACACCGACATGTCTGAGGTGATCTGGAAACGAGCTGCCTTTCCCTCGCCGGGAAGGGAGAGCGCTACGCGGGACTGGGGGGTGTTGTTCTCGGCCATGGTATGCTCCTCGACGGGAAGTTGACGGTCATCTGGATCAGGTCTTTGTCTTTGTAGTATTGTATAGAGGCATTCTTCTTAGGAGTCAATCGAACAAAAGTCTGCAATAAAAAGATGTTGCATTGTTGATATCTTTGGTTGTCGCCGGAAAAGGCCAGGCATTGCCGACATCTTCATCGCTGGCGATTTTAGGCGATTAACTGAGAATTGAAAACTTGTTAACAGGCTCATGTTGATAACCTGATTGGGGGCGCTAGGGTTTTCCCCCGAGAATTCTTGGTTGATTATCGCGTATCTATTTGAAATGTTGTGTGTAAAATTTTTTCTCATAAAAGTTGACTGCCTGTGCGCAATAAAGAACCATTCCTGATTGGGTTTGGGATTCTTGTCTTGGGTTGCGTCTGCTTTGTCATCTAGCAAGTTTGATGCCTGTGCAGCCTGTCGGTTGCCGATGGCACAGGTGCCTGCGATTTCAACGTGTTTTGCGGCAGAGGCAGTTTTGTATTGACAAGGGCGGGCGCATTCTGCATTTTGTTTTACCCAACGCCGTGGGGCTGTAGCTCAGTTGGGAGAGCGCTTGAATGGCATTCAAGAGGTCGTGGGTTCGATTCCCTCCAGCTCCACCACAAGAAAGTTAAGGGTTTCAAGTAAATACTTGGAACCCTTTTTTCGTGCCTGATGGCGGGTTTCAGGGATATGTCCGCTATGTGTCCGCCGCTTCCGACGGGGTGTCAGTTTACATTTAGCCAGGGCTGAGGGAGCGTTTAGGGAGGTGTGAGAGCCTTGCGCCTCCTGCACGTTTTGGGGAGGGGGTACTCGTCAGGATTTTGCTAACCTCTCAGAATTGGGTGATTTTACACGAATTCGGGGGCTGGATTTTGAGGAGTCGAGGGGCGGTAGGTGGTGGAAGAGCTATTTTTCCCATGTGGTTTCAACTTGATATGATGAAATCAAGAAAAGATGTTGACAGAGCGAGCAGGAATGTACATTTTTATTGCGGAGGCTTTGTGGCGCAAGCTGCATTGCCTTCTTCTTTTTTGACTTCATTTTGAGTCCTGAGGTCTTCGATCAATTTAAAGCCCCATTTGTCAAAACCACCAGGGGTGCGGTGGTAATAGCGCAATTTCAAAACTTGGCTTGCGAGTGCGTCAAGTTCCCCGCGTGGAGCTTCCTGCATCCCCTTAAGTCTGACTCCCCAAGCAACCACATAGGCAATTAAGTCTACAACTTGGACCATTGTCGTGAGGTCGCTGTGGACGAAAAGTGGCTCGGGAACAATGACTTTAGCTCTTGATTGTCCTTTTTGAGTTTTAAGGAAATAGTTTTCCATCTGATTTATAAGTAAATGGCTTTGGCTCTTATCTAATTCGTCGAAGACAATGATTCCGGACTGCCCTCCGTTTTGATTAAGCATGTGAGCGAATCGTTCAAAGAGATAGGTATAATCCTTACGGAGAAAGGCATCTCCCTCTGGACGAGCTGCATTTTGCGGGACAATGCTGGAAAAAGCACGGCAGTCATAACGTAGACATTCTTCGAACACCTTTTCAACATAAGCGATTTTGGCTTGGGCTAGAGCCGCCAGCTTCATGGGGGCAGGTCTTGTGCCATCAGCGAGCATGGCACAGGCTAGATTCTTTCTGTCTGGATTGGCAATTGGGGGATATGTGGCAGCCTGCTTAAAAGTCTTACGTTTAAGTATTTTGGTTCCTTTGGCCTCACTTCGGAATTCTCTATACCTTTGAACGCCGAAACAATCCTCCTGGATGGAGTTGATGCACTGGACAAGTGGCCAGATTTTTTTGTCTTCGATTGCAACACCGGCTAACACCTCGTATGGGCTGTCTCGCCGGTCCTGTCCACTTTCGTCTATAAACAGTAAGTAGCTCAATTGGTTGTTCCATCCGAAGGAGTATGTCTTTCACTACTAAAAAGCACATATTGGGTTTAAATACAAGGGGGATTGTAGGGCGTGCGGGTTGCCCCGCCTTGATTTGCGGTCGCAAAATCTGGTCAACCACTTGGTCAACCAAACATTCCCAACCCTATCCAATACCACTGTTTTTTTTTGACCAACAAAGATAAAGCCAAAGTATTTCAATGGGTGTGTGCCCCCCCTCTCTTGCTTGGCATTCAAGAGGTCGTGGGTTCGATTCCCTCCAGCTCCACCACAGGAAAGTTAAGGGTTTCAAGCAAATGCTTGGAACCCTTTTTTCGTGCCTGATGGCGGGTTTCAGGGATATGTCCGCTATGTGTCCGCCGCTTCCGACGGGGTGTCTGTAAACTGACACCCAACTTGAGAAAATGAGCCAGGTAAGTTGAGAAAACCTGCGTGGCTCATTTTCTGTTTTTGCCGCGCCGGATTTCATTGCAATGCAATGGAATACCTTGCTTTTGCGCCTATGCCCCGCCGTGTCTTCAGGTCTGTTCGGGCGCATGGAGCCGGGGGTGCTTCCCCCGTGGTGGCGTTGGCCGTATGTTTTTTCATTGTGTCAAGATAGCTCTTCTGTACGCATGAACAGCAAAAGGGGGCAGACTCGTCGGCCCGCCCCCTGTCATGGTCGCGTGAGGTGTGCGTCAGACGAAGCGACGACGCAACATGCCGCAGAGGTAGTCGATCAGCGTAACCGAGACGATGACCATGATCATCATGGTGCAGACCTCGCGGTAGAGGTAGCCGTTGATCTTGTCGAACATGAGAAAGCCGATGCCGCCAGCCCCCACGAAGCCGAGGATGGTGGCCGAGCGGACGTTGGATTCGAAGCGCAGCAGGGTGTAGCTGACGATGAGCGGCATGACCTGGGGAATGACCGAAAAGGCCATGATCTGGGCCGGACCGGCTCCCGAGGCGGTGACGGCCTCCACCTGCCCCGGCTCGATCTGCTCGATGGCTTCGGAGAAGACCTTGCCGAGAATGCCGAAAGTATGGATGGCCAGGGCGAGAACTCCGGCATATGGTCCAAGCCCGATAACGGCCACGAAGATCAGGGCCATGACGAACTCGTTGAATCCCCGGCAAAAGTCGAGGGTTCTGCGGGCGACGAACTGGCCGAACCAGCGGATCAGTCTGTGGCGCAGGCCGTCTCCCTGGACCATGAGTTCGAGGGTGTTGCGCGCCGCGAACATGGCCATGGGAATGGCTGCGACAAAGGCCAGCAGGGTGCCCCAGATGGCGATGGCCACAGTCTCTATGAGAGCCTTGGAGTATTCCTTGAGGTGGCTCAGGGCTGTTACGGGCGGGAAGTATCCCCCGGTTTTCTCGTCGGCGATGCGCTCGTACTCCTGCTGCACCAGGGATTCCCGCTCCGCGGGGTTCATGGCCGCCAGGCGCTTGTCGGCCCGCGCCTGAGCCTCGCGCTGGATGGCCACGGTCTCCAGTTTCCGGCCGTCGGCCACATACTCCGCCTTGATCTCCTGATAGGCCTCCTCAAAGGCGATGATCTCCGGCAGCCGCATGGCTTGGGCCATGGCGTCGCGCTCGTCTGCATCGGTCAGTTGTCTGCCGAAGAGATACTCAAAGGCGTTCTGCCGTTTTTCATACAGCTTGAACGGATTGATGTCCGTGGAGATGTAGGAGGCCGCGAGAACCGCGAGCACGAGGCCCAGCAGAATCCCCGCGGCGACCCTCTGAAGGAGGGTCGCCTTGGGGGCGATGTGGTCCAGTGTCAGTTCCTGATTCATGGCTACTGCTTGTCCAGCTGCTGCTTGAGCCGCTTCATGTAGCGGATGATGTCGTAATTCTTGTCGTTGGTGTGCGCGTAGCCGCCGTTTTGCAAGGTCTTCAGCGCCTCTGGGTCGTCATTGATCTGCAGAAGGGCCCCGGCAAAGGCGGCCTTGAGGCTGGCGGGCAGATCCTTGCGGGCTGCCATGGGAGCGCCGGGGATGAGGTCGGATTTCGTGAGGATGACGAAGTCGTTCGAGGAAACGGCGCCTTTTTCGATCATGCGGTTGAGGTCTATGTCGTTGGTGGCGGCCACATCGATGGAGCCGTTCTTGACGGCCAGGATGGAGGCGCCGTGGGAGCCGGAGAACCGGACATCCTTGAAGAACTTCTTGGGGTCAACCTGCATGTCCCTGGCGAAGATGACGTTGGGGACCAGGAATCCCGAGGTGGAGTTGGGGTCGGTGAAGGCGAAGGTCTTGCCCTTGGCCTGCTCCATGGTGGTGATGCCGGAGTCTTTGCGGGCCACGATGATGCCGGTGTAGCCGGGTTGGCGGTCCTGGTCCAGCTCGAGAACCAGCGCCTCGGCATTGGCCTTTTCCGCGGCCTCGATGTAGCTTTTGGGGCCGAAGTAAGCGAAGTCGATGTGCTTGTTGGCCATGGCCGTGATGATGCCATTGTAATCGGATGCGGTGAAGACCTCGACCTTCACGCCCAGGACGCTTTCGATTTTATGGGCCACGGGTTGGGCGCGCTTGGCCGAGTCGGCGGCGCCTTCGGTGGGGATGAAGCCGAACTTGATGACCGCTGGCCAGTCGCCGGGGGCGGCGTGGCTCTGGCCGGGCAGGGCAAAGGCCGTCATCAGGGCGGCCACCATGAACAGTTTCGTCAGCTTGGCGAACATTGGATTCTCTCCTGCAAGGGGTTTGAGGTTGTCCGGGGTCAGTCCATGTGCGGAATGTCGGTATCAGCTAGGCAGCGGAAAGCTCTTCCAGGGCTTCTTCCGCCTTGTCGCCGTAGATGCGGCACACGTTTTCGCAATCCAGGTCGCGGGTGGTGCCGTCGAGGATGATCTCGCCCTTGGACATGCCCAGGATGCGCTTGCCGTAGCGCTTGGCGAAATCGATGTGGTGCAGGTTGACCAGGACCGGGATGCCGCGTTCCTCGTGGATTCGTGCGAGGATCTGCATCACGGTTTCGGCGCTGCGAGGGTCGAGGCTGGCGATGGGTTCGTCGGCCAGGAAGACTTCGGGTTCCTGGGCCAGGGAGCGGGCGATGGCCACGCGCTGCTGCTGGCCGCCGGACAAGGCATCAGCACGCCGGTAGGCGAGGTCGGCAATGCCGACCTGCTTGAGGCACTCGAAGGCGAATTCCTTCTCGCTGCGGGAAAAGTGGCGGAGCATGGTGCAGCAGCTCCTTGCCAGCCCGGCATTGAACCGCAGCCGCCCAACCAGGACGTTTTCCAGCACACTCAGCCTCCTGATGAGGTTGAACTGTTGGAAGATCATGCCCACCCTGCGGCGCACCTGCTTCAGCTTGGTTCCGTTGACCGTGGTGATGTCGTCGCCAAACAGGCTCAACTCGCCGCTGGTTGGCCTGATGAGCCTGTTGAGACAGCGCAGCATGGTGGACTTGCCTGCGCCTGACAGGCCGACGACCACGATGAAGTCAGACTCTCGGACAGTCAGCCCAACGTCCTTGAGGGCGACCGTGCCGTTTGGATAGACCTTGCATAGGTTATTGGCCCTGATGGCCACCTTGCCCCTGTTCGCGCTCAGGTCGATTGATTTCATTTCTCGTCTCCGGCTTCTTGTCTTTGCAGCGGCGGTGCGAAAGGCGGTACGCCTTCCGCTTCCCGTGAACTGTCTACACCGACCCCGCTACGGAGGTATGATGATCCGGTTACCTTTTCATGGGCATTGGCGAAGGCCGTGTAACATTCACGCCGCATTTTTTTTCATGATTCCGAAGGGTTTTGCCGTACCGCCCGCCCAGGTCTGTAACACGGCGGGCACTCCCTCTATCTCCCGGACGCGAACCAGGTCGGCACGCTTGCCCGGGGCGATCTCTCCCCGGTCGCCAAGGCCGATGACCGTGGCCGGGTTGAGGCTGATCATGGCCACGGCCTCGGGGAGCGCGATGCCTTGCCGCCGATGCAGGGCAAAGGCCGCGCACACGAGACTGCCGGGCACATAGTCCGACGAGAGGATGTCGAGCAGTCCCTCGGCCGCCAGATCGTGAGCGGCCACGTTGCCCGAGTGCGAGCCGCCCCGGACCACGTTGGGTCCGCCCATGACGATGCTGATTCCTGCCTTGCGGGCCAGTTCGGCAGCCAGCCGGGTGGTCGGAAACTCGGAGATGGCGATATTTTCGCGCACCGCCTCTTCGATGTGTCCGGCCGTGGTGTCGTCGTGGCTGGCCAGGGGAATCCCGCGCTGGCGGCACAGTTCGACAATGGCCCGCCGGTTCTCTGCGGCGCAGGCCCACTGGGTGGCGACGAGCCGGTCGGAAATCTCGGCGAACTCCTCGTCGCTCCACCCCTTTTTGTAGTATTGGCGGTACTTGTCCGTGTCGGTGAACTGCCGCTGCCCCGGAGTGTGATCCATGAGGGAGACGAGCATGAGCACGTCGTCGTCCAGATGCGGCATGAACATGTCGAGGACCTTGGGGTCCGAGTATTCGCAGCGCAGGTGGAGCTTGTGGTCCGCCTTGAGCACTCCGGCGGACCGGGCCTTGCGCAGGGCTCGCAGGCTCATGTCGAGGATGGCGGTGCGCTTGGGGCCGTCGTGGTATTCGCCCAGCGACACGGCATCGAGCACCGTGGTGATGCCCGCGCCGACCATTTTGGCGTCGTGGGCCAGCACGGAGGAGAGGGTGTCGGGCCAGAATACGCCGGGTCTGGGTTCCAGCTCCTGTTCGAGGTTGTCGGTGTGCAGCTCCACAAAGCCGGGCAAAAGATAGTCCCCGTCGAAATCCATGGCCTCGGCAACCATGCTCGGTCCCGGGTCCACGGAAGCGATGATTCCGTCGACAACCCTGACCGCGCCCGCGACGATGCCGTCCCGGGTGACGATACGGGCGTTTTTGATGACAATATCCATGATCAGGCAGCCTCCTTGAAACCGTGCATTGCAAACACCGTGTCCGAAACCAGATCGCGCACCTCCTCGTCGTGGAAGATGCCGACCACCGCCGCGCCCCTGGTCTTGGCCTCGCGGATGAGCTGGACCACCACCTGGCGGTTCCGGGCATCAAGGGATGCCGTGGGCTCGTCCAGGAGCAGGACCGGGTAATCCACGCAGAATCCGCGTGCGATGTTGACCCGCTGCCGTTCGCCGCCGGAAAAGGTGGCGGGCGGCAGGGACCACAGGGTGCGCGGGATGTTCAGCCGGGCAAGCAGCCACTCGGCCTTGTCCCTGGCCGCCTCCGGGTCGCCGGTCAGCGTAGCCAGGGGCTCGGCCACCACATCGCGGGCCGCAACCCTGGGCACCACCCGCAGAAACTGGCTTACATAGCCCATTGTCTGCCTGCGGACATCCATGATCTCCCGTGGTTGGGCCGAGGCCATGTCCACAATGCGCCCCTGGTGGCGGATCAGGATATTCCCTCCCTGGGCCGTGTAGTTGCCGTACAGGGAACAGATGAGCGACGATTTTCCGGCCCCTGAGGAGCCGCTCAGGGCCACGCATTCCCCGGCCCGCACGTCGAGATCGAGTCCTGCGAAGACCGGGATGACCGTGCCGCCCTGTGTGTGCAGGGTGAAGGTCTTGCGGAGATTTCTCACGGAGATGCAAATGGTCATGACCGTTCCTATGCTTGCAGAATTGATGAGACGAGCAGTTGCGTGTACGGGTGCTGCGGGTCGTCCAGCACCTGGTCGGTGAGGCCCGATTCCACCACCTGGCCGTTTTTCATGACCATCAGCCTGTGGGCCAGCAGTCGGGCCACGGCAAGGTCATGGGTGACGACCACGGCGGAAAGCCCGAGCCGGGCCACCAGGCCCCGGAGCAGGTCGAGCAGCCGGGCCTGGACCGAGACATCGAGCCCGCCGGTTGGTTCGTCCATGAAGATGAGGCTTGGGGAAGTGGCCAGATTACAGGCGATCTGGAGCCGCTGCTGCATGCCGCCCGAAAAGGTCTTGGGAAAATGGTCGATCCGGTCCGGTGCGATCTCCACCTGGGCGAGCCATTCCAGAGCCTTGGCCCGGATATTCCCGTAATGGCGGTTGCCGATGCCCATGAGCCGTTCGCCTATGTTGGCCCCGGCCGTGACCCCGAGGCGCAGGCCGTCGCGGGGGTTCTGGTGGACCACCCCCCACTCGCTGCGCATCAGTCTGCGCCTGACCGATTCCATGGAGGAGTGCACGTCGATGGTGCCGAGATCACGGGAGCGGTAGCGGACCGATCCGCTGGTCGGCGTCGAGCGCCCGGACAGGCAGCCGAGGAGCGTGGATTTTCCCGAACCGGATTCACCCACGATGCCCATGACTTCGCCCGGCCACAGCTCGAAGCTCACGTCTTTGCAGCCGACCATGCCTCCGTAGTATTTTGTCAGCCCGTGCGTACTGATCAACGGTCCTTGGGATTGTATCATGCGGGTTCCTGCCTGGGTTGCGGGCGTTGGCCCGTGAGTTCCGCCACATCGTCGCGGGCGGCCATGGGGCCGAGCAGCCCTTGCTCCCGGCGGCCCGAGCAGTAGTCGGTGTCCGAGCAGACGAACATCCGCTCTCCGGCGTCGTTGAGCACCACCTCGTCAAGGTAGCTGTCCCCGGACCCGCAGAGTCCGCAGCAGACATCCCATCGCTCCACGGAAAAGGGGTGGTCCTCGAAGTCGAGGCTCTTGACGCCTGTGTAGGGCGGCACCGCATAGATGCGCTTCTCGCGCCCCGCGCCGAAGAGGTGCAAGGCCGGACTCATGTGGAGCTTGGGGTTGTCGAACCTGGGTATGGGCGAGGGGCTCATGATGTAGCGGCCGTTCACCTTCACCGGATACATGAAGTTGGTGGCGATGCGGCCGTGCCGGGCGATGTCCTCGTAGAGCTGGACGTGCATGACGCCGTACTCCTCCAGGGCGTGCATCTTGCGCGTCTCGGATTCGCGGGGTTCCACCCAGCGCAGGGGTTCGGGGATGGGCACCTGATAGACCATGATCTGGCCTTCGCAAAGCGGCGTTTCCGGGATGCGGTGCCGGGTCTGAATGACCGTGGCCTCGCCGGTCCTTTCGGTTGTCTCCACCCCGGCCATCCGGGCGAAGAACCGGCGGATGGAGACCGCGTTGGTGGTGTCGTCCGCGCCCTGGTCGATGACCTTGAAGACATCGTCCGGTCCGAGGATGCTGGCCGAAAGCTGGATGCCGCCCGTGCCCCAGCCGTAGGGCATGGGCATTTCGCGTCCGGCAAAAGGCACCTGGTAGCCGGGGATGGCCACGGCCTTGAGGATGGCCCGGCGGATCATCCGCTTGGTCTGCTCGTCGAGATAGGCGAAGTTGTAGCCGGTGTCCCTGTCCGCCCCGGTCTCGTAGGCCCGAGGGGCTTTGTCGCAGGCGAGGGTCATGCGGCCTCCCCGGCGTTATCCTTGGCCCTTGCGGTCGGGCATCCGGGGCCTTGCGCCCCAGCGCCGAGAATCTCCTCGCGCATGGTGCGTACCATGACCAGATCGGCCTGGAAGTCCACGTAGTGGGGCAGTTTGAGGTGCTGTACGAATCCCTGGGCCTCCACATTGTCGCTGTGGGAAAGCACGAACTCCTCGTCCTGGGACGCGGCCACTATGTCCTCGCCCAGTTCCCTGGCCTGAAGCGATCGGTCCACCAGCGACATGGCCATGGCCTTGCGCTCGCAGTAGCCGAAACAGAGGCCGTAGCCACGGGTAAAGGTGGGCGGTTCGGTCTTGGAGCCCGTGAAGCTGGTGACCATCTCGCATTCGGACACGGTGACGGCACCGATCTCGATTTCGAAGCCGAGTTCCTCGGGCGCGATGCACACGGCCACCTCGCCCATGCGTATCTCGCCAGCAAAGGGGTGATTGTCGCCAAAGCCGCGCTGACTGGAATAGCCAAGGGCGAGCAGGAATCCCTCGTCGCCGCGTGCCAGGTTCTGGAGACGGATATCGCGGCCGGCGGGATAGGCGACAGGATCGCGGGTGATGTCCGCCACGGGGCGGGTATCGTCTATGTCACGCGATTTCACGAGCCCCTGGGCGGCGAGGATGTCCATGACCCTGGGCGTGGGCCGCTCCTCGTGCTCGCAGGCCGGGGCCGGTTCGGGGAAGGACTCTCTGGCCAGGGAAAAATCCAGGAGGCGGTGGGTGTAGTCGAATGTCGGCCCGAGCAGTTGGCCGCCGGGGATGTCCTTGAAGGTGGCCGAGATGCGCCTGCGCACGCGCATGGCAGAGGTGTCCACAGGGGAGGATACGGCCAGCCGGGGCAGGGTCGTCCGGTAGGCCCGCAACAGGAAGATGGCCTCCACAAGGTCTCCGCATGCCTGTTTGATGGCCAGCGCGGCCAGCTCGGGATCGTAGAGCGATCCCTCGCTCATGACCCGGTCCACGGCCAGACGCATCTGTTCCATGATCTGTCTGACCGTGAGTTCCGGCACCCCGGTATCGCCCCGCCGGGTTTCGGCCATGAGCCGGTGGGCGTTGTCGATGGCCTTTTCGCCACCCTTGACTGCCACATACATGTCAGACCCCCGCCTGCACGGTCCGCGGCAGCGACACGATTTCTGTCTCGGTGGTCAGGATGGTGTCGAACCCGAGGGGAAAGCGGCGGCTGTTTTGTTGCATGATCTGCCAGAAATCCGAGTGCAAGCCGTCCACATCCAGGCGCACCTCGTCGAGGATGCCGGGGCCGGTGAGCCGCACACCGCGGCCCACCTCAAGGGCTCGAACCTGAATGATCAGGGTGGCCGAACGGTCCGGGTATTCGGGTGTTCCGGGGTGGAACCGGGTCAGGTCCGGCAGTTCGTTGCCGTTGATGACGACCGCGAACACCGCGTCCTCCTCCCTGGCCGCCAGCGGTGAGCCGCAGTGAAAGCGCAGGTAGGTCCTGGCATCGCCCGGGGCTGCCGGGTCGAGCCACAGGGGGGTGTCCATGTCGGCCAGGGCCAGGCAGACCGCTGTGGCCGCCGGATGTAGCGAGGCCGGAGGCTTGGGCCAACTGCCGAGGACCGTGACCGTTCCGGGTCGCGACATGGTCAGCAGTATGGCCCTGAAAATCCTCTGGTTGTCGCTGGCCGGGTTTTTCAATCCCGGGGCGATGGCCCGGGCGACGCGTTCTTGGCATCCCTGCATCATTATACCTCAGTCCTCGCCGCGAACCATGGTGAAGAAGTTCACCCGTGTCGCCGCGGTTTTTTCGTTTTGAGCCCGTCGCGCTGCCAGCTGTTCCCGCTCCAGGGGGATGATGACGCTGTCCATGAGGCCGGGGTTGCGCCCCGGGTCTTGCAGCAGGGCGTCAAAGACGGCGGCCAGCTCGGCGTGGGCCTTGTCCCGGCCCGTCACATAGCCGTGACCAATGAATCCATCGGGCAGCGCCACTGTGCAGCGGGTCATGGTCATCTCGCCCAGGTTGAACCGTCCGCCGTTGCCGTCAGCCCGGCCGCGGACCATGACCATGCCCACCTCGGGAGGGCGGACATGCTCGAAGGATGGAGGGGGGGCAAGCCTGGCCAGGGCCTCTGCAAGCCGGGCTGACCCGGCGTACGCCAAGACGCTCATCCACCGTTTCCTGGAGGTGATGCCCGGCTGCATGGAGCTGCTTGCCATAGTGTCTGGTTTCATTTCTGTGACATCCTTTCCGCTTGTCTAGACATCCGACAAAAGGTGTGTTGTCGCTGTGATCCGGCATATGGCCGGAAAGGGGGGCCCATGCTTGCCCGCAACAGCGGCGTCGCCTTGTGGCGGCAGATATATTCGAACCTTGAGCGCGAGATCACGGATCAGGCGTTTTGTCCGGGCGACAGGCTGCCCTCGGAAAACACCCTTGCCATGCGATACGGGGTGAACCGGCACACCATCCGCCGCGCCATGGCCGCCCTGGAGCTGGCCGGGCTGGTGCGTGTGGAACAGGGCCGTGGGGCCTTTGTCCGTGAGCGGGTCATCCATTATCCCGTGGGCAGGCGCACCCGGTTCAGCGAAAATCTCTCCCGCCAGCACCGCGCCCCGGGCAATGCGCTGATCGATGCCTCGGACATCGAGGCCGAAGGCCCGGTGGCCGCCGCCCTGGGCATCAGCCCCGGCGACATAGTCACCCGCATCACCAGCGCAGGCGAGGCGGACGGGCGCAGGATCAACTACTGCCACTCCTATTTCCCCCGCACCCTGTTTCCGGGCATGGCCAGGGTGTATCGTCAGCTCGGCTCGGTCACACAGACGCTGGAGCACTTCAAGGTCAGGGACTATTTCAGGAAAAGCACCCGCATCATCGCCAGAATGCCCACGGCCCTGGAGGCCCGCGAGCTTGGCCAACCCCGAACGCGGCCCGTACTCATCACCGAGAGCCTCAACGTGGACGGGCGAGGTGTGCCGGTGGAGTTCGGGGTCAGCCTGTTCGCCAGCGACTGGGTGCAGATCGTTGTTGATTCCTTCGAGTAAGACCATGGGACATACTCCTGTTCGCGGCGCCCTATCGTGAGCGTCCTGGTTGCCCGTTGGTAGGACATTCCTTTTGCCCCGGCACTAGACAAGTGCGTGACCTGTGCGCTTTGTTCCGTAAATTCATTATGTTGTAACAGTCCTGTCATAGTCGCCGCGCAAATGACGGTATTTTGCGATTTTTTCGATCATGTCCGGCGGTATCCCTTGCCCAAGGAGTGTGTCGTCCTTGGGCAAGAGGGCTGCGAAGTGCGGCCGAAGTCGGGGAGGCAAGACATGGTGAAGCCAGGATGCAGGAACGATACGCAGTCTATGTCGCACCGGAACAGGGGAGCGAGCTTGACCTTTTCGGCAGTGGTTGGCTGGGTCGGTGTGCACGGACCGGGCTGAAGTTGCGCCAGCCGAGTCTGCCCGGCATTGCCGGGCGAGAATTGCTCGAGCTGACGGCGGCACCGCGCCACTATGGCTTCCACGCCACGCTGGTTTCCCCTTTTGCCCTCAAAAAAGGATGCGCTCTGCGCGACATCCTTGACCGTGTCCGCATCGTGGCCCGAGGGTTTGCCCCCTTTGACCTGTCGCGGCTGGTTGTGAAGGAGGTGGGCAATTTTCTTGCCCTGGTGCCGGGCAGGCAGGACGAGGCGGCGGCCTTGGCCGAGACATGCCTGCGTGCGCTTCAGCCGCTCAGGGAGCCGCCATCCCTGGCCGAGATGGAAAAGCGGCGGGCCAGGGGGCTGACGCCGACCCAGGAGCGGCTCCTGGCGGGGTGGGGGTATCCGTATGTGCTTCAGGAGTATCTGTTCCACTTCACCCTGACCGGGCCTGTCAGGGACCGAGCCTGTCGCAGGGCGCAACAGCGGCGGATTGCGGAGTTCGCCGAGCCGCTTCGCAGGAAGACGCATTGCGTACGCAGCATCTGCCTTTTTTGCCAGGAGTCCCGCGAGGCTCCTTTTTCCCTTACGCATACCCTCCCTTTGGGGGATGACAGGAGGCGACCATGAACAGTGGAAGGCTGATATATGTGATCGGCCCCTCGGGCTGCGGCAAGGACAGCGTCATGGCCTACGCCAGAAGGCGGTGTCCGGGGAGCGAGGCCGCCTTCGCCCATCGCTACATCACCAGGAGTGCCGAAGCCGGAGGCGAAAACCACATCCATCTGGAGCCCGACGAGTTCGAGGCCAGGGCACGGTGCGGCGTATTTGCCTTGCACTGGAACAGCCATGGCCACAGGTACGGCATCGGCTGCGAGGTAGACGCCTGGATGGAGGCCGGATTCAACGTGGTGGTCAACGGCTCCCGAGCCTACCTGCCTGAAGCGGCCAGGCGATACCCGGACATGATCCCGACGTTGATCGCCGTGGAAACCGACATCCTGCGGCAGCGCCTCCTTGCCCGAGGCCGCGAGAGCACCGCAGAGATCGAATGCCGCCTGGAACAAGCCGAGGCGTACGTGGTCAGCCACCCGGAACTGAGGATCATAGACAACAACGGAGAGCTGCAACAAGCCGGAAACGCGTTGCTTGCCCTTGCGAGGAACGGTTGTTCCGTCAGGGGCGGCTCATGCTCCCAGGCGTTGTTGCCCGGCCGACAGCCTTTGGCGTAACCAACCGTTTCCGGCCCCGGATCGCGGATGCCTTTGGATGCTGGAAAAAACAGGGCGGCAGTCAAGGCTGCCTCCCTGTCTTATGAATTCGTCGGGGGATCAGGCTGCGATCTTTGATCGGAGAGCTTCCGCGATGGCAGGTGCGTTCTGGCCGATGATGACCAGAAAACAGCCATCCCGGCAGTCTTCTGCCGGAATCGTCGAGTGGAATCCAGGGACATACTGGAAGACTTCCGGGCCGTTCGAGTCAAGGAAGCGGACGACGCCCTTTGCCCGAAGCACTTCGCGTGGCAGGGCGGCAATTCCGTCCATGAACAGCTCGCGATCAACGGGGCCATCAAGTTCGATAAGGGCGTTCTGAATGCCGTCGTCGCCGTGGGTGGCGTGGTGTCCCATGGGTGCCAGGAGCGGGGCCGGGCGCGGGAGTCTTTTCCTGAAATTCACTCCGTACAGGGCTGTGGCTGGAATGTCTCCCTTGACGGCTCTGTGGAGATCGGCCGTGGGATTGAGCTCGCGGATGCGGGCTTCAAGGGCGCGAAGGGCCTTTTCCTCCGCAAGGTCTGTCTTGTTGAGGATCAGGATGTCGGCCAGTTGCACCTGGTTCCGGGCCACCTCGTGGTTGGCGAGGGCGCGAGGCGCACATGCCGCATCGAGCACCGTGGTGATGGAGGCGAATTCGAGCAGGTCGCGGATGTCTGACAACTCGTCGAGAAGGTTGGCCGGGTTGGCGAGGCCTGTGGTTTCCAGCACCACGAAATCGGGCTGGAATTCGCCGAGAATCCCGGAGAGGGCCGAGCGCAGGTTGCCTGCGAGGGTGCAGCAGACGCACCCCTCGTCCACCTCGGTGACCGCGTAGCTTTGCCCAAGCAGCTTGGCGTCCAGTCCTTTTTGGCCAATTTCGTTCTGGATGACCGCAACGAATCCGTTCCTGGAGGCCAGGTCCTCGATGAAACGGGCGAGAAAGGTCGTTTTCCCTGCCCCGAGAAAGCCGGTAAGGACGATGAGGCGAGGTTTTTCCTCAATGCCCATGGTCCGTTTGTCAAGGCTGTTGGAGGCTCCGGGTATGTTGGCCGTCAGCCACAAGGCGTCGCGGAATTCCTCCGGCACGGGAGCGGGAGCGTCCCATGCCAGCTCAAGACGGTTGACCTCCCTGTTGTCCGGGACCGGCATGCCCCAGCCGAGACCGAAGCGGATGTCTTTGACCTCGGGAGCGGTTTGGGACTTCAGTCCGATGTTTTCGCCGTAGACCCGGCGCATTCCCTGGCGCGAGTGGCGGGTCATGGATTGCGCGGAGTCCTCAAGGCAGTAGGATGCCGAAGCGGCCAGTGCATTGAACAGCGGCAGGGCTGTCTTCAGGGCGGGAAGATTCTGATCCTCTCCGCCAGGGCTGACCGCCTGAATCTGTCCCCCGGGAGTCTTAAGGGGGACGCCGTCAAGGGCGATGACTATGTCGCGTTCGGGGGCTGTGAGAGCCAGGGCGATGCCGGGCAGGGAGGCATGGAAGTGCGCTTCGAGAACGGCAATGCCAAACAGGGCATAGAGATCGTCGTACTGGGTGAATTCGCGAATCCGTTCGAGGTAGTCCTGTGACTGGGAGGCAAGTCCCGCCTGGATGCTGAAGGATTCCACCAACTCTTCGTCGGCGGCGGGGAAGTAGGAGATGCCGAATACCGCCTGGCCGTCGTGGGAAGAACCCATGGCATTGAGAAGGTGCAGCCCGTACACTCCGGGCATTCCTGTGACACGGACCGTCAGGGCGCTTTTTCCTTTGGCGCAATTTCGCATTCCGCGCCATCCGAGCCGGTGGCGCACTCCGGGGATGAAATTCGTTCTGGTCATCAGGGCTCGCGGCAATTCGACCGCTACCTGAACGGGATTATCCTGCAAGGCCGGGGGAAGCAGCGTGTGCATGGCAAGGGGCATGATTGCTCCGGGAGATATGGGGCGACCGCCCTTCCGTGGAAGGGCGGCCGCTGGTTGGGTGTGGGGCTTACCCGAAGGTAATGGTGTCCCCGTTGCCGAGGTAGGCTTTCTCCTTGGACCGGAATCGTGCAGATCCTTCCACCACCGGATACCCCGCTTCGATGAACTTTTTGGCGCAGAGTATGCCGGTGCAGTGGTTGCAGCCGATGTGTTCGAATCCGTAGTTGCCCAGGGAGATGACCAGGTCGTCGTATTTGGGATCCCAGTCTTCAAAGGGCGAGATGTGCAGGCCGCCGTAGATGCCGTGACGCTTGTCGTTTTCGTACTTGATTTCGGTGTAGGCGGTTTCTGCGAATTGGATGATGCCCTGATGGCAGCAGCCGGTTACGGAGACAAGCCCCTTGTCCGCCACGTTGAAGTACAGCGAAAGCTCGCCGTACACGCGGCAGATGATGGGGATGGCGAAGACGTAGCACGCCATGCCGGGAATGAGCTTTTCCAGGCCGGTTTTCACCGTGATGAGCTTGCCCTTGTGGCCGCAATCCTTGATGTACTGCAGGCCTTCCGGGTAGAAGCCTTCGGGGATGTAGATGGTGATTTCCGGGTCGTATTTCAGCGCCACCGGAAGGCCCCAGAAGTGGTCGAAATGCTCATGAGAGAAGAACAGGGCTTCGATTTCCTTGTTCTGAAGCATCTTGTCGATGCCTTCCCGTTTGAAGCACTCGTCGCACCATTGGTACGACCAGCCGACATCCAGAAGGAATTTCCTCTTGTTGCCGTTCATTTCCTCCACATCCAGCAGAGCCGCGAATCCGCCTGCGTTCTCGGGGTGGACGGAGTTTTTCGAGATGATCTCCCAGGCTTCATCCAGCCTGTTGGGCAGGAGGTGCTTGATCTGGGCAATGCCTTCCTTGTAGGAGCCCTTTCCAAGGCCCTTGCCGTTTCCAAACGGGGGCCAGTTGTAGTCGTACTGGTTGACGAGCAGGCCGCCAGCGCCCTTGATGTCGCCCATGAGGGTTGCGTTGTCGAACCAGCTGGTTTCCGAGATATTGGTCACCTTCACGCTTTTGCATACGCCGATGTCGGTCATCTTTCTTTCGGCCTTGGGGAAATGGCGAGTGCGCTGGGAGGAGTATGAATACAGTCCCATCGCGCCCAAAAGGCCGACCCCCACGCCAGTTGCGGCTCCCTTCAGGAAGTCGCGTCGTTTCATGTTGTCAGACATGCGATTCTCCTGTTCCGGGCTAGACGCCGGGGTTGATGTCGATGGCCGCATAAATCGATGGCAGCGCCCAGACGGTGATGAAGTAGAAGGCAACGCCCATGACCACGCCGGCAGCCAGGCCTGCCCCGAATTTCGGAGTGATGCGGATGTCGGCGATAGCCGCGTTTTTGGCGGCATGGTCTGCCTCGATCTCGTCCGCGGTCTTCTGGACCATCTTCCATGCCGGCCAGTTGTCCATGAACCAGTGGTGAACCAGCCAGATGTTGATAAGCCAGATCATCGGAATCATGGGGAACTGCTGCGGGTGCGAGAAGCCCTTTTGCGTGCCCAGGAACAGATGCGAGGTCTTGTAGTAGAAGATGTAGAGCGCGATGGATGCAGCCAGGGTCACGGCGGTGCGAACCAGCACGTTCACGGGCATGGAGTATTTTTTCGGCCAGTTGTTGCAATAGAAGGCCAGGAACAGGGCCGGGACCAGGAAGAAGATGGCCATTTCACCCACATGCAGCCAGCGCCAGTCCGGCGCGAACCCGCGGCGGGTTCCCCTGATGGCTTCTCCCCAGGTCAATTCCTGGGCGAAGTAGAGGAAGAAGTGCATGGCCAGGGCGATGGCGACGATGCCGAAAAAGCAGGCGAAACGTCGCGCCCAGTCGTTCTTGATCAGGTTGAAGGGATAGCGCTCCCAGATGGTTTCCACAAGCCAGACCACAACGGTGCAGCACATGATCCATGAGACATGGAAGTTGCCGGACACCGTGTCGGCAAACTCTTCCCAGTACGGCGGCGCGATCGATGTGAAATACTGCCATGGGTGATAGAGAATGCCCATGTGCGGGTGCATGGTCACAAAGTAGATCACGGTGGACAGGAAGAAGGTCGTGATGAGAATGGTGAGGCCCTTTGCCGGTTGGGTCAGCTTTTGCCAGGGGGCTTCCTCCAGCGCCACGACCCAGGCCGGGGAAAGCCAGCTCGCGATGGCCGCGAACATCAAGATGGCCAGGGCCGAGTATTCGATGGCGAAAAAGCTTGTTACACCGGGCAGCTTTTCCAATTGCTCGGGGTTGAAGTAGGCCAGGCCGTAGTTGCCGAGCAGCCCTTCGAAGAAGCCCTTGATGAGGGCCAGCATGATGACCACCGAGATCAGGGTCATAATCGTCCCCTTGATCAGGGGGTGGGTTGTTTCAAGCCATTTGCGCCTGAATGGCCAGAAGTTGAAGATGTAGACCATCCAGATCATCATGATGAGCCACCAGCGGCAGTACATGTAGCCCACATACGGGGTGTACATACGCATGATGCCGCGTGGGTCCTGGAAGATCCACCACGTCAGATAGAACACGGCGAGCGTTATCACCAGGCTGACCAGTGCGGGAATAGGCCCCGACCAGCGCTTGACGAGTTTTCGCTCTTCCAAGTAACCTTCGCCAAACCGTTCCATGTGTAGCCTCCTCTTGAGGGGGTTGCCGGACTGCGGGCCCCACCCCGCCTTTCCGGCTGTTCGGTTGTTACGGCCCGGATGCTCCCGGCCCGCGTCCTGACATGGCCTCATAAATGGCGACCAGTAAGGCTTCGCGGTCCGGGGACTCCGGGTCCAGCCCCAGTCGTTGTGCTTCCAAAGAAAGCAATTCCGGGGGGAAGTCCCCGGCGATGGCCTCCAGCTCGGCAGGAGAGGGAGGTATCCTCTCGGGTCTGGCCGAGCCGTCGGTCAAAGCCGCGTCGGCAACGCGCTGCGTCGCCTTGAACGCCCCTCGGAAAATATTTCGTCGCGTCATGTTGACCATGCTTCGTTCCTCTCGTGTTGGTCCTCCTGCTCCCTGAGCGAGCGAAAGACCAGGTCCGTCATGGGGATGTTTTCCCTCTCTTCCAGAATGCTGCACATCCGAAGAAAATAATTGGCGGTTATGGCCCTGGCCCATTCGCTGTCACGCGCACGCAGGGCGTGGAGCAGCTTGATGTGGTCCGCGAAGATGGCTTCGCGCTCTTCCCGTCTGAGGGTGAAGAACATGTCGAATGTCGACATGTCCACGGAACAGACCTGTTCCACTGCCCTGACCAGGAAATCGTTGCCGGTGCCGATGGCGATGAGGCGGAAAAACGTCAGGCATTCATTCCAGACAAGTTTCGGGGCCTCCTTGAATATGGACCGCGAAATATCCACGCTGCATTGCTTCAGCTCCTCGAGTTTGCGCTCGCCAATGCGGTCTGCTGCGTGCTCTGCAACCATAGGAAGAAGCAGGTATGCAGCCTCCAGTTGGTCGGCCATGACCTTTTCCGGGCTCAGGTTCAGGTCCAGCGGATTGTCCTGGGCGCTGGAAATGCCGATTCGCATGTAGCAGCCGCTGCCGGGGCGGATGCTGACCAAGCCCCTCGCCTCCAGTGAATGGAGGATGGAGCGCAGGGTGTTGCGGCTTACGTCGAGCATGGCTACCAGTCTGCGCTCAGGCGGCAGACGGTCTCCTGCCTTGAGTCCCAGGTCCTGAATGATTTGACCGAGCCTTTCGAGGGCCTTGTCTTTTTTACTCATGCTTTCCTCTGGGCTGGGCTGAAGCAGCCTCATTGGTTTAACCAATTATCTTTTTGATGAGCGGCGAGCCAACCAAAAAAATTTTTTTGGCGATTATTGATCCAGTTTTTGT
This sequence comes from Pseudodesulfovibrio alkaliphilus, assembly GCF_009729555.1. Classification (NCBI taxonomy): domain Bacteria; kingdom Pseudomonadati; phylum Thermodesulfobacteriota; class Desulfovibrionia; order Desulfovibrionales; family Desulfovibrionaceae; genus Pseudodesulfovibrio; species Pseudodesulfovibrio alkaliphilus. The sequence continues at coordinate 20,837 of NZ_WODC01000015.1, forward strand.
CATTTTTGACCCAATATTGCAATTGGTTCATCCAATTGCAAAGACTTGTGATTGGAACAGGGTGCCCCGCATTGGGTGCATCACAGCACCTTCGGTCTTGCAAACCCTTTGAAACTGAAGGCGAAGTCAGGAGGAACGACGGAAGAGAGGGGCGATCCGGGTCGGAGGGTAATCAGGAGCCGTTGCGTTTGCCGCATTCAGAGCGAAGAGTCCTGGCGGCTTTGTTGAGAGGACGGAGCACGGAGTCAAAGGAATCGGCCTGCAGGCCGACGAAGCGGTTGGGTTCTGTCGAGCAAAGGATAAGGACCGTGCGCAGGGTTTTTCCCTGATAGAACGGCTTGGCGAAATACGACCTGATGCCGCGGGGGATGAAGAGCGCCCAGTCGATCGGCTTGATGCTGTCCATGGTTTCATCGACCACGAGATGATCGAGATTGAACCGATCAATGTCTTCGGCGATGGTTCCCCGATAGGAAAACTCCTCGCAGGGGGGCATGTCCGCTAGCGGAGCGCCCGCTCCGGTAACGAAAACCTTGTTGGCTCGGGGATGGACGTGGGAGATCATGATCGCGTTGCAGCACTTGTGGATGTCTGGATGCTCCAATGCCTGCCCGAGGATGGCGGCAAGATTCGGCGCATCCCTGAAGTTCGTTTCCGCGTTCTGGACATGCTCTCGATTGGTTTCGTCCACGTTTTGCGAAATCGAGATGCGGATGATGGCAGTCTGTTTCCATAATATCCATTTGAGATATGTGTTGGCCTTGAATGGCTCCCCCTGAATCGTGTTGAAGTCCAACCTCCCCGCCCAGGGCTGTCCTGGCAGCGCGTTGAGAATGGCCTCGAATGTGGCGTCATTCGCTTTGGGGAATACTTCGGTAAGCAGAGGCAGTCTGCCTTTGGTGGTCCGAGCCAGTCCGAACTGGCTTCGGGCTGCGGCGTTCACTTGCCTTAGCCGCAGGGACTGGTGGTTTACAAGCAGTACCGGAGTGGGCACATTGTCGATACGCAGCCGGGAGGCGGCTTCGTTTTTTTCGATGTAGCGAATGACGTCCACCGTGTCGCCCACGTCGAGAAGGTATCCGTAGTAATAGCGTGGATCAGAAGAGTTCACGGCACCCGTCAGCTTGAGCCACATGATGGAATCTGCGGGGTATGCACCCGGAATACCGTTGCCATGGTTTTTCCCTGGCTGACGGCATCCAGAAACGCATCAAGCAGGTGGGCGTCTTCGGGCAAGAGCATCTGCTTGCGAAACGCCTTGTTTTTGAGAAGCAGCCGCGCACTGTCCCCAAGGGGGGGGAGGGGGTGGTCGTTGAGAAATTCGATTCGGGAGCGGGCGATCTCGATCCGCCAGAGCAGCGCAGGAAAATCGTCTACAAAACTCCTGAGATCCTTGATGGGGATGTTGCTGCTGGTTTTTTTGTTTTTCGGATTTTTCTGCGGCACCATGTGGTTTCCTCGTGAGGATATGGTGGTTACTCCAATTGGTCCTCACGGTCAACGAGGGAAATCGGCAACAGTCTCTGCATGCCCTCCGGTCCTCGTTGCCGAGTCCTGCGACCGGGCCGTTCATTTGCTTCGCGATGCGTTCCGCTTCAGCGTGGGAGCCCGAGGAGCGCGATATCACTCAGGACTTGTGCCGCGCCAAGTGGTTCAAAAACCGGACCCACTTCTCTTGTCTGCTGGCGAGTGCAGGGTCTCTCTTGGCATGCGAGGTCGATATATCTTGTGAGAATGTACAAGCAATACATGTGGGCATGGGCAGGGATCATTTAAAAAATGACGAAATCAGGTCATTTTATAGCATTCTGGTTTTGGTGGATGCGGCAAAGAGCGACCTGAAGGAGGTCTATGCGAATTGTCTTCAGGACACTATTGTAGTCAGAGTTGGCAGCGGTACTTTTGAAATCTTAAAAATTGACACAACACCGGCAGGGAATTGGTTTGGAATTGAGCGCCCCACCTCAGCGGAAGCATTGGATGCCGCTATGGGTATGTGCCCAGATAAAGTAAAATCGCATTTGCAATAAAAAATCGCTTCCAGGCTGATCCTGGAAGCGATTTTACTTAACAACTTTATTACTCAGTAAACAACTTTATTGTTCTCCCACATGATTGTGGGAGAACAATAAAGTTGTTTACTGAATGATCCGGCAGCCCAATGATCTCCGTGCCATTGCGCATCTGTCTACTGAAAAAGTTGTTAACTCGGCGACTCGAAAATGGCAATGGGTATGACCGGATGCACCACCCTCGCCCTTAAGTGAAGAAATACGCTATGCGCAGCATGCGAAAAGCCGTGCCAGCTGGATGTTTGCCAGCAACCGGAGCGGTGTTTGATAACAACTTGACTGTGCTCCCATGCTAAATGGTTACGCCGCTATAGTTTTTCTAGCTCCGTTACCCATTCATTGAAGTGGCTGCACTTTTGACGGATCGTGTCAAGGCCTATTTTGGCAGCAACGTGCACACCAGCTGTGACCTTGTCGTATTCTGGAATTTCGGCGAGAATCCGTTTAGAGGGGGCAGTTGTGGGGCCATCATTGATGAGTTCTGGGTTAATTGTCTCTGCAACAATGGCTTTCAATCTCTCGATTGGTTCAGCATGCTCCAGATACTCCCAATCTAGCTGTTGAGGATCTGCAAAAATTAGAGCTTCAAATTCATGTAGCTGAACGTATGGGATAAAGCGATGATCGTTGACGTCTTCACTTATGGCCGTTTCAATAATCCTAGTCCGCTCATATGGGTCAGTCAAGCGCATTGCTTCTGCATAACTTGGAAAATCGTTTGGCAATGCATACAGATCAAACATCGTAGTAAAGTAGCAATCTCTTCCAGGTGCCTCTCTAATCCAACTTTGAATATCTCTTTTTGCTCTGTCATAGCTCAATAGGCCGCCACGGTATTCCCTCGTCCGTTTGTCCCTGCTGGTCAAGACACAGCGGGAATATACAGCAACATTAAATTCGATTAAGAATTTATCCGTAAATAATCCCTATTTTTCTCAAGGCGATGATCGCAGCAGCCAAGTGAGTTAGAGCCATGTGTGATGAAAGAAGCTTTTCAAATCGTACCAAGAGCTTCCTGAAGCGGTTGAA
>NZ_WODC01000016.1 GCF_009729555.1 Pseudodesulfovibrio alkaliphilus
CAGCAACCGCCATGAACGGTTTCATCGCATGTACGTCGAGCACACGGGTTTTCAGCCGCCCAACCAGCACGAATCCGTGGAAGCCTTCCAGAAGGCCGCACAGCACACGGCAGGGGACGAATGGCCCCGGCTCAACGCCGAAGCCCGTGACAAAATCGAAGTGACCGCAGGACATTCCGCAGGAAGGCGGGATGTGTCCGATGCCTACCTTGGCAGTTCCCGTTAGAAGAAGCCCCGCCATTTTCGGCGGGGCTTCCTTTTGGGCGTGAGGTTCCATGGAGGAGACACACCGCTCGGGCGCTGTGTCTCCTCCATGGAACCGTCCTTCCCTCCAGTCGGCTTGGGGCCGACTGGAGGGAAGGACTATCGCCAAATGAGGTCCGCTACCTGGGAACGAATTTCGACTTTGCCAGATGAGACATGTCCACCCCGTAGTCGAGATGAGCTATGACCTCCTCGAAGCACATGGAGGCCGGGAAACGTCCCCCATATCTTTCTGCTGACATCTTCTTGAGCTTGTGGCCAAAGGTCTGTTCGAACGGATCGTCCTGCATCTTCTTCTGCTTGAAGAAGTTGGAGAACGTGTGCCGTAAGCTGTGAAAATCCTTGACCCCTTCTGCTTCCTCAAGTTCGATGGTTTTTCTGAATTCACTGAACCTTTCGCCAAGCTTGTGGCCGTAGTTTTCTTTGATCTTGACGAGTTCGGGGAAGACCCGCAGATGCCCCTTTTCGGCCTGTTGTCGGACAAATTCCGGGAAGCGCAACGTTTCAACGAGGAAGGGATGAAGCGGGAGAAGGCGTTTGGCGCTTGGGTTTTTCAGCTTCTTGTTGGCGAACCCATGAACATTCCTTTTCTTGTTGACATCCAGCACCCACAGCCCTTCTTCCTGACGGACATCTTCAACGTGGAGTTGGCACACCTCTTCACGCCGTGCGCCCGTGAAAAGGGAAAGAATGGGGCACCAGAAGTCGGACGGATGCAGGAATGTGTCTTCAACATATTGAGGCGAGTTGAAGATGTTTTTCAAGTCCTTGGTCGTGTACGGGGAGCGGTGTTCCGTTTCTGGCTTTTCTTCTTTTATCTTCAGACGGTGAGCTGGGTTGGCGGGAATAAGCTGCTCATCCTCGCACCATGTCAAAAATGATGAAATGTTGGTCAGATTGTTATTCACGGTGCTGACGGCAATCGTCTTGTCCGGTTCAAGGGCAACCATTTCTTCAATGGTTAGCTCTTTGAAGCGTTTGCTGTTTCGGAATCGGGGGAGCTGGAGCAGGGTATCCCGTACATGGCGCACAGATTGCCGGTCCACTTCGTCCACCGGAATGTCGCCGAGGATGTCGGTCAGGCTGTTGAGCGTGGACAGGATGTCATCGGCACTGCCCTCACTCCAGCGTTTGGCGGCGATCCTGTCCGCCTTGTAGCGTTTCAGGGCCTCGGTAAGCACGATTTGGGACTTGGTTTCCTGTGCAGGCTGTGGAGCCGCTGGTTCAGGCAGCAGAATGGTGTTTTCAAAGGCATAGTCGCCTTCGGCGCGATGGCTGATAATCCGGTAGTAGGCGATGAGGGCTTTCGTGAATTCGTGGGCGAACTCATCCGTCAGGTCAAAGGATTGGGGCGGCCCGAAAACGCCTCCCTCGGAGGCGAGAACCATGTATTCCCGCATGGTGTCATAGTCGCGGGAGACCAGGAGCCCTTTCAGGTGGTCGATGAGTTCTTCCGTCTTTCCCGGCACGTATTGCAGAATCGGATTGGGCGGGGTCAGGTTGTTGATGGATATCTGTTCATTCTCCTTGAGGAAACGCTCAAGGAAATCCCGCAGAAACAGCTTGATGCGGTCAAAATCATCCATGGGTAGCTCACCGTCTTGTATCCTGGTCAGGACTTGTTTCACGCAGGAGGCCAGTATTCTGGCCTTCGGCCTTGCTTCGGCCAGGTATCCCGTGCGCAGGGACATCCTGATCTCGGAGCGGCCCAGCGAGTGGCGCAGGGCGCTCGGAACAACGTGACGAAAGTAGTAGGTCGTGCCTTTCAAGTAAAGGTGATTCGGGGAGCGAGCGATTCGCGGCATGTGACGTCTCCGGCGACAGACGATTCCGGGTGCTTTGACCCACCACTTTGACCCCTTGGGGTCAAATCACGCCGAAAGAAGACGATCGTGCAAGTTGCCGGATAAAAAAGAAAAAGGGTTGCGGCCTGTTAGCCGCAACCCTTGATCATTCTGGTGCCGAAGAGAAGACTCGAACTTCCACGGGGGAACCCCCACTAGACCCTGAACCTAGCGTGTCTACCAATTCCACCACTTCGGCACGTTCAGAGGAAGGTAGGAATAGCCGCAGCCGGGTTCCATGTCAACAGGTGAGTGCATTCATTTGTGCCGATGGGGCGGCGCAAGGCTGTGGTTGCTGGTATCTCTTTGAATTGGATAGATATATTAGTTCATCAGATGGCGGCGTACGCCCGAAGAGGCAGGGGAGGGGGAGAAAAAAGGAACCCCGGAGCATGTCCGGGGTTCCGGTGGGATCGTGGCGCGCCCGAGAGGATTCGAACCTCTGACCTACGGATTCGTAGTCCGGCACTCTATCCAGCTGAGCTACGGGCGCGCAAAGGAAGACCTGTTTATGCTCAAGCCCGGCGTGAGGTCAAGCGATTTTTTAGGAATTGTCGAATTTGGTCTCGTATTTGTCCTCAAAGCCCTGGAGGAGGGTGGCGCTGCGGGCCTGGATGCGAATCAGTTCGGTGTCGGGGTGGAGGGCGAAGTCCTGGATGTATGGGTATTTCATGATGAATCGCTTGACGATGGCGTCAATGGTCTGCCCCTTGCGCAGGGGAACATGGACACCGTGGATGGTCAGGGCCAGGGCCGAGTCGGGCGAGTTGGGCAGATGGGTGGTGCGGTTATCGATGAGCAGGCTGACGTGGGCGCATTTGCGCAGGTTGCGGCTTTTGCGCGACGCCTTGCGCGTCAGGAAAAAGAATTTCATGGACGCATGGTCCAGGAGATAGGTCATGAGGGATGTGTGGGGCTCCAGACCATCGGAGGTGGCCAGTACGCACAGCTCCTGGCCGAGTATCAGTTGGTCGATGATTTGCTTTTTGTCCTTGCTCATGGAAAAGCTGTAGGGCAGTCCATGTCGGACCGCCATTATAAAACCGTGTGGCCGGAGCTTTTTCTCCAGCCAGAGGAGACATCGTGCCCGCACTCGATCATGCCATACGCGCCGCCGAGAACCTGCTGAACGGTCTCTTCGACATGGCGGAGCCCGCACAGGTCCGAGTGGCCTGGACAGGGGGCAAGGACTCGACCGTGGCCCTGTTTCTCTGGCGGGCCGTTCTGAACCATCATGGCTTGGGGCCTGTCCGGGCCATCTCCGTTGATACCGGCTGCAAATTCCCGGAAATCATCGCTTTTCGCGACACGGTGGCGCAGGAGTGGGGGGTGGATCTCCACGTGGCCCGGCCCGGGAAGGCGGCGTCGGACATTGCGTTTGCCAGCGATGTGATCGCTTGCTGCCGCGCTCTCAAGATCGAGCCGTTGACCCGAGCCCTGCGCGAGACCGGCACGACGCATCTCGTAAGCGGAATCCGCCGCGACGAGCATCCTGACAGGGCGGGGCGCATCCCCCTTGAGCTGCGATCGGCACCGCCCCATGTCATGGTCAATCCGCTGCTCGACTGGTCAGAAATCGACATCTGGGCCTTTCACGCCCAGTTCGGACTGCCCCATTGTCCGCTCTACGATCGGGGATACCGCTCGCTGGGCTGTCGTCCCTGCACGGCTGCGCCGGGCACGGGCCAGGGCGAGCGGGGAGGGCGCGAACAGGCCAAGGAGCGAGCCATGCGCACCCTCACCGGCCTTGGATATTTTTGATGAGCATTCAGATTTTTCTGTTCACACCGAGCGGGAGATAGTCCCGTCCAGAGCCTGGAGCCAATGGCTCCAGATGCCCGTCCCCCCTTGGGCTTCGGCTGCGTCAGCAAAATTGTAAATATCGGTTTTTGCAAGAAAAAAAGTCGGTTGGATAGGGCTTCTCGGAGGCGGTTTTCGTCGAAGGGGCCTTGACCAATCACTTCTCTTCACCTAATACCCCTTGGTTACTAGGCTAAGGGTTTGGTGCATTCGTAGCCGAAAACGGTTGGAGGTGAACTGTTTTCCGGCGACCGGTGTACTCGTGTCACTCTTCTGAAACGAGGTCATCATGTCGAATCTGCTCTTTCTTTTGATTCTCCTTCCCGCAGTGGCAGCTGCGGTCTGCTACTTCGTACGGTCAAGCGCCGTGCGGACGCTGACCGTGCTGGCCACCGGCGCGGTCCTAACGGCCGCGTCGCTGGCGCTGCTCGGGCAGGAGACTTCTGTGCCGTTGACCGTGGGGTCGGTCCTCGGCATTCCCAGCGATTTCCTGATTGCGGTCCTGGATTTCGCTCTCCTGGGTGTCATTTTCATGTATGGTGTGAAGCACAAGAGTCTGTTGATTCAGGGCTTCACCCTGGCCCAGGCCGTGCTTCTCGCCTGGTTTGAACTGTTCATGGTCAAGTCCGCCGAGGTTCCGGCCTTCGCTGGCGACCAGATCTCCGTGATCATGGTCCTGGTGGTGTCGATCATCGGTTCCCTGATCTGCATCTTCGCCATTCCCTATATGAAGGAGCACGAGGAGCATCTGCACCTGAAGAAATCGCGCCAGCCGCAGTTCTTCTTCTTCATGCTGCTTTTCCTGGGCGCCATGAACGGTCTGGTGCTCGCCAACAACATCCTGTGGCTCTACTTCTTCTTCGAGGTGACCACCCTGTGTTCCTTCATGCTCATCGGACATGACCGCACCGAGATCGCCATCAAGAACTCGGTCCGGGCCCTGTGGATGAACTCCCTTGGGGGCCTGGCCTTCGTGGTCGGCATGATGCTCGTCTACTCCAAGGTGGGCACCCTCGACATTTCGGCCATCCTGGCAGGCGGTCCCCAGGGGGCGCTGATGGTCACCGGAGTCGGTTTCCTGTGCCTGGCCGGGTTCACCAAGGCGGCCCAGGTTCCGTTCCAGAGCTGGCTTTTGGGCGCCATGGTCGCGCCCACCCCGGTATCGGCCCTGCTGCACTCCTCAACCATGGTCAAGGCGGGCGTGTATGTCGTGCTGCGCTTTGCCCCGGCCTTTGAGGGCACGCTGCTCTCCGACGGCGTGGCCGTGTGCGGTGCCTTCACCTTCCTTGCCTGCGCCGCCCTGTGCATCGGCCAATCCAACGGCAAGAAGATCCTGGCCTACTCCACCGTCTCGAATCTGGGACTGATCATTTGCTGCGCGGGGCTCAACACTCCGCTGGCCATCACCGCGGCCGTGCTGCTCATCCTCTTCCACGCCATCTCCAAGTCGCTGCTCTTCCTGTGCGTCGGCGCCATCGAGCAGGCCATCGGCTCGCGTGACATCGAGGATATGCGCGGTCTGTACGCCAAGTTCCCCCGTACAGCGACCATCACCATCATTGGCATCCTGACCATGCTCCTGCCGCCCTTTGGCGTGCTCATGGGCAAGTGGATGGCCCTGGAGGCCGCGGCCGCCAACATCTACGTCATCATCATGCTGGCCATGGGCTCGGCCCTGACCATGGTGTATTGGGCGCGTTGGGGCGGTTTGCTCATGGCCACCCGCGAGGCGGAGGCTCCCCGCGAGAAGCAGGCCGGCCTCATCAGCCTGCCCCTCATGACTCTGTGCCTTGGCGCGGTGGTTCTGTCCCTGGCCTCGCCGTGGGTCTATAATTCCATGCTGGCTCCCATGTTCAATGCCCCGCCCTTTGCCGTGAGCTTCGGCTCCCTGGATGCGGCCACCGGCTCCTTTGCCGTGGTGCCGCTGTTCCTGGCCCTGGGCCTTGGCGCAATATACGCGGTCAAGGCGGCCAGCGGGTTCCGCAAGGTGAAGATCGTGGCTCCCTACGTTTCCGGCTCCAATGTCGGCGAGGACGGGACCTACATCGGACCCATGAACGGCCCGGTTCCGTTCGCGGCTGGTAACATGTATCTGGGCGAGATCTTCGCCGAAGGCAGGCTCACGCCCATCTTCAACGCGCTGGCGGTCGCCTTGATCGTGCTCATGCTGGGAGGGGCTCTCTAATGGATACGCTTATTCTCGTCATCATCGGCCTTGTGGCCGGTCCGGTCATCGGCGGTCTGGTCGCCGGTCTGGATCGCCGGGTGACCGCCTGGTTCCAGTCCCGCCAGGGTCCGCCGATCATGCAGGCCTTCTACGACGTAGCCAAGCTGCTCGGCAAAGAGAAAATGGTCGTCAACCAGTGGCAGATCCTTTGCGCCTGGGTGTACCTCATTGCCGCCGCCGTGTCGGTGGCGCTCTTCTTCGCCCAGGGCGACCTGTTGGTGATCTTCTTTGTCCAGGCCGTGGGAGCGGTTTTCCTGGTGATGGGCGCCATGTCCGCCAAGTCTCCGTACTCCCAGGTGGGCGCACAGCGCGAGCTGATGCAGATTCTGGCCTATGAGCCGGTGCTCATCCTCGTGTTCGTGGGCATCTATCTGGTCACGGGCAGCTTCTCCATCAGCTCCGTGTGGGAGCTTGAGCAGCCCCTGCTGGCCAAGATGCCGCTCCTGTACCTGGCTCTGGGCTATGCCCTGACCATCAAGCTGCGCAAGTCGCCCTTCGACTTCTCCACCTCCCATCACGGTCATCAGGAGCTGGTCAAGGGTGTGCTCACAGAGTACTCCGGGCCGTATCTGGCCCTGGTCGAAATCGCCCACTGGTACGAGACCGTGCTGGTGCTCGGCCTGTGCGCCCTGTTCTGGTCCACCAACGTCTTCTGGATGGCGGCGCTGCTGATAGGCACCTACGCCCTGGAAATTCTTGTGGACAACACCATGGCCCGCATGACCTGGCGCTGGATGCTCAAGCGCGTCTGGCTGCTGGGCATGGGCATGTCCGTCGTTAACCTCATCTGGCTGTACGCGGGGTAAGTCATGTTCGGTTCATTCATCAAGAAATCTCGCGCCAAGTCCCCGTGGATCATGCACTTTGACTGCGGTAGCTGCAACGGCTGCGATATCGAGGTTCTGGCCTGCCTGACGCCCCTTTACGACGTGGAGCGGTTCGGCATCATCAATGTGGGCAACCCCAAGCACGCCGATGTGCTGCTGGTGACCGGCACGGTCAACCACCGCAACAAGAAGGTGCTCAAGAACATCTACGACCAGATGCCCGAGCCCAAGGCCGTTATCGCCATCGGCGCTTGCGGCAACACAGGCGGCGTGTTCCGCGACGCCTACAACGTGGTCGGCGGCGTCGATAAGGTCATCCCTGTGGATGTCTATGTCCCCGGTTGTCCGGCCAAGCCCGAGGCCATCATCGACGGCGTTGTCGTCGGCCTTGGCAAGTTCGCTCAAAAAGTGGAAGAAGCCGAGTAGGCTCTCCGCAAGAGGTGATATATCGTGAAAGATAAAGTGATTAACGTGACCCGCGACACCGTTGTCGGCGAGGTCATGAAAATGAAGAACGACGGCTACAGGCTGGTCACGTTCTCCACCTACCAGGTGGACGAGGACGGGTTGGGCATCCTGTATCATTTCGACAAGAACCTCGAGACCATCCATCTGCGGCTGACGGTCAAGCGCAAGGATTCCATCCCGAGCGTCTCCGGCGTCTACTTCGCCGCGCTGCTGGTGGAGAACGAAATCCGTGACCAGTGGGACGTCAAGTTCGACGGGCTGGTCCTTGACTTCAACCGCACGCTCTATCTTGACCCGGAGGTGACCCAGGTTCCCCTGGTCTCCAACGTCAAGATCGCGCCCAAGCAATAAGGGAGGCTGACATGGCTACTACCGTTATTCCCTTCGGCCCGCAGCATCCCGTCCTGCCCGAACCCGTTCATCTGACCCTCAAGGTCGAGGACGAGATCGTCAAGGAGGCCATCCCGGCCCTGGGCTACGTGCACCGCGGTCTGGAAAAGCTGGCCGACATCCGCGACTATCACCAGATGATCCAGGTGTGCGAGCGCGTCTGCGGCATCTGCTCCATGATCCATGCGGTCTGTTACTCGCAGGGCATTGAGGAGTTGATGGAGGTCGAGGTGCCCAAACGCGCCGAGATGCTGCGTGTCATCTGGTCCGAACTGCACCGCTCCCATTCCCACCTGCTGTGGCTTGGGCTCTTTGCCGACGCTTTCGGTTTCGAGTCCCTGTTCATGCAGTTCTGGAAGGTCCGTGAGCGGATCATGGACATCAACGAGGCCACCACCGGCAGCCGCGTCATCGTGTCCGTGAACGTCATCGGCGGCGTGCGCGCCGATCTCTCACCCGATCAGATCCGCTGGATTCTCAGCGAGATCGACATCGTGGAAAAGGAAGTCCGCGCCCTGCAGGATACCATCATGAACGACTACACGGTCAAGGCCCGCACCGTGGGCGTTGGCGTGCTCTCCAAGGAGGATGCCTACCTTCTGGGCGCCGCAGGGCCCACCCTGCGCGGCTCTGGCGTGGCCCAGGACATGCGTATGCTCGGTTACGGCGGCTATGCGGAGCTCGATTTCGAACCCGTTGTCGAAACCTCGGGCGACTGCTGGGCGCGTTCCACCGTCCGTTTCCGTGAGACCCTGCAATCCATAGACCTCGTGAGGCAGGCCATCGCCAAGCTGCCCGAGGGCGAACTGGCCGCCAAGGTCAAGGGCAATCCGCCCGAGGGCGAGGTCTACACCCGGGTTGAACAGCCCCGAGGCGAGTGCGTCTATTACATCAAGGGCAACGGTACCAAGCACCTTGACCGGCTGCGCATCCGCACACCCACGTTTGCCAATATCCCGCCGCTGCTGGCCATGTTGCCCGGTTGCGAACTGGCCGACGTGCCGGTCATCGTCCTTTCCATCGACCCGTGCATCAGCTGCACCGAACGCTAAGGAGGGACTGAGATGCTGTTCACACCCACGGTCATCAAGAATCTGCTGAAGAAACCGGCCACACGCCTCTATCCCTTCACTGTGCGTGAGCCGTTCCCCAACTACCGGGGCGAGCTGTACATAGACATCGATGCCTGCATCTTCTGCGGCACCTGCGCCCGCAAGTGCCCCAGCCAGTGCATTGAGGTGGACAAGGAGCAGGGGCTCTGGACCTGCAACCCCCACGCCTGCGTCTACTGCGGCATCTGCCGCGATACCTGCCCGACCAAATGCCTGCACATGAAAGACGTGCATCGCAAGCCCATGACCGAGCGGATCATGATGGTCGAGAAGGGCGAGCCGCCCAAGAAGAAGAAACCGGCCGCAAAGCCCGAGGCCAAGGCCGAAGGCACAGAGGCCGCGGAGCCCAAGTCCGGGTCTGCGGCCGCCCCAGAGACGGCCAAGGCCGAAGCTCCGGCTGAAAAGGTCGAGGCCAAGAAGCCCGACGCCAAGAAGCCCGAGGCCAAGAAGAAATAGCGGCCACCCGCTGCAATGAAAAACGCCCCGGTCCCGACAGAGGCCGGGGCGTTTCCTGTTGTTTTGGGCAACGGATTCCCGGCGGGCATCTTGCGGAGAAATCGATTGTCCCGGCTTGAGGGGGGTGGTGTCTTTGCCTCGGGGCGTGGTGCGCTCCCTCTTGGCTTGCGCCGGGAAATGGCGTACCTTCCCTTTCCCTATGGAGAGAAAGCGAACCAGAACCGTGGATGTCGGAGGCGTGGGCATCGGGGGGGGCAACCCGGTCCGCGTCCAGTCCATGTGCAATACCGACACCCGCGACGTGCCGGGCACACTCGCCCAGATCGGCAGACTGGCCGAGGCCGGGTGCGAGATCGTGCGGCTGGCCGTGCCCGACGACAAGGCCGCCGCTGCGTTGTCTACCATCCGGGCCAAGTCGCCAGTACCCCTCATCGCGGACATCCATTTCGACCATCGGCTGGCCCTGGCCGCCATCAAGGCGGGCATGGACGGCCTGCGCATCAACCCCGGCAACATTGGCGACGAGGCCAAGGTGGATACCGTGGTCCGCGCAGCCCAGGAGCGGGGCGTGCCCATCCGTATCGGCGTCAACGGCGGCTCGCTGGAAAAGGACCTGCTTCACCGTCACGGCGGCCCCACGCCCCAGGCCATGGTCGAGTCCGGTCTGCGCCATGTGGCCATGCTGGAGCGCCGGAACTTCACCGACATCAAGATTTCGCTCAAGACCTCGTCGGTGCTGAACACCATCGCCGCTTATCGGCTCATGGCAGAGCGGGTGGACTATCCGCTGCACATCGGCGTCACCGAGGCCGGAACCCTGGTGCGCGGCACGGTCAAATCCTCTGTGGGCCTGGGCATCCTGCTCTGGGAAGGCATCGGTGATACCCTGCGCGTGTCCCTGACCCATGATCCTGTAGCCGAGATCGGCGTGGCCTACGAGATACTGCGCTCCCTGGGCCTGCGCCATCGTGGCCCGGAGATCATCGCCTGCCCCACCTGCGGCCGCACCGAGATCGACCTCATCACCCTGGCCGAGCAGGTGGAGGAAGCCCTGCGCGGCGTGGAGGAGGTCTTCACCGTGGCGGTCATGGGCTGCGCGGTCAACGGTCCGGGCGAGGCCCGCGAGGCGGACATCGGCATCGCGGGCGGACGCGGCCTGGGCATCATTTTTCGCAAGGGCGAGGTGGTGCGCAAGGTCCGCGGCGATAACCGCCTGTTGCCGGAATTCATGAAGGAAATCGAAGCGTTTTTACGCGAAAGGAGATCGTGATATATGCGTCTTTCCCGTTACTACATTCCGACCCTCAAGGAAGATCCGGCCGATGCCGAGGTCGTGTCCCACAAGCTGTTGATGCGTGCGGGCATGGTCCGCAAGCTGACCAGCGGCATCTACAACTACCTGCCCCTTGGTCTGCGCGCCATCAACAAGGTGGCCGGTATCGTGCGCGAGGAGATGGACCGGGCCGGAGCCATGGAAGTGTCCATGCCCATGGTCCAGCCCGCCGACCTCTGGCAGGAGACCGGACGCTGGGACTACTACGGCAAGGAACTCCTGCGTCTCAAGGACCGTCACGGCCGTGACTACTGCCTCGGACCCACCCACGAGGAGGTCATCACCGACTTGGTGCGCGGGGAGATCAAGTCCTACAAGCAGTTGCCGATCAATCTCTATCAGATTCAGACCAAGTTTCGCGACGAGATCCGCCCCCGCTTCGGCTTGATGCGCGGCCGCGAGTTCATCATGAAGGACGCCTACTCCTTTGACCGCGACGAGTCCGGGGCCGAAGCCTCCTATTGGGCCATGTTCGAGGCGTACAAGGCCGCTTTTTCGCGCATCGGGCTGCGGTTCAAGCCGGTCCAGGCCGATTCCGGGGCCATCGGCGGCGACTTTTCCCACGAGTTCATGGTCCTGGCAGAGACCGGGGAGGACACCATTGCCTCCTGCAAATCCTGCCAGTTCGGGGCCAACCTGGAAAAAGCCAAGGTGGCCGCGCCCGTCAGCGAATGCCTCTGCGACGCCCCGTGTCCGCCCATCGAACAGGTGGACACGCCCGGCCAGCACACCGTGGACGAGGTCTGCGCCTTTCTTGGCATCACGTCCGACAAGCTGATCAAGACCCTGCTCTTTGTGGTGGACGGCAACCCCGTGGCCGCCCTGGTGCGCGGCGACCGCGAACTCAACGATGTCAAGCTGCGCAACCTCGTGGGCGGCAACGAGATCGAAATGGCTGACGAGGCCTTGGTGCGCAAGCTCACAGGAGCGCCAGTGGGCTTTGCCGGACCCGTCGGGCTGGCCGAGGGTGTGCCCGTCTACGCCGACGCCGAGTTGTGCCTCGCCACCGACTGGGTGGCCGGGGCCAATGCTGCCGATACCCACATCCGCCACCTCTCCCTTGGCCGCGACTGCGCCATCGAGAAGTTCGCTGACCTGCGCGTCATCGAACCCACTGATCCCTGTCCCGAGTGCGGCAGCGCAATCGAGTTCACCAAGGGCATAGAAGTGGGGCACGTCTTCAAGCTCGGACTCAAGTATTCCAAAAAGATGGAAGCCACCTTTCTCGACGAAAACGGCAAGTCCCAGTACATGGTCATGGGCTGTTACGGCATCGGCGTCTCACGCATCGTGGCCTCGGCCATCGAGCAGAATCACGACGATGCGGGCTGCTGCTTCCCGCCCTCCATCGCCCCATTCGAGGCCGTGCTCATCTCCCTGGGCGGCAAGGACGAGGCCGTGAATGTCAAGGCCGACGAACTCTACCGCGAACTCCTCGCCCTGGGCGTGGACGCCTGCTTTGACGATCGCCAGGAGCGTCCGGGTGTCAAGTTTGCCGAGGCAGACCTCATCGGCTACCCCATGCAGCTCGTTCTGGGCGGCAAGGGACTGGCAAACGGCATCGTCGAAGCCAAGGACCGCAAGACCGGCGAAAAGACCGAGCTGCCCATCGACGGCTTCACTCAGGCCTTTACCGCCTGGCGCAAGGAAATCTGGAACCGCTGGGGACTTGAGGCGTAGGGGAGGCATGCCTCCGGCGGCCAGCAGGGCCGGATTGCCTCCGGCGGCCAGCCGGGCTGGATTGCCTCCGGCGGCCAGCCGGGCTGGATTGCCTCCGGCGGCCAGGGCGCTGCCCTGGACCCGCCAGGGGCCTTAGGCCCCTGGACCCCAGGCGAGCCTGCGGCGCTGAGTGTCGGCCAGCCTGCCCTTCGGGACAGGCTGGCCGACGGGTGTTTTTGGGGAGGGGATTGGCGGTTGTGCGGGGGCGGGGCGGGATGGTATATGCACGCACTGACCTGACGGTGCTTTCGGGGCAGGAGCTGTTCGGGGGAGTGCTGAGAGGGCTGGAGTTGGAGGCAGTCATTTGTCCGTCATCTTTACCGTTTCCGAGCTGACGCGCTCGGTCAAGGATCTGCTGGAGGCGGAGTTTCCCTTTGTCTGGGTGCGCGGGCAGGTGACGAACCTGGCGCGGCCGGTCAGCGGGCATCTGTACTTTACTCTTACTGACGGTGACGCGGCCTTGTCCGTGGTCTGGTTCAAGTCGGCCCAGCAGTCGGCCGAGCCGGTGGAGCGTGAGGGCGAGCGGTTCAACCCCCTGACCGGCGAGGTGGAGGAGGCCGGGGCACACGCCCTGGCCGGGGAGGCGCTGGAGAACGGTCAGGAGGTGCTCTGCGCCGGACGGCTCAACGTGTATGAGCCGCGTGGTCAGTATCAACTGGTGGCTGAACTGGTCCAGGCGCAGGGGGTGGGCGATCTGGCCATGGCCTTTGAGGCCCTCAAGCGCAAGCTGGCGGACAAGGGATATTTCGACGAGGACCGCAAGCTGGCCCTGCCGTGCAATCCGGCCCGGGTGGCGGTGATCACCTCGCCCTCGGGCGCGGCCATACGGGATTTTTTGCGCATCGCGGGCGAACGGGGCACTGGCGGCGAGATCCGTATCCATCCGGCTCTGGTGCAGGGCGACCGGGCTCCCGGTCAGATCGCCGCGGCCCTTGATCTGGTAGACGCCGAGGGGTGGGCTGAGGTGGCCGTGCTCATCCGGGGCGGCGGTTCGCTGGAAGACCTGTGGGCCTTCAATACCGAGGAGGTGGCCGATGCCATCCACCGGGCGCGGCTGCCCGTGCTTACGGGGGTGGGCCACGAGCCGGATGTGACCATTGCCGATTTTGTGGCTGACAAGCGGGCCGCCACGCCGAGCCACGCGGCTCAGGAGTTGTGGCCCCGGCGTGAGACCCTGGCGCAGCAGGTGGACACTCTGGAGCTGGCTTTGGGCAGGGCCTATGCCGTCTGGTTGCGCGGCAGGGAGGAGTCCTTCCGCCAGTTGCGTCGTGCCTTGGTCTGGCTATCCCCGGTCCAGCGGCTCGGACGCCTGGAGGACCGTCACCGTGCCCTGCTGCCCCGGCTCCAGGCGGCCGGGCGTGGCCTTTGGCGCGGACGCGGACGGCAACTGGCCGCGGCTGTGGACAGGCTCGATCGGGCCTTTGGCCCGTTTCGGGTGGAACAGGCGAGAGGGGAAATGGCGGCATTGTGTCGCCGCATGGATAGGGCGGTGCTGGCTCTGCATCAAGGGCGGGAGCGCGATCTGGCGATGCTTTGCGCCGCGTTGCGCGGGCTTGATCCCGAGGCGCCCCTTGAGCGAGGGTACGCCTTGGTGCGGATTGGGCGCACCGGACAATTTCTGCGCGGCCCGAAAGAGGTGACGCCGGGCGAGTCGCTTGATATCAGAGTCCGGGATGGCCGTGTCGCGGCCGTTGTTGCCGAGACTCGGACAGAAACACGGGAGAAGGAATGAAACGGTTTGCATTCTGGGTTTTTCTGATAACGATGTTGTGTTTGTCCATGGTACCTCTTTCGGTTCCTGCCCAGGGGTTCGGGCTGGAGGAAGGGGACGGCGTTCCCATGGATTCCTCTGCCGTGGCCCAGTCGGTTCAGGCTGAAAGCCCCACCCCCGGATCGGCACTGGTGCTGGCAGCTCCCGGTCAGGCCGGAGTGGGTCAGCCGTTTCTGGTGCGCCTGACCTCGGATCAGCCCCTTGATAGCGTTTCCGTCCACTGGCAGGGCAAGGAAGTGGTACCGACCATTTCGGTGTGGAACGACCGGCATGTGGCCCTGGCCATGCTCGGAACCGACGTTCTCAATGCCAAGACGGGCAAGGAGGAGCTGGTGGTCATCGCTTCCATTGACGGCAAGGAGAGCACCCTGCGGCGATCCCTTCAGCTGGTGCCGGTGGAGTATCCACGGCAGGAACTGACCCTGCCCGAGAAGATGGTCACTCCGCCCGCAGAGGTTCTTGAACGCATCAGGGCTGAACGCGAAGTGACGAGGGCGGCCCTGGAAACCGTGTCGCCAGTGCGTATGTGGCGGTTGCCGCTGGAGCGCCCGGTTGGGGGCGAAGAGTCAAGCCCTTACGGGGCGCAGCGCATCCTTAACGGCAAGCCGAAGAATCCGCATCGGGGACTCGACTTCCGCTCGCCCATGAACAATCCCATCAAGTGCGTGGCCGACGGCGTGGTCATCCTGGTGGGTGACTTCTACTACGCGGGAAAATCCATCTATGTGGATCACGGCAATGGCGTCATATCCTTGTATTTCCACCTTGAAAAGCCCATGGTCAAGGAAGGCGACACCGTGCAGCGCGGGCAGGTCATCGGCCTCACCGGCATGACCGGCCGCTCCACAGGACCTCATCTGCATTTGTCGATTTCTGTTTTGGGACGATTGGTGGACCCTGCGCCGTTATTGAAATACACAGTTGATGATATGCTGAATTAATCCGATGAGAAATCCCCCAGCTTTGCTGGGGGACCAGTAAAGTTTGACTTTTGCGGGAATAGTTTAAAGCCTCCCCTGGTGAGCTGCTCAGAGTGAGCACAGGAGAGGCTTTAATGAAGTGCAATTC
>NZ_WODC01000017.1 GCF_009729555.1 Pseudodesulfovibrio alkaliphilus
GTGGTCATGACGTTCTCCTCTTCGGGTTTGGTGAAGCTTAGTAACTCCATCCATACCCCGATCAGGGACGGCATGACCACTTCCTCTTGGAAGGGCCAAGTGTCAGGTTATAACCATCTCACTTCAGTATAGCCCTTTAGACATGCCGCCTTAGCTCGCCCACTGAGCCGAAAGCTCCTCCGCCTGCCTGAGCACGGCCTGGACAGCGGCGTCCTGCATGTCGGGCGGGTAGCCATACTTTCTCAGAATCTTCTTCACCAGCACACGCATTCGGGCCCGAGCGCTTTCACGCTTGGACCAGTCAACGGTCACGTTCTTCTTCAAGCTGTTCAGGAGCTCGTGGGCGATGACTCGAAGCGACTCGTCCCTCATGATTTCCACGGCGCTTTCGTTCTCTGCCAGAGCGTCATAGAAGGCGATCTCTTCCTGGCTCAGCCCTTCCTCCTCGCCTCGGCGGTGCGATTCCCTGATGTCCCTGGCCAGCTACATCTGGCGATGGGAAATAGAGGTTAACTTCCGGGACGAAAAAACGTTGCTCGGCCTGGGAGAAGCCCAAGTCCGCACAAGCCGAAGCGTGGAAACGCTCACGCCGTTCCTGGCTGCGGTGTACGCGCTGCTGTTGCTCGCCATTGAAAAAGTTGGCGGACGACGGCGCACACTCCCGCCTCCGGCCTGGCTCCACCAAAGACTTGATGGGCAACCGCGCACCTCCACAGCGCAAGCGCTCCGCGAATTCCGCACGGAAGTCTGGGGTGACGCGCTGATGGGAAGGAATAAAAGCAGCTTCATGAACACAAGTACGTCGTTCATGAAGCCGATTCATTTGGAAAACTGCGCGGCCAGCGCCGTTTGCTACGCCACGAGATAGCCAAACGCGAGGCCCCCGGCTTTGCCGGGGGTCATGACTTTTGATTATCGCTTGCAACCTTGCCTACGGCATATATCTGCCCCGGGGTGTTCCGGTAGTGCCTTCTGAACGCCGCAATGAAATGCCCGATGTTCGTGTAGCCCAGCTCGTAAGCGCACTCACTCACGTTCAGCTGCCGTGAGACAAGCTTGTCGTAGGCAAATATCATTCTGCAGGAATGCTGATACTGCCCTATGGTCGTGTTGTATTGATGTTTGAACACAGCGCTCGCCTTGGAACGACTCATGCCTATGGAGGAGCACAACTCGGCTATGTTGCCGCTGCGGGAGACATCGCTCTCCAAAATGCTTTTAAGCTCTTTGATCGATTCAATATCCTGGTGCGCAAACACCCCGGTAGGCCGGGCTTTGCATTCGAGGATGTTAAGCATCATCTTTGTAACGAATTCAATCGATGCTGATTTCAGTTGCAGAGTATCAAGATGCGTGATCCGGGGCAGCTTGAAAAGTCTCTGTCCCGCCAGGATTATTTCTGGGCTGGCCAGACCGGAAATATGTGTGACCTGCTCCCCGGCGTCGGAAAGATTTTGGCGCAGTTGCTTCATAATTCCTTCCCCGGTTTGCGAACCGAAATGTCGACGGACAGCTTCTCCACTCATGGAAAAACTGATATGCCGATATTGCTCCTGTGCCGGGATCTCCGTGACTCCCTCGACACCATTCCAATCTCCCCATGAAAACATGTTCTTTTCCATCTGAATCCCTCGGGTGGGATTCTGCTCAAAACCGATGTTGCTCGAACCTTCAAGCAGGAGCACAAAAATCATCATGGGCACATCACAATGAAATCTGTTTTTATGAAGTTGGGTTATCCCGCTTGAAGAACAAGTGCCGAGAACGACCCCCTCAAGCGGTTCGCATATCCACCCTTCCAACTGCCCATGACTGCACTCCATGAAAACGTTGACCGGGTTGCCGGCCAGCTCAAGAGCGTCTGTTTGCGCCAGATAAGCTGAAAGAGGGGTCAACGTGTCGAAATTCCATTTCAACGGACTCTTATTGAGAGGATCGTATAGCATATGCCCCCAGACGGTGTGTCGGACAACAGTGCACGGCTGGAAAAGTGTACGAGGAAAACATGTTGATCAAGACAGGACTTCGTGCAGCCGATTCGTCCCATCCTGTCTCAAGCCCAGCCCCCACCCCTGGAGGGAGATAGCGCTCATAACAATATGCGTTCACTGAACAACTACACGCTCTGACAACAGATTCCCACGCCACAAAACTCTCTCTATCCGAGAAGATAATGAAAATCAACATCAACATGGTATATGATTCTGTTATTTCCGGGGAAGACTGATCTCCGGTGAGCTGCTAGAGGGTCAGGATGTGTTCAATCGCCAAACATTCCTCTGCATGAATTTCCAAATCAGGGACTAACGATGCGAATTCTTAAAACTTTCCGCACTGAACTCTCCAAGTTCCTTCCCCTGTTCGGCCCACTTCTGGTCTCACAATACGCTCAGACTGCCAACGGCATCATCGACACGATCATGGCCGCAAGACTCGGGCCTGAGGGGCTCGGCAGCGTTGCCGTGGGGGTGGCTTTATGGATGCCGGTATACATGTTCGTAATCGGCGTACTCTTCGGTGTCCTGATCATCGTCGCACAGCATTTCGGTGCCAAGGACGCCGAAAGCATTCAGAACTCGGCCTGGCAGGGTATATGGACGGGACTTGGCCTCGGGATTGCCACGGCCGCACTCGTTTACGCGGTTTCCAGCCAGATGGGGTGGTTCGGATCAGATCCGGGACTGGCTGACAATGCCCGGGGGTATGTCCGGATGGTCATCATCGGATTTCCATTCGGTGCCACAGCCGTTGCCCTGAGATTCTACAGCGAGGGGCAGGAGGCGGTGCTGCCAGTAACTGTCATGGCGGTCCTGGTCGTGGGTTTCAATACGTTTTTCAACTATGTCCTTATGTTCGGCAACTTCGGATTCCCGGCAATGGGGGCCCAGGGGTGCGGACTGGCAACAAGTCTTTCGATGGTCCTGTTTTTGATAATGCTCGCGGTGTACACGAGCTTTTCCCCGCGATTCAAGAATGTACGCCTGCTGAAAAGCATCAAACTGCCCAACCCGGCCTCCCTGAAGGCCATTTTCAAGCTGGGCCTGCCCATAGGATTCGGGGTCACCAGCGAATACCTGGTGCTGTCGGTCATCACCCTGTTCATTGGGAGCGTCGGCGCCTTGCAGGTGTCTGCCCATCAGGTGGCTTTCAGTTGCATGATGCTCTTTTTCACCATCCCGGCATCAATGAGCTTTGCCGCGTCCATACGGGTGGGGGTCCTCATGGGTGCGGGAGACCCAGGCGCTCTCCGGCGCTCGGTGAACAGCATTCTCTCCCTGTGTGCCATTACAGGGATTGTTCTCGGCTTCATTATGTTCTTCCAGGCGAAATCGCTTGCCGTTCTGATGGCGGATCAATCCGGGATCGCAACCCTGGCCGCGGGACTCATTAAAATTGCAGCCCTGTTCCTGTTTTCGGATGCCATTCAAATTTGCTGCAACGGAATCCTGCGCGGAGTGGGAGATACGGCCAAACCTTTCGCCATAACGGCTTCCGTTTATTGGCTGTTCTGCATGCCATTTGGCTACATTCTTTCCGGGATGCCGCTTCCCTTCGGCCTGTCGATCCCTTCGGGGCTCTTCGGTATCCACGGCTGGTGGATTTCCCTGACCATTAGCATCTCTTTGGTCGCGATCCTCCTGTATCACAGGGTTCGCAAGACACTACAAGACAAGGAAATCGTCTACAATGAGGCCTACTCCGGCGTATAGTGCAGTCACAACGTCCTGCGCTGGACGCGATCCGTGGCCACGAGAGCCATGGCCGCATGAGGCCCGGAGCACAGGCAAGGCGTTCCACATATGCAACCCCGAGCCAGAGCCATGGTCGGTGTGGGAGCAGTATCTGCGACGCCTGGGCCATGACATCACGACCATCCCAGCCCCTGAATGGGTCGAAAGACTGAGGCAGCTTCCCGAGTCTGAGCATGACGACAATTCAAAAATCCTGCTCTCCATGGCGAGCAAGGATGGGTACGATCCGATTCTCCCCCTCCGGATAGACATGCAAAACACTTTGGCTGCCCTTGGCACCAAAGGCAACAGGATACCTCGCTTCTCCTTCGATCAATTCAGGGCCTGCCACGATGCCATGGTAGAAGAGGGCTGGCTTCCAGCGCCCACAGGCCAGTTCAAGAACCAACGACAGCCCATAGCCGATGCAATGGCTGGCCAAGCACCCTTCATGCGCAAAGAATGATCCGGTAGCAACGGACAGGGACACTGTCTTGCGGATGACAAGGATCCGCATGGAGCGTATCCGTACGGGGCCTTCTATCTGTCCAGGAAACTGCTCAAAACCTTCCCGAATCTAGGCCGAGACCCTGGCTTCGATAATGAAAATCACAATCGGCCAGGAATTAACGAGCTTCGGTCAAGACGCATCCCCTGGTCCTATGTATTTAGCCACTTTATGAAAACCGAAACATTGGACTGGCCAAAAGTTTCAACACTCGGCGCATGCTGAGGACTCACCATAAACCAATTTATGTATCGAGGGAGGGATCATCGCGTGCCCAAACATCTACGAACCACACTGAAACATCTCGTCACAGCCACTCTCTATTGCGTTTTGCTCAGCATTCCAGCCCTTGCAGGCGCTGCCGACAAAGAGAAGGAACCTGAACAGGAAGGGGAAAAAAGCTACCAGCTTCCGAGCGTTGTGGTCACAGCAGATAAAAGCAGCAAAGACGTGCAGAAGACTCCAATAGCTATGACCGTCTTTACCGAGCAGGACCTGGAAGACAACAATATCAAAACAATTCGTGATGCGCTCGCCCGTGTGCCGAGTTTAATGCAGGTGGAAGACATTGGCGGAAACACAAAACTATCGTTTCGTGGAGCGCTCTCGTCCACCGGCACGGAAACGAGCCCCCTGGTCATGTACATTGATGGCGTCCCGGTCGACTCCTATTCCTTTCTTGATGCCAACCTTTTAAACATTGAGCGAATTGAAGTCTTGCGCGGCGCTCAATCTTCCATTTACGGAAAAAACGCCTTTGGCGGTGTTGTGAATATTATATCCAAAAAGCCGGACAACGAGCTCCAGGGCAAGGCTTTCGCAGATGCCGGGACCGAAGAGAGCTACGGGTTCGGGGGTGTCGTCAGCGGCCCGATCGTTGAAGACAAGCTCTTCTTCTCGCTGGCTGGCAGCCATGCCCACAGCAGCGGATTTATGGACCACCCCAACAGCTCCGACAGCAATCTCGAACGCAATGTGCGGTTAAAAGGGCAAATGCGCCTGCTTCCAACGGATGAATCGGAACTGAATCTTCACATGGACTACACCGCAAAACGCGATGGCTTTATCCCGTATGCCCTCGGCAAATCGGCTTCGCTGGAGTCGCCAGCGGCTGATTCGGATTATCGGGATGAGGACATCGTGAACATGGCCTTGCATGGCGCAGTCGATTTCGAGCACCTGACATTCAAAAGCATCACAACCTATCGCAACGACATCATGAAGTCATCGCTGGACACAAAGCCTATATACGGTCCTGCCGTTGGCGGGCTTTCCAACTACCACGATGTCAGCAGTGAATACACACAGGAGTTGAGGCTGCAAAGCCGCGAGGACAAAGAAAACAGCTTCAACTGGTTGGCGGGTCTGTATGGTGGATACAGGGATTTCGACCGCAAAGAATTCAACTTGGTCATGGGCGGCGTGGAGATCACCGACTATCCGTACCAAGAAAAAACGCTTGATTTCGCACCATTTGCACAGGTCGAGATTCCGCTTGCCGAGGCTTTCACACTTACGGGCGGATTGCGCTGGCAATATGTCAAACGCAACGCGTCACTTCACTATGAGCTCTTTCAAGTCCCTCAATATGAAGTCAACCCCAGCGACTCATGGTCCGAATGGTTGCCCAGGCTCGTTCTTTCTTACGACATCAGCGATGAGCACATGATCTATGCAGGTGTTAACAAGAGCTTCCTGCCCGGCGGATACAATCGGCAGAACACGGTGTCCACGGTCAAATACACCTACGACTCACAGACTGCCTGGAACTACGAGTTGGGTGCGAAGACTTCATGGCTTGACAAACGACTCAATGCCAACCTGACGCTCTTCTATTCCAAGTACAAGGATATGCAGGTACGTCAATGGGATGCCATAGCTGTGTCGACTTTCGCAGAAAACGCAGGAGCGGCGACCGCCTATGGTGCGGAACTCGATTTGGACATGCAGATCAGCTCCGAGCTAAGAGCCATGGCTGCAGTCGGTTACACTCACGCCAAGTATGACGACTTCATCAGCAAGTCCTTTGCGGGCACAGATGTGGATTATTCCGGGAAAAAAGTGGAGAACACCCCGAATTACACCGGAAACGTCTCGCTTGTGTACCGTCATGGCAGTGGGCTCATGGCTCAACTAGGAGCGCAATACGCTGGGAAAATGTACTGGGCGGCTGACAATATTGACTCTCGTGATCCCGTCATCACGGCGAATGCCAAGGTCGGATATGAAGCGGAATCGTTTGACGTATACCTCTACTCTACCAACCTTTTTGACGAACGGTACGCCAACGCCTACGGCGGAGCAAACCTGGATATCGTGATCATGGCTCCCCCCCGAGAAGTCGGCTTGCAATTCAACTATCGCTGGTAGCTGAGCTGCGGAATCGGTAACCATTTTTTAATAATAAAAACATAAACGTAAGAAGAAACCATCCCGCTCGGGACGCAGAGGCCGGAGGTTCAAATCCTCTCATTCCGACCAGGAAAAGCAAGGGTTTACGACAGATCGTCGTAAACTCTTTTTTGTTTTTGCTACCCGAAATTGTCGCAGATGTGAGCTTTGGTGAACATATTGCGAAAGTCGGTCATGTTTTTCCAAGCATATCCTAATACAAATACCGTTGCCATTCACATTTAATCTAGGAGATTCCTGCGTGGGCATCCTTTTTTTTATGAAAAATACCTGCGAGAGAGCCCCTGGGGTAGCACCAAAACTCGTCGGCGCTATTTTGCTGGCCGCCATGGCATCTATTGTCTACCCCATCCCCATTTTAGCTGGATGGGAAATGCTTCGGGACTCTCTTTACAGCACAGACTCAACTCCATCGGCATGGCCTGCTGCATTGGCTGTTTCTGCAATATTTGCTTGTATTTCCTTTCGACTTCTGTCCTCATGGCTCTCCCATCTTTCAGCCGCACAAGTCAGCCGGACACTGCGTCTTGCGCTCATGGAGCATCTCGGCAAACTTCCCTTGCATTGGTTTGCAACCAGAAGCACAGGTGAACTAAAAAAAATACTCAATACAGACGTTGGCGAGATTGACAAGTTCATAGCCCATAACATTACCGATACAGTTTCCGCCCTGTGTCTGCCCTTTGTATCTATCTTGGTCATGAGTTGGGTCGACTGGAGGTTGGCCCTGTTGCTGATTGTACTGATGGTTTATGCAGCTTCTATCCAGGTAGGTAGCTACAAGGATGCGTTTAAAAACAAATTCATGCAGCGGTACAATGAAGCCCTGGTTATGCTTCACGTGGATTCAGCGGACTTCGTTCAAGGCATGCCCGACATCAAGATTTTCAACAAGTCCACGGAATCATTCAGCCGCATGGGCGAAGCTGTGCGCAGGCTGAATTCCATGCAAGAACACGTAGTCTCCTTCTACGCGCTCCGCTGGGGCAACTATCTCACTGTCATTGCGGCCCCTCTTGCCGCCATGTCCATTGCGGGGGGAATCTTCCACATGCAGGGGACCCTGCCCATTGATCGCTACATCCTCGCCATCATGCTCGGAAGCCTGGCCCTGGTTCCGCTGGTAGCAATCCTGCGTTTTTCATCCTTTGTGATGCGCACTTACTACAGCTGCGTGGCAATCATGGCGATTCTGGATGTACCGATTGAAAGAAAAGGCAACTTTACTCGCAACGATGTTGGCAATGCAGACATACATGTGAGCGGCCTGACCAAAAACTTCGGAGACAAGCCTGTACTCAAGGATGTTAGTTTCAGGACACGCCCGGGGACCGTGACCGCCGTTGTCGGCATGAGCGGCTCAGGGAAGAGCACCCTTGCCACTATTCTTGCTGGCATGGAGGAAGCTGACAGTGGCAGCATCACCATTGGAGGATTGCCTCTGGGGTCGCTGCCTTCGGCTGAGCTAGCGGCATGTTTCTCTGTGGTCTTTCAAAAGCCATTCATTTTTAGCGGTACTGTCATTGAGAATATTCGACTCGGGAAAGAGGATGCATCCGTCAACCAGGTCATTGAAGCCGCCCGTATGGCCCATGCAGCCGGTTTCATAGAGACCCTGCCCCAAGGATACGACACGATGATAGGTGCTGGCGGCGATGTTCATCTTTCCGGGGGCCAGTATCAGCGTATCGCCCTGGCACGAATGGCCCTGCGGAACGCCCCCATTGTGCTGCTTGATGAGGCGACTGCTTTTTCTGACCCTGAGAGCGAGGCTGAAATACAGAAAGGGCTGGCCTCATACCTGACCGACAAAACGGTCATTGTCATCGCACATCGCCTTCGCTCCATAGCTGCAGCCGATACCATCATCGTCCTTGACCAAGGCCAAATCGTACAGACCGGAAATCACGAGGAACTTCTTGCCACTGAGGGCATCTATGCCCGCCTCTGGGCAGCCGACGCCACGGCAAGATCATGGACGATACGGAACAAAAGCTTATGCCACGACAAGGAACAGGTATGATAAAGTCATTGAATTTCATCAGTGAACACAGAAGCAAGCTCCTGGCGCCCCTTGCCCAAAATACGGCGGCTGCGCTGCTTTTGACAGCATCGTACGCAGTAGCCGTCCAATTGATTCTTTCTTTTCTACATCCCTCGCAAAGCGGCCTTCCTTGGGCGCAGATCATTTGGGGTGGCCTCATTGCAAATCTTTTGCTGGGCTATTTTTATCTTATCCGTGGGTATACTCGGAATTCTATGAGGATTGGCCACCAGATCTCGACGACATTGAGACTCAAACTATGCTCCCACATACAAAAACTGCCACTTTCGTTTTTGAAGAAAAACACACCTTCAAAAATAACAGGTACACTTTTGAATGACATGGTGTACACCGAGTCGGTTTTCTCGGTTTATATTTATGAACTGGCTGCAAGCTTACTTATTCCATGCCTGCTGATGTTGGCACTGGCAATCATGAACTGGCAAATCGCTGCCGCCGCGCTGTGTGCCATCTTCACAGCCATTCCTTTTCTGCTTATGTCGTATAGATCGGCATCAGATAGTAGCCCTGAGTACATGGAGGCAAAGGCGAAGACCGATCACTCGATGCAGGAATACCTGGAAGGCATACGGGAATTGAAAGGGGCCGATCGAACTGGAGAGAGATTTCTTCCTTTCATTCATCACAACGATGCCATGCAACGAATCTCCCTGAACATTGAAACCCGACTGGGCATATACTGTCAGACGTATACCGGCATACTGGACTTGATCTTTGTCGTTATTTTTGTCTTGGGTAGCCTTGCTCATTCCAAAAACAATCTGTCACTAGCCGTTCTCATCTTTCTTCTTTGCATGGCCAACAGACTCATCGAGCCCATGCAGATGCTCGGGATGTTCCTGACCGAATTCAGATTCGCCCTTGGAGCACTGGGACGTGTCATGGATATTTTCAAAGAGAAGCCATTGCCGACCGAAATCGGCTTCAAAAAACCCGCAGATGGCAGCTTTTCATTCAACTCGGTGTCCTTCTCCTACGGCGGGGAGCAGGTGCTCAAGAATATCTGCATCCACGCTCCTGAAGGGAGCGTTACGGCTTTGGTCGGAGAATCAGGAAGCGGCAAAACCACTGTCACCAACCTTTTGCTGCGGTTTTGGGATGCCGATACAGGCAGCATTCACGTTGGAGGAACGGATATTAAGACCATGGACCAACAGGAGTTGTATTCATTGTTCAGTGTAGTGTTTCAGGATGTGTACCTTTTCAACGACACGATCATGAACAACATCCGCATGGGCAAGAGCAACGCCACCGACGACGAAGTCATCGAGGCTGCTCGCCTTGCCTGCTGCCATGACTTCATAATGATGCTCAAGGATGGATACAATACGGGTGTGGGCCAAAACGGTGCAATGCTATCCGGTGGAGAGCGCCAACGCATCGCCATAGCCAGGGCGATTCTTGCACAAGCGCCTATTCTGGTGCTTGATGAGGCCACTGCCTCCATTGACCCTGAAAATGAACTCCAGATTCAACGCGGCCTGAATAACCTGATCCAGGGAC
This sequence comes from Pseudodesulfovibrio alkaliphilus, assembly GCF_009729555.1. Classification (NCBI taxonomy): domain Bacteria; kingdom Pseudomonadati; phylum Thermodesulfobacteriota; class Desulfovibrionia; order Desulfovibrionales; family Desulfovibrionaceae; genus Pseudodesulfovibrio; species Pseudodesulfovibrio alkaliphilus. The sequence goes on from NZ_WODC01000017.1 coordinate 10,220, forward strand.
GGACCTTACTGGTCATTGCCCACCGATTGTCCACCATTCGATACGCCGATCAGATTTTGGTTCTTCAGCAAGGTCGAATTGTCGAACAGGGAACTCACGATGAACTGATCGAATTAAAGGGCTCGTATCACCATCTCTGGGAAGCCCAGGAATCCATCAAGTCCTGGTCCGTCAGGTAATCCTCACACCACGGAGGGTCATTATGTCAACTTTCCCCCATGCCACTATTCTGAACACCTCTCTGACAAGGGCATTTTCCTCAATCGTCAGGGAACGCACCGATCAGCCCGCCTTGGTGCAAGACGGGATCACCATCACCTATGGCGAGCTGGATTCTCTTTCCACGGCCATGGCCATGGAACTCATAAAGCTTTATCCTGAATGCCCCGACATGCACCCTTCCCTTGGGTCTATGCAGAAATCCCAGGAAGGCCTGAGTGTTGCGCCACCCCTCCCTGTGACCTGTGTCTATCTGCCCCGCTCCATCGAAAACATTGTGGCCTTTGTCGCCGGGGCAAAGGCTGGGGTTGCCTGCGCTCCCACTGGTGTAGACTGGCCAGATGGATCCATTCTCAGCTTGTTTCGGACCCTCCTGAATAAACGCGACTATTCGGAAGAAGACTCCTTCCTGGAATCAGGAGGCTCATCAATCAAAGCCGCAAGGCTCTTTGCCCAGGTGCGCCGAGCTAGTGTTGCGCCCTCAAATATAGTCCATATTCTTAGCAAGGTGGAAGTCGCATGAAGCCGACGTTTTCCAGTGGCGATCGTATCGACGAAAATTGAGGACGCGACACTAGTGTCACGTTCAACAATTGAATACACATTAAGCCTTCAAGGGCTTCCCTTCGTAGGTCGAGACCTCTGCGCATCCCCTTTTCGCGTCACATCTTGCGCTCCGCGCTCCGCTTGAAGTTGTGATAGCACTCCTGCTTGGGCTCAATCCCGGCTCTTTCCGGCCATTTCTGGCCGAAATGCCGGATTTTGGACGCACCTCTCCCATCAGGCTCGCGCCAGTCGAACAGCTTTCTTCAAATTGAACGCCATGGCGAGGATGTGGAACTCACCCTCC
>NZ_WODC01000018.1 GCF_009729555.1 Pseudodesulfovibrio alkaliphilus
TCGAGCCGTACAGAGAACTTATGCCGAGGCGAAGTGACTGTAGGCGAGTCTTCGAGCCGTACAGAGAACTTATGCCGAGGCGAAGTGACTGTAGGCGAGTCTTCGAGCCGTACAGAGAACTTATGCCAAGGCGAAGTGACTGTAGGCGAGTCTTCGAGCCGTACAGAGAACTTATTCAAAAAGCTCACAAATCCGCAGGACAGCGGATTTGAACGTCGGCTCCTGCCGACGCCCCGAAGGGGTGAGCACCAGGACGGTGCGAATCAAACCCTCGCGTACAGGAAGTACGCTTCGGCCTTGAACTTTTTTCGCGCCTGGCATCTCACCTTTTTTGAACAGCCTCCATGTTTTGATTTTTCAACGGTCTGCTATCTGTTGTAATAAGCCATCCACAGTCCTTCCATGACCAAATCCGGGCGCAGCTCATCAATGGACCCGGCCACCTGGGCAATGGTGCGCGACAGCCCGCCGGTTGCCACCACAAAGGGATCGGCCATCCGCGCCGAGAGCTTGGCGACAAGGCCGTCAATCATGGACGCAAAACCAAAGACAAGCCCCCGATTGAGGCACTCTTCGGTGCTTGTGCCCCAGGTGAGGATGTCGCTTTCCACCCTGAGGTCGACACTGGGCAGTTTGGAAGTGCCGGTGGCCAGGGCCGTTCTGGACGAGAGCACCCCCGGGCAGATGAGGCCGCCCTTGAAGGCGTTACCCATGACGCAGGCCAGGGTGGTGGCGGTGCCGAAGTCGATGACCACGAGATTTTCCGCGTCATAGGTGAGCCGGGCCGCCAGGCAGCCCACCAGGATGTCCGCGCCGGTCTGCTCGGGCCGGGCGTATTCGTTGGTCAGGTCAATGGGCAGATCGCGCCCGACAAAGACCGCCTCGCAGCCGAGAAACCGGCGGGCCATGCGCAGAAACAGCGGATCAAGCGGCGGAACCACCGAGCAAATGACGCACGCCTCCACGCTCCTCGGCTCCACGCCCTCGCGGTTCAGGATGGCTTCAATCTTGATTCCCCAGTCGTCGTCGGTGTTGGCCGGGCGGGTGGGCAGGGTGTAGCTTTCGCCCAGGCCCGCGTCATCGGCCAGACATATCTTGGTGTTGGTATTGCCCGCATCCGCGAGCAGAACGGTTCCCATGGCTGCCTCCTTGGCCGCTTTGCCAGCGGGGTTTGGCGCATTGTCTACCTGTTTGCCCACAAATGGCAAGGCCCGCGCCCCTGCCTTCATGGCGGGAGCGCGGGCCGCTGCGTTGGATAAAGGCGCTAGAAGCGCTCGAAATCGCCAGGGTCTTCGCCCGCGGAGACAGCAGGCAGCGGCCGGGACTTGGCCACGGCGCCCTTTCCGGCAGGCAGCCCTGGGGCGGCGCTCCTGACGGCTGGCCGGGCCGCAACCCGCGCACCCCTGTCGACCCGGCCCTTGCCCAGATGGAAATAATCAATGGCCTCACGCACCTGGGCGGCGTGACCCGCCAACTCCTCTGAGGCTGCGGCCACCTGCTCGGCTTCGGCCGTGTTCTGCTGCACCACGCGATCGAGTTCGATAATTGCGGCCTTGATCTGGCTGCCGCCGGAATACTGCTCCGCGCTGGCAGCGGCGATCTCCTGCACCAGTTCGGCGGTGCGGGTGATGTCCGGAACCATCTTCTCCAGCATCCGCCCCGCCTGCTCGGCAATGGCCACGCTGTTGCCCGAAAGCTCGCTGATCTCGGCCGCGGCCACACCGCTGCGCTCGGCCAGCTTGCGCACCTCGGCCGCCACCACGGCGAAACCCTTGCCGTGTTCCCCGGCCCTGGCCGCCTCAATGGCCGCGTTGAGCGCCAGCAGATTGGTCTGCCGGGCGATCTCCTCGATGATGGCTATCTTGTCCGCGATCAGGCGCATGGCCTCCACGGTCCGGCCCACGGACTCGCCGCCCTGGCGGGCGTCGTCGGCGGCCTGCCGGGCGATTTTTTCGGTCTGGCGGGCGTTCTCCGTGTTCTGCTCAATGTTGGAAGTCATCTCTTCCATGGAAGCCGAAACCTCCTCCACGGCGCTGGCCTGATTGGCCGCTCCCTCGGACAGGGATTGCGAGGTTCCGGCCAGGGCCGCGCTGCCCTGGGCCACATTCTCGGCCCCGTCCTGCACGGAGTCGACCACCCGGCGCAGCACCTCGCCCATGGAGTTGAGGGCTGCGGCCAGCTCCTCCAGCTCGTCGCGCGGGCCGCGCTCGTGCACAGGCAGCCGCTCAAGGGAAAGATCCCCGCTGTTGACGCTGTTCATGGCCGCCACCACCCGGCCGATGGAAGCGCTGATGACCCGGGAAAAATACAGGGTGACGAGGATGGCCGCCACCAGCATGAACAGGCCCACCCCGGCGGACCATATCTTGCTCTCGGTCAGGGCCGCGTCCACGGCCCGCTTGCCCGCCATGAACTCCTCCACATAGCCGGTGCCGATGATGACCCAGTCCCACGGGGCGAAATAGGCGGCGGTGAGGTAGATGTCACGCGGGGCCGAGGCGCCCGGCTCAGTCAGGTGCACCGACCTGGACACAGGCGTACCCCCGGCGCTCCGAGCCTCGTCGATCAGTTCGGCATAGACAGCCTTGCCGGCCGCATCGCGCACATCAAGCAGGCTGGTACCCTCGAAGCGGGCCTCACGGTGCATCCTGACAACGCCGCGGCCATCGCCCGACCCGCCAGCCACGGTCAGGGCGCCGCTCGCGCCGATGACCACGGACCGGAAGCCCTGGCGCAACTCCTCCACCCCCTCCTGGGGAATGCCCACATACAGACAGCCGATGACCTTGCCCGCGCCGTTCCTGATGGGCCGGTACTGGGTCAGGTACCAGGCGTTGACCACAAAGGCCGTGCCCCGATAGGTCTCGCCAGCCATGACCGCCCTGGCCACCGGGCTTGACCCCGGGATATAGGTGCCCACGGCGCGTCGTCCGTTGGAGCCAAGGATGTTGGTGGCCACGCGCAGCAGATCGCCCTGCTCGTTCATGGCCTGAAACACGGTACAGGTGGTGCCCGTCAGGGCCATGATCTCGTCCACCATGGGCGTGGGCGTGTTCGGATCGCTGTTCTGACCGAACCACCGGCCGCCAAGGGCCATACCCGGCAGCGACACGGTGCGCCGCTCGCCCGACACCTGGTTGACCGCCTCCCAGTTCACCCGCTCGTCGAGCAGACCGATGGACCCACCCCGGGCCGCGATGTCCTGAAGAACGCGCATGTCGTTCTCCAGCTGCCGCACCAGAGTGGCGTGCTGCGTTGCCAGCAGGTTGCGGGCGTCGGCCACTGCCACGCCTATCTCGCTCCCGGCCTGTTCGTTGAAGGAATCCGTCAGCGTCGCGGCCACCATCGCGCTTTTCCAGAGAAGAATACCCAGTATTCCAGCAGTGGTCAGGCCGATCAGCGTCGCCCCGAGCACGGTCATTCGCGTTCCGATTGTCATGTGCCCCCCGTTTGGTCATGTGATACGTATAAACCTGTTCCAGATTCTCCACACAAGACCACGGTACACGGAACCACTTGTTTATACAACACGTTTCACAACATTCACGGGTTCGGGGCCAAATCGAAAGCAAGTCATCCCCCCTTGCCGCTGGCTAGAGATGCGTATATGGTTTACCATTGGACTCCAAAGGAGATATGCTCATGAATCCGGCATCCCTCATCCCCCTGGCCGAGCCCATCCCCATCCACTGGGCATGGTTCGATCTGCTGCTCGTGACCACTTTCACGGCGCACATCCTGTTCATGAACGCCCTGGTGGGCTCGGCGGCCATCGGCCTGGTCCACGCCATGCGGGGCGACAGCGGACTGGCCCGGGAGGTGGGCAAAAAGGCGCCGCCCCTGCTGGCCCTGACCATCAATCTGGGCGTGGCCCCGCTCCTCTTCCTCCAGGTCAACTACGGGCAGTTCGACTACGTCAGCTCCGTGCTCATGGGCGGCTGGTGGCTGGCGGTGATCGCCGCCCTGATGCTCGCCTACTACGGATTCTACGCCTACAAATTCGGCCACGACGCCCTGAGCCCCGGACGGCGCACCGCCCTCCTGGCCGTCTCCCTGGTCGGAACCCTCTATGTGGCCCTGATGCTGACCACCAACATGACCCTGATGCTGCGGCCGGAATTCTGGCCCCAGTATTTCGAGAAGACGGGGGCTGCGGTCCTCAACTTCGGCGACCCCACCCTGTATCCGCGCTTTTTGCATTTCATGGTCGGCGCGGCGGCCGTGGGCGGGCTCTTCGTGGCCCTGCTCGGCCGATGGGGCAAAAACGACGCCTTTGTCGAGGTCGGCATGCGCTGGCTGAACCGGGCCACCCTGGTCAACCTTGGCATCGGCCTGTGGTTTCTCGTCTCCCTGCCCCCGGACATCCTGCTTGCCTTCCTGGGCGGCAGCCTTCCGGCCACTCTGACCCTCGTGGCCGGGCTGGGCTGCGCGGGCATGCTCCTGGCCGCCGGATTCCGCAAGCAGCCGATCCAGGCCACGGTCTGGGCCGTGCTCACGGTCTTCTTCATGAGCCTGACCCGCCACTGGCTGCGCACCCTGTTCCTCGCCCCGTGGTTCAATATCAAGGACACCCCGGTCACGGGCCAGTATTCGCCTGTTCTGCTCTTCGCCGTCTTCCTGGTGGCCGGAGTGGCGGCCATGGCCTACATGCTCAAGCTCTACTTCAAGTCGCGAGAGGGGAGGGCGTAACCCATGGAATATCCCATCTGGCAACTGACCACCCTTGGCGGCGGCTTCTGGATCGCCCTCATTGCCACGCTGCACGTCTACGTGGCCCATTTCGCCATCGGCGGCGGCCTCTTCCTGGTCCTGACGGAGCAGGCCGCCTACCGCACAGGCAACCCGCACCTCCTTGAATACGCCAAGAAGCACAGCCGCTTCTTCCTGTTGCTGACCATGGCCTTCGGCGCAGTGTCGGGCGTGGCCATCTGGTTCACCATCGCCCTGCTGGCGCCCCAGGCCACCATCACCCTTATCCACAACTTCGTCTTTGCCTGGGCGGCAGAATGGGTCTGTTTCACTGGCGAAATCGTCGCCCTGATCATCTACTACTACACCTGGGACACCATGAACCGGCGCGACCACCTCATGGTCGGCTACATCTACTTCATCTTCGGCTGGTTCTCCCTGTTCCTCATCAACGGCATCGTGGGCTTCATGCTCACCCCAGGCGACTGGCTCCAGACCAAGGATTTCTGGGACGGCTTCTTCAATCCCACCTTCTGGTCCGCCCTGGTCTTCCGCTCCTTCTTCTCGGCCGCCTGCGCCGGGCTCTTCGGCTTTGTCACGGCCACGCGCATCCTGGACGAGGAAACACGTATCAGCGTGCTGCGCTCCTGCTCGGCCTGGACCATCGCGGGCGTGCTGGCCGTGGTGGCCACCGGATTCTGGTACGTGGCCTCCCTGCCCGCCGCCCAGCACGAAATGATGCTGCTCAAGTCCCACCGGGTGGCCGGGTTCATGAACTGGTTCTGGCTTTTCGCCGGGCTGACCCTCATGGGCGGGCTGATCATGGCCCTGAAGATGCCCCGGCGCATGACATTCCCCCTGGCCATGGCCGTGCTCATGGCCGGGCTCGGCCTCTTCGGCTCCTTCGAGTTCATCCGAGAGGCCGGGCGCAAACCCTACCTGATCTGGGACTACGCCTACTCCAACTCCATCATCAAATCCCACGCCGCAGCCATCAACCGGGACGGTGCCCTGGCCCGGGCCAGATGGACCCCGCCAACCCTGCGCGACGGCATCACGGACGAAAACCGCATGGAGGCCGGGGCCTTCCTCTACCAGCTTCAGTGCTCGGCCTGCCACTCCATCGGCGGACCCATGAACGACATCCGCAAACGAACCGCCATGTACGACACTGACGGCATGGACGCGTTTCTCACCGGCATGGGCAAACTCAATCCCTACATGCCCCCCTTCATCGGCACGGCCGCCGAACGCGCAACCCTGGCATCCTACATCGCCGAGGAACTCAACGGCAATCCGCCCCTGGCCTCCACGGTGATTCCGCTCCCAGGGCCCGCCGAGGCCGCGCCCTTCGACCCGGACGAGGACACCCATGTCCTGCTGGCCTGGACCGACCAGGGCATGGCCTTCTTTGCCCAGACCGACCGCTGGACCCTCCTGCCCCCGGCCATCACCCTGCGCGCCCAGCTCATCCTGCGCGATCTGCTGCCCGAGGTGGTCACTGACGACGTGACCCTGACCTATGCCGTGGACCCCGGCGTCGAGGGCAAAACCCTGACCGGCTCCCTCAGCCCGCATGAGGACGGCGGCCGCTTCGAGGCGACCCTGAACATCCGCCCCTACGCGGACGGCGTCTTCAACCCGCTGCCCATGGCCACCATCGAGGCCCGCGACCGCGACGGCCATATCCTGGCCGTCACCCGAGTGGCCCTGCCCGTAAGCGACCAGATGGGCTGCCGCAACTGCCACGGCGGCGACTGGGCGCACGACGGCTCGGGCATATCCACGGCCACGGCCGACAACATCCTGGCCGTGCACGACCGCATGAACAACACCGACCATGTGGCCCGCGCCAAAAAAGGCCCGATTCTCTGTGTGGAATGCCACGACGACCCGATCCAGAACGCCCGGGGCGCAGGCGACCGGCCCAACCTTTCGGCCGCCATCCACGGCTCCCACGCCGTCTATCTTGCCGGGCGCGAGGCCGACGACTCCTGCCTCAAGTGCCACCCGCAAAACACCCTGCGCGGTCTCCACGACGAGGTCGGACTCGACTGCGCCGACTGCCACGGCCAGATGGAGGACTTCGCCATCGCCCTGCTCAGGGCAGAACAGGCCGCAGGCAAATCCGGCGCCCAAAAGCTCCTGGCACTGCTCTCGCCGCGCTCCACCGGCTCTCGCGAGGCCATCGACCCGCGCACCCCCTGGCAGAACGAACCCGACTGCCTGACCTGCCACAGGGACTTCGCCGCCCCGGAGACCACGGACGCCTTCAATGCCGAAAGCCCGGCCGGGCTTTTCTCCACCCGGCGTGACGAGCTGGGCGCTGTTTACTGCGCAGCCTGCCACGGCGCACCCCACGCCATCCACCCGGCCACCGAGCGCGACTCGATCCAGCCTGCGCAATACACCGGCAAACCGCAAACCATCGGCGCAAACGGCTCCTGCTCGGCCTGCCACCTGTTCGACATGGAAGACGCCGCCCACCACCCCGGCATGGGCGTGGAATAGGAGAGGAGCGGAGAGGGGAGAGGAATGCCTCCGGCGGCCAGGGGGAAGGGGAGAGGGAAACCCTTTGAAAAGGGTTGTCCCTCCCCCCTTCCCCCTGGACCCC
>NZ_WODC01000019.1:0-2500 GCF_009729555.1 Pseudodesulfovibrio alkaliphilus
CCCCCCCCGGCGCAAAACAGCAAAAGCCCCGATTCTTTCGAATCGGGGCTTTGGAAACATTTCTTGGCAACGACCTACTTTCCCACACGCTACCATGCAGTATCATCGGCGATGGAGGGCTTAACTACCGGGTTCGGAATGGGACCGGGTGTACCCCCTCCTCCTTGGTCACCAAGAAAAAGAGCTGGGCATATTGCCTAATATATTAGTCAATAGGGAGAAGAGAGAATTCCATTTAATGTCAAATAAGCCGCACGATCTATTAGTACCGGTCAGCTGAACAACTCGCGCTGCTTACACCTCCGGCCTATCAACCTTGTAGTCTTCAAGGGATCTTCAGGGACTAATGTCCAGGGAGAACTTATCTTGAGGATGGCTTCCCGCTTAGATGCTTTCAGCGGTTATCCGTGCCGAACATAGCTACCCTGCAGTGCCACTGGCGTGACAACAGGAACACCATAGGTTCGTCCACCCCGGTCCTCTCGTACTAGGGGCAGACCCTCTTCAATTCTCCTACGCCCACGGAGGATAGGGACCAAACTGTCTCACGACGTTTTAAACCCAGCTCGCGTACCACTTTAAACGGCGAACAGCCGTACCCTTGGGACCTGCTTCAGCCCCAGGATGTGATGAGCCGACATCGAGGTGCCAAACCGCGTCGTCGATGTGAACTCTTGGACGCGATCAGCCTGTTATCCCCGGCGTACCTTTTATCCTATGAGCGATGGCCCTTCCATGCGGAACCACCGGATCACTAAGACCAACTTTCGTTCCTGCTCGACATGTCTGTCTCACAGTCAAGCTCCCTTATGCCTTTGCACTCAACGGCTGGTTTCCAATCAGCCTGAGGGAACCTTTGCAAGCCTCCGTTACTATTTGGGAGGCGACCGCCCCAGTCAAACTACCCACCAGACACTGTCTCCAAGCCGGATGACGGCATTGGATTAGATATCTAAGTAACCAAGGGTGGTATTTCAAGGGTGACTCCACGCACTCTGGCGAGCACGCTTCAAAGTCTCCCACCTATCCTACACATGATTAATCAAATACCAATGTCAAGCTGCAGTAAAGGTGCACAGGGTCTTTCCGTCCTTCCGCGGGTACCCAGCATTTTCACTGGGAATTCAATTTCACTGAGTCTCTGGTTGAGACAGTGGGGAGATCGTTACGCCATTCGTGCAGGTCGGAACTTACCCGACAAGGAATTTCGCTACCTTAGGACCGTTATAGTTACGGCCGCCGTTTACCGGGGCTTCGATTTAGAGCTTCGGCCGAAGCCTAACCCCACCTCTTAACCTTCCGGCACCGGGCAGGCGTCAGTCCCTATACATCGTCTTACGACTTAGCAGAGACCTGTGTTTTTAGTAAACAGTCGCCCCCCCCGATTATCTGCGTCTCGAATCCGCTCATTCAGTAAATAAAATCACGGTCTCGAGAACCCCTTATTGCGAACGTACGGGGTCATTTTGCCGAGTTCCTTAACCAGAGTTCTCTCAAGCGCCTTGGTCTGCTCGACCCACCTACCTGTGTTGGTTTGCGGTACGGTACGCATATGCTAAACTTAGAAGCTTTTCTTGGCAGCATGGAATTAACGGCTTCAGTCGGTTTAATGACACGGCATCACGTCTCGGCCTTAAAGAAGGGCGGATTTGCCTACCCCTCAAGCCTACTCGCTTGCACCGGGATTTCCAACACCCGGACCGTCTATCCTTCTGCGTCCCTCCATCGCACACATATGCATGTACAGGAATATTAACCTGTTTCCCATCGACTACGCATTTCTGCCTCGCCTTAGGGGCCGACTCACCCTGGGAAGATTAACTTTACCCAGGAAACCTTAGGTTTACGGCGAATATGTTTCTCACATATTTTATCGTTACTCATGCCAGCATAATCACTTCTCATTAGTCCAGCAAACCTCACGGTTCACCTTCATCCCATCTGAGAACGCTCCCCTACCGCTCATAGCAAGCTATGAACCCAAAGCTTCGGTACAATGCTTAGCCCCGTTACATTTTCGGCGCAGAATCGCTAGGCCAGTGAGCTATTACGCTTTCTTTAAAGGATGGCTGCTTCTAAGCCAACCTCCTGGATGTATCAGCAACTCCACCACCTTTCCCACTTAGCATTGATTTCGAGACCTTAGCTGTTGGTCTGGGCTGTTTCCCTCTTGGCCATGGACCTTCGCACCCATAGCCTGACTGCATGACATCATCTTACGGCATTCGGAGTTTGATAGGGGTTGGTAACCTGGTGGGGCCCCTAGCCCTGTCAGTGCTCTACCTCCGCAAGACTAATCACACGCTATACCTCAATATATTTCGGGGAGAACCAGCTATCACCGGGTTTGATTGGCCTTTCACCCCTATCCACAAGTCATCCAAATCGTTTTCAACCGATACTGGTTCGGTCCTCCACTTGATTTTACTCAAGCTTCAACCTGCTCATGGATAGATCACCCGGCTTCGGGTCTACTCCGCAGTACTTGACGCCCTATTCA
>NZ_WODC01000020.1 GCF_009729555.1 Pseudodesulfovibrio alkaliphilus
CAGGGACGGACGCCGAACCAGGTCTTCCTGGACGGCATCGTGAAAGGCAAGAAAACGGAAACCGAAGAAGCAGCGTAACTCACCCCGCCAGGGGCGGCGGTGTCAGGTGAATACTATCTCTGTACATATTGACCTATCCCAAATATGACGTTACGCGACGTTGACGAGCCGATCATCAATATATTGACATTAATAATTTTTATCGATTTGAGCTATCGGGCTAATGGCGGCAAGAAAAGCTATGCAGAACTAGATTTATCTTAGCCCAGCAGATAAATGCGTTTTTCAAGTCAACACCTCCCGGGGTTTCTATATGCTTAATGACAACAATAGAAAACATTCAGAAAGCAAGTATGGATTTAATAAAAGAGGCAAGAAAACAAATGTTTATACAAGCTGCTTGACATTGATTGTGGTCGTGGCACTTCTTGCAGGTTGTGTTACGACAAAGCCTCAAAAAAGCCGGCAGGTCAATAACGTATACGAGGGCTCCCAGCAAGTATTACCCCATTTGCCAAAAGATGCCGATTTGACCCAAATTCAAGAGCAACTGCGCCTTTTCCGAAGCGAGAGATACCTCACAAAAAACGGAGAGATAAAAGTAATCCCCAGTGACTATGAACACATTCACTGGAATGGAATAATCGAGAAAGTCAAAGTCGAAGATTACACTCAGGAAGAAGAAGGTAGAATTGTCATCCCGGTAGGTTCTGACTGATGGCAACAAATAATGAGTCTAAAGAGGAAAGCCCGGTATATAAGAGTGAGGAACAAATTCACGCTAAAAGCTGGAAACATTTACTTATTATTTCGTCAGCAGTTTACCTTGTAGTTGAAGTAATTTTTAACATGTCTTTGCTGGAGGTCGTCTCTCGTCCAGATTTAACTTCCGATGTGTTGCATAGTGTAGAGGGGTTTGGTCGAAGGGCATCTTCTACCGGATTCGCACTGTTCGTTGTAGGCGTTTTTGTCTCGTCTAGCTTCATTGTCAGAACCTACCCTAAGCTTTTTCTCTTGTGTGGTATTGCTCTTGTTTGTGCATTGCCCTTCTTGCTTACTCCATACCACACAGACACCTTGTTCTGTGTCGGCGCTGGCTTATCCTTGACGGCATATGCATCATCAAGGATGACGAAGTCTTATTCCGCTGCAAAACGCTCTAGTCTCGCTTTACTTGGTCTTTTGTTGTTGTCCTGGCCTGCTTTCTATTACGGGAAAATTGCCGTCACAGACCATTACATAATTGATCCTTCGAGCGGAGAAGAAAGACTGTCTGCACGCTATATCAATCTCCTGCGGATGGCGCTGGTTAATGACATTGTAGTGCTCGAAGACGTTGCCCCAGCGGATTTTAATGGTCCAAACAGTGCCGAAGCGAGAGCTTTTCTTGTCATGCTGGGTCCCTTGGCTCTCAATTCAGATAGTTTACTTTCTTGGGCCTCCAATGAAGAGAATGTCGATAGCGTTGTTAGGAAGCTTGCAAGGCTCCGTAAGGTCGTAGACACAGACAAGGAATATGCGAAGTACTTAGACCGACGAGATATCTTCATAAAAGAGGTGTACGAGCCTTATGCTGCAGCTTCCGAGAGTTACGTTGGACAAGGGAAGCCCATAGCAGAACAAGCTGATAAGAATTGGAAGACAATACACCTAGAGATCGATCAAGGCTTGGTGAACTACAAGCGCGAGCAAAAGACATTCGAAGACGCATACATCAGACTAGCACGGGACAAAATCAGTCCTAAACTTCAGCAGTTCTTTGAAAAGAGGGCAAAATGCTCGGAGAGAAGTTCAAGCTCATCCGTAAGGAGTTGCCAGGAAAGCTTGGATCAAGAATATGAAAAACTGATGAGCAGGGTCATCAATCCTCCAATACCTTGGCGAAATTTTTGTAAGGAAGACAACGGGTTTGACCTCAACGACACCTTTGAAGCGATTAGGACATTTGGGATCAGCATACTAAGCAGAGCACTTAGCTCCCGATATGATTGCTCTTATGATCCGCAAATGGTCGGGCTTATGCTGGCCCATTGGGAAAAGGATAGGTTTGGAAGTCATAAAAGCAATAGTTACGGGCTGCCTTACGGTTTAAGCGATCAAGGTTATTACTCTTCGCCCCAGGTCGCCAAAGCAGTTCGGGACAACTTAATGAATAAGCATGGCATTAAGCTGCCAAGTAACTGGGATATCTATGACCGAAAGACATTCAACAAAGCCTATACCTTAATGGCCCAGAATGAAGCCAATGTCATATGGGACAGGAAGATAACCCAACTCCTGGGAGGGGTGGTTAAACCTCGCCTTTCAATGAACCAACTAACAAAGACTTCTGTGGTTGCCAGCAAGATCAAGGAGGAACTTGTAGACATGTACCAGCCAGGTTTCGTTTTCTCATGGTCTAAAAAAGAGTTCGTAACAAACATCATCGAACCAGCACTCAAAAAGAGGGTAGATGATGAGCTTAAAGTATTTAAGACTCATGCAACGAAATACGAAAATGGTGAGGAATTGATGGATGAAGGCAAGATGTTGCTGCGAACGGCCTTAATCCCTCCGATTGCGGTATGCCTTTCGCTATTATTCTCATTTCTTTCAGCGGGTAAACTATTGGTTTCTGCCCGCGAAATATTGGTGAAGGAAGAGATTTCAAGCAAGTTAATGAAATGGCTTTGGAGCGCAATCCTCTATACCTTACCCTTGGTGACTGCTTTGGGGTTGGCGGCGTATCTACCTAATCCTTATTTATCGTCGCAGGCCTGGGATGAGTTGTATAATGAAACCCGTCAACAAAGTGTTTGGTGGCCATACTCTTCAAAGTTCGTTCTCTCTGTCCAGCCCGTTTTGGCATACCCTGGAGACATACTGATGAGAACCTTTGAGCCGTTTGGTTTAAAGGGATCGTCCGAAAATGGCGGCACGAAAAGTGACGAAGCAGCCCCTCATGACCTTTTAGAACTTATCCGTAAATAAATAGACTTTTTCTAGAGAATTTGGCATGCTCTCTCCATGAGGAGGAGCCATGTCTACCAAAGTCAAATCCTGGGAAGTTTCTGATGAATTCTGGGCAATTGTTGAA
>NZ_WODC01000021.1 GCF_009729555.1 Pseudodesulfovibrio alkaliphilus
GGTGGTCATGACGTTCTCCTCTTCGGGTTTGGTGAAGCTTAGTAACTCCATCCATACCCCGATCAGGGACGGCATGACCACTTCCTCTTGGAAGGGCCAAGTGTCAGGTTATAACCATCTCACTTCATTCAAGCCCTTCGCAGGGCAATATCCCATCACACCCGTAGCATGACCGGATAGCGGATAGGCGTCATTCTGAAGGGTACAACCTCAAGGCGGCCGACTTGGGAGGCTTACAGAGGTCAGAGGTAGGCTTACACGCCGAGAAGGCAGGCTTACACCCCAAGAAGCCAAGCTTACACGCCGAAAAGGCAGGCTTACACCTGAAAGGCAGGGATACACCCTTGCAGGGTAGGGATACACGCGAAAAGGGCAGGGATACACTCGAAAATGGCAGGGATACACCCCGAAACGCCAGGGATACATTTGAATGGCAGGGACACACCCTTGCAGGGCCGGGACACACCCGAAAATGGCAGGGTCACACTAACTATCCGCAGGGTCACACTTAAAAAGAGCAGAGTCACACCTTGATTCACCGATCAAAGCCTTTCGGGAGGCAGACAGGATTTCGGACCCAAAAATTATCAACTATCTGAAATTATTGCATGTGTTCAAAAATAGCGCAAAATGGACTTCAATTCGAGCAAAAAATCGCGTGTTGCAAATGACTCGTTTCTTTTGGGGCAGGATACGCACTTTGTATTACAAAGTGCTTTTGGCTTCGCCAATCCTGCCTTGTCCGCCGACAAGGTAGGGGGTTCCCCCCTCGCTGCCAGGGGCAGCTTCACCCGTTTGGGCCTTCCTAAACGGTCCCGGCCAGGAGGCATGATGAAAAGGAAAATCGTCCCGGTTCGCATGGATGAGGAATTGCTTGTCAGACTCGATGCGCGAAAGAAGGAGCTGGGGGCCAGCGGGCGGTCCGAGCTGGTCCGTGAAGCGGTCCGCCTGTTCGTCAGAAGCGGGCAACCGGAATTGAACCGCCAGATGGTCAGCGAGTTCAAGGCGTGGCGCACGATGTTCCGTGGCGTGGGGACGAATCTGAACCAGCTCGCCATACACATGAATTCAAACTATCCCCTGCCAGTAATCCAGGCCCTTGAAGTCTTGGACAAACTGAACACTGCCTTCAAGGGCATGGCCGACAACCTGAAGAGGATGCGAAATGACCTCGAACTATAGTGCCAGGGAGGAGAAGTTTCAGATTGGGCGGGCGCGTCACAGCAAGGCCGGGACGCTCCCCATGCCCGGAGGGCCTTCAGCCCCCAGGCGGCAGGGACGCACCCCGCAGGCGGTCGTGAAGGTGGCGGGGTGGGCAAGCACCCCTTCATCGGTCAAGCGCATGCTCGACTACATCGCGCGGGCCGACAAGGAGGACCAGGAGCTTGTAGCCCTGGAAGCCGAGGACGGGATTACACGCAAGGGGCAGGCCGAGGTTGACGAGGTGTTCAACGAATGGAAGCCCGACTTCAACAGGAAGTCTTCCCAATCGCAGAAATCGCCGCGCCATGCCGTGCACCTGGTTCTTTCGGCCAAGGCCGAAATCACGAGCAGCAACCTCAAGCACACGCTCATAGCAGCCAGGGCGACCGCTGAGAAACACTTTGGTGAACAGGGATTCAAGTATGCCTTGGGGGTCCACCAGGACGGCAAATACCCGCACGTCCATGTGGTGGTCAAAACGACCAACACAGACAAGCAGGCGAAAAAGCTTCGGCTCGGCCCGGCCCAATTGCTTGAGGTCAGACAAACCTTGGCCCAGGAGTTGACCAACAGAGGGCTTGCCCATGTCGCCACGCGGGAACCAGCGAAACGCAAGGTCCGTCACTCGAACATGAAGGGACCGAAGCCGGACACGCTCAATCGAGTGAAGATCGTCCTGGAGCGGATGGAAAAGGAGCAGCGGCAGTTTGAACGCGCTCTATCCAGGAGCAACCCCAAGGTCCATGTCACCAAATTCCAGAGGCAGCAGGGTATGCGTCCAAACAGCCCCACCTTTTCAGGCAAGCCTTCCTCGGGTAACCATCAGGAGTCTCGGTGAGAATCTGGCTTAGGCCGAATCGTTCTTTGACATGCCTTGCGGCAGCAGGGCCTTGAGGT
>NZ_WODC01000022.1 GCF_009729555.1 Pseudodesulfovibrio alkaliphilus
TTCAACCGCTTCAGGAAGCTCTTGGTACGATTTGAAAAGCTTCTTTCATCACACATGGCTCTAACTCACTTGGCTGCTGCGATCATCGCCTTGAGAAAAATAGGGATTATTTACGGATAAATTCTTAGAAGTGAAAGGCGTCAAATCAATCCGAGAAGCTCAATTTCTGCTAAAGAAGCAAGGCTACAACATTAGTGTTGTGGATGGAATTTGTGGGCAGAACACTAAAGAGGAACTCGAAAAGTTCCAAAGAAGTGAAGGGCTAGAGCCTAATGGACTGCTGACCATCGGTACACTGAACGCACTAAAAAGTTTCATTGAGCCAGCTAACGGTAAAGACTCCCGAGCCCTGGAGATGAACGCGCCCCGGTGACCACCACCTCCAACCACTCGCACTCTCAAAAGAGAAGGCGCATTTTCAGAATTCTGTTGCCATTCGAAAAAGTCAGCAACCCTGCTCCGCAACTTGGGTGGCACGTTTTCAAAGTTCGTACTAAAGAAAATCATGTCACTGGGTATGAATTGTCCACGCGGGACCAGAAAGGGACCACGAGCCCGAAAATCCTGTCCCCATGTAAAGTCCCCGCCCAACAAATTCCACCCCACCGTGTGCAGCCCTCGCGCTCGCTCCGGCATTTGTGAGAGGCTCCCACGTGAGCAGCGTTGACTTTTATCCGAAACTGTAGTTGTAATGACTACAAATGAGGAGGGTGATTATGCCAATCGCAACGAGCTTCAGAACTGATCCGGAAAAAATTGAAGCGTTGGACTCTTTGGCTAAAAGGACCGGGACATCCCGCAACAAACTGATCAATCGCGCTCTGGACGATCTGCTTGAGCATCAAGCGTGGTTCATGCGCGAAGTCATGGATGGCATCGCCGAAGCTGAACGTGGTGAGTTCGCCACGGAGGATGAAGCTGCCGCAGTATTCAAGAAGTACGGAGCTTGACTCAGTGCCGTTTTGGACCAAACGCGCTTTTCAAAATTTGGATTCAATCCTTGGTCGGATTGCTGATGATGATCCTCCCACCGCTAAACGAATTGCCGGGACGATCAAAGCGACAGCAAGTCGGCTAGATCAATACCCACAAATGGGCAAACCCGGAGCCGTGGAAGGAACAAGAGAACTCATTTTCCCAAGCTTGCCTTATGTGCTTGTTTACCGGGTATCTCGTCGAGTGGAGATTCTTCGGCTCCTGCATACCCGCCAGCAGTGGCCTCAATCAACATAACCTACGTTTCCCCGTTCAAGGAATTACACCCGATCGTGTGCAGCCTTCTGGCATGACAACAGCCGAAGGCGATCACTACCCCGGGCGTCAGCCGGGAGCGAAGCGGACGGCTCTGCGAAGCTAGCCCGGACAGCGCCCGGACGCGGGGTGACTCTGTCGAGTCGCCACAACACCTCCACCACCCGCGCTCTCAAAAGAAAAAGAGGCCGGCCGCGTCAGCGGCTGGCCTCTTTAAGAGACCTGCGCCCGTAAAAAGGGGGGCGTTATCTGAGGCGAACTTAGGGTCCTCCGTCGGGCGTAGCCAGTCATCGGCAGAACCAGCACACGTTCACCATCCACGTCCTCAAAAAAGTAAAGAGGATATTTTATCCGATTGATCGCACACAAGAACCTCAGGCGGGCGATCCTCTGAGAAGTGCGCGAGCAAGCTCGCCGCCGACTTGCAGATTTTAATCCGATGAGAAATCCCCCAGCTTTGCTGGGGGACCAGTAAAGTTTGACTTTTGCGGGAATAGTTTAAAGCCTCCCCTGGTGAGCTGCTCAGAGTGAGCACAGGAGAGGCTTTAATGAAGTGCA
>NZ_WODC01000023.1 GCF_009729555.1 Pseudodesulfovibrio alkaliphilus
TGTACAGAGATAGTATTCACCTGACACCGCCGCCCCTGGCGGGGTGAGTTACGCTGCTTCTTCGGTTTCCGTTTTCTTGCCTTTCACGATGCCGTCCAGGAAGACCTGGTTCGGCGTCCGTCCCTGCATTCCCCGGCCCTGGTGGGTCCGTTCCGTGTTGTAGTGGTGGAAGTAGGCGTCCAGGTCCGTCTGCATTGCGTCCACCGACTCGTACCAGGTGTCCCGGCCCTTGATCCGGAAATGCTCGTCGAGCAACGTCCGATGCAGGCGTTCCACAAAGCCGTTGCTCTGCGGGCGGCGCACCTTGGTCGTCCGGTGTTCAATGCCTTCGAGCTGGAGAAACAACTCGTACGGATGCCGGTCCGGCCTGCCGCAGAACTCCCGCCCATTGTCCGACAGAATCGTCTCGATCCGCGCCCCGTGGGCCTCGAAGTGCGGCAACACGTCCTGATTGAGCACATGCACCGCCGTCACCGGCAGCTTGCTGGTGTACAGCCGCCCCCAGGCGTAGCGGCTGAAGCAGTCGATGACCGATTGCAGATAGACCCGGCCCACGCCCTTGAGGGTGCCGACGAAAAAGGTGTCGACAGCCACCAGATCGCCGGTGTGGCGCGTCTCGATGTGCCGCTCCCGGAACTCCGGGCTGAACCGCTCCAGCAGGCGAATCTGCTCGTCCGTGAGTTTCAGCCTGCGTTTCTGCGCCGTTCGCTCAAGCCGCAACAGCCTGTCGTGCCTGGACAAAAGGTCATGGCGGCTCCAGACCCCGCGCACACCGCCGGAACTGACCTGCACGCCTTGCAGCGCCAATTGCTGCGCCACGCGAAGAGGCCCATGAGAGGGGAAAGACAGGCTGTAATCCAGGATCGCCTTTTCCACGGTTTCATCCACGCGATTGGGGTGCGGCCCCTTGGGACCGGGCAGCCTGTCCAACAATCCATCCGCGCCGAAGGTCTGGAAATTGCGGCGGATTTCGTAGAACTGCTGGCGCGAGTATCCCATGACTTTGCAGGCCTTGCTTACGTTGCCGAGTTCCGTTGCCAGCTCTAGCAAGCTGAGCTTCCTTCGTGCTACCTTCTTCTTGGTGGTCATGACGTTCTCCTCTTCGGGTTTGGTGAAGCTTAGTAACTCCATCCATACCCCGATCAGGGACGGCATGACCACTTCCTCTTGGAAGGGCCAAGTGTCAGGTTATAACCATCTCACTTCA
>NZ_WODC01000024.1 GCF_009729555.1 Pseudodesulfovibrio alkaliphilus
CCGGCTCTTTCCGGCCATTTCTGGCCGAAATGCCGGATTTTGGACGCACCTCTCCCATCAGGCTCGCGCCAGTCGAACAGCTTTCTTCAAATTGAACGCCATGGCGAGGATGTGGAACTCACCCTCCACCTTCTCTCGACCCACGTATCGGGACCGGAAGAAGGCGTAGCCGCGCTTGAGTGTACCGAAAGCCCGCTCCACTATTTGCCGAACGCTGCTGATCTCACGGTTGCGAGTCTTTTCGAGGTCTGTCAGCCTGCCGCCGCGAGGCGTCTTGTCCATGGTTCCGTCCTCCAAATCGCGATCAAACAGAATGTCCCGGTTCTTTCCGCTGCAATAGCCCTTGTCCGCATAAATCCACGCCCCGGGGTCAAGGCCGACGCCATCCACGAGTCGCTCGAATTCGCCCGTGTCTGAACGGTTCGCAGGAGTGATGTGGCCACAGAGCAGAAAGCCGTCCCGACTGTCGGTGGCGGCATGGAGCTTGTAGCCGTAATAGGTCCGGTTTCTTTTGCGGAGCCAGGCCGCCTCCTCGTCGTCCGAATAGCTGACCCGGCAGTCCACCGGCCCATCCTGTTCCTCGGCGTCCTCGGAACGGTCCTCGGGCATCACGTCGATAACCTTGCGCGGCCGCCGTTGCGACTCGACCACCGAGGCGTCCACCACGGCTCCCTCACGGACGAGAAGCCCCTGGTCCTCAAGCTGGCGGTTGAGCATGTCGAGCAACGTGTCCAGCACCTTCAGACGGATCAAGCCGTTGCGGAAACGGCATATGGTGGTCTCGTCCGGCACGTCGTCCTCAATTGAGAAACCGGTAAATCTGACAAAGGAGAGCCGGTCGAGCAACGCCTGCTCCACGCCCGGATCGCTCAGGTTGTACCAACGCTGCAAGAGCAAAATCTTGAACATTGCCAGAGGCGGATAGGCGGGATTGCCCACGGCGTTGGCCTTGCGCCTGATCTTCTTGCACAGAAAGGTGTTGATGGGCTGCCAGTTGATGAGTTCATTGATCTCATCCAGAAACGTGGTCTTGGTTCTGCGGTGCCCCAGGAAATAATCACCCAACCGAGGTCCTTTCTGCCGAATAGCCATGCCTTCCTCCTTTGAATGAAGAAAGAATAGCATAATAAATCAAATACTTAAAGAGAAAAAGTGTGGTTGTTGCCGTGCAGAGGTCTC
>NZ_WODC01000025.1 GCF_009729555.1 Pseudodesulfovibrio alkaliphilus
GGGCCATTCGTCCCCTGCCGTGTGCTGTGCGGCCTTCTGGAAGGCTTCCACGGATTCGTGCTGGTTGGGCGGCTGAAAACCCGTGTGCTCGACGTACATGCGATGAAACCGTTCATGGCGGTTGCTGTGCAGGGTCCATCCGCTTTCCTTCTTGGTGAACCCGCACAGTCTGGCCGCATAGGACAGCTTTTCCTGCCACTTGTCGCCCATCCCGCTCGGCATGAGATTATGAATCCCCGGCCTGTCGGATTGGCTGACCCAAGGCAGCGCACGCTCCAGAGCATCCTGCTGCTTGTCGGACAGATTGAACAGCGTCCTGGGCCGTCCCCCCTTGGTCCCGTACCGGACGAGAAGGCTGCGGCCTTCCCTGTCCCAGTCCGCGACCAGATCGACTTTGGCCGATTCTTCCCGGCGTAGTCCCAATTCCCATTGCAGGCGGATCTGGGCGGCACACCGGGGACCATATTCATAGCCAAGCTCGTTTTCCAGCTTGTCGATTGCCCCCTGCACGAAGGCGGGGGCAACCGCTTTGCTACTGGCGTTGGCAATGCTGCCCCGCCGGACGTCGAACACATCATTGGTCGGGCTGATGCCGGTATTCCCGTATGCCTTGCAAAGGTCACGGGCTGCCGAAAAAATTTCGGCGATGCGCCCGTCACCCCTGCCTTCTTCCTGCATTTGCCGGGCAACCGCCGCAAAATGCTTGTTCGTGATGTTGGTCCATTTGCGAACCCCGAACCCTGCACGGCGAAGCCGCTTTGCAAAGGCCTTGGCGTTCTGGCGGATCCTGTATTGTTTCGATTTGGGGCCGGACAGGGTTGCCCTGTTCGCGCCCAGTACCAGACTGATGGATTTTGTCATGGATTTCTCCTTCAAGAATAGTTCGGGGCAGCGCCCCGGGACAAAGCAGGTCGGACCTTCCCCGTTTGCCGGGGAATGACCTGCCCATGGCGCGAATGCGCCACACAACAACCGACACGGGACAAATCAATGTCCGTTTCCCACAGAAGGAAAAATCCTGAGAATCCATTCAATAAAGGGTGCCACCACGCAGGCTCGTTCGTCCTGCGCATAAGCGGTGGCCGTGGGGGAATTGCGACAACGACAGATTTCTAGATACCTGTCGTTTGTCCGGCGGGGGTGCTGTGTTCCAG
>NZ_WODC01000026.1 GCF_009729555.1 Pseudodesulfovibrio alkaliphilus
TAAGAATTTATCCGTAAATAATCCCTATTTTTCTCAAGGCGATGATCGCAGCAGCCAAGTGAGTTAGAGCCATGTGTGATGAAAGAAGCTTTTCAAATCGTACCAAGAGCTTCCTGAAGCGGTTGAACCACGACAAGCTCACCTCAACTACCCATCGGCGAGGTTTGAAGTCGGGGTTGCGCTCCTTCTCTGCGATCTCTTCTCCTCGTGGCCGAACATGCGGAGCATACCCTGCTTCTTCGATAGCATTTCGCGGTCCCTCACCCGCATATCCCGCATCGGCGCAAAGATTTTCAGCCACTTCAAGCCCTGCTGGCTTGTTTGCAACCTTGCCCGCCAGCACCGCTTCCAGTTGTGACACATCGTGCCGATTTGCCCCCGTTACGACGATTGACAACGGGACGCCACGCGCGTCCACCAGCAGGTGCCGTTTGGATCCTTTTTTTCCCCCGATCCGTAGGGTTTCTACCAACGGCTTCCTGCGCAAGAGGCGCTTTGAACATGCCGCCGTCAACAGCCTGCCATTCCCAGGCTATCCCCATCATCTCGTTGTACTCAGCGAGTCCAGCTCGCCAAAGAGCAAGGAAAAACCCCTCCTGCTCCCATTTTCGAAAATAGGCATGAATGGAACTCGGGCTCCCAAAGACCTCCTTTGGCAATGCCTTCCACTGAATGCCAGTACGCAGAACGTATACGATGGCTTCGAAGACCTTGCGCGGGGCCAGAGGCTTCCGGCCGCCGCCGGATTTTCGTGTGTACGCCCTTGCCTCGTCACGCTTGGGGGCGGGGACGAGAGGTTCAACAATTGCCCAGAATTCATCAGAAACTTCCCAGGATTTGACTTTGGTAGACATGGCTCCTCCTCATGGAGAGAGCATGCCAAATTCTCTAGAAAAAGTCTATTTATTTACGGATAAGTTCTAA
>NZ_WODC01000027.1 GCF_009729555.1 Pseudodesulfovibrio alkaliphilus
GTATGCGTCCAAACAGCCCCACCTTTTCAGGCAAGCCTTCCTCGGGTAACCATCAGGAGTCTCGGTGAGAATCTGGCTTAGGCCGAATCGTTCTTTGACATGCCTTGCGGCAGCAGGGCCTTGAGGTCGTTCTCGTTGCAGGCGTAGGGCAGCCGCTCGAAGACGTGCAGGAGATATTCGAAGGGGTTGAGGCCGCAAGCCTTGGTGGTCTCGATGAGGGAATAGATGGCCGCGCTGGTCTTGGCTCCTCGGGGAGAGCCGGAGAACAGCCAGTTCTTCCGGCCCACGGCAAAGGGGCGGATGGCGTTCTCGGCCGCATTGTTGTCCGGCTGCAGGCGGCCGTCCTCGAGGTAGACCATGACCCTTTCCCACTGGCCCAGAGCGTAGGAGATGGCCCGGCCCAGAAGACTCTTGGGCGGTGTGGTCTTCACGCGGGCGTCGAGCAGCGCCTTGATCTTGTCCATGATCGGTCGGACACGCTCCTGGCGCATGGCATGCACGGCCTGGGTCAAGCTTTTGCTCCCGCGCCTGCTTCTCCAGCTTGTAGAGCTTGCCGATGAGGTCCAGCACCGTCTGGGCCGTGCCGGATTTCTTCTTGGCCCCGGCCTTGGTCACGTCGTGGAATTTGCGCCGCACATGGGCCAGGCACCCGACATGTCGGATCCCCTCGCGCTCGCCCAGGGCGTTGTAGCCTGCGTAGCCGTCGGTTTGCAGAAACCCACGGAAGTTCCCGACGATCTCCTCGGCCACCTTGCCGCCTCGGCCGGGGTCGTAGTGAAAAAGCACAGATGGTCGTTTGATGTCACCGCCCCGGGCCACCCAC
>NZ_WODC01000028.1 GCF_009729555.1 Pseudodesulfovibrio alkaliphilus
TTTGTCCGACAACAGGCCGAAAAGGGGCATCTGCGGGTCTTCCCCGAACTCGTCAAGATCAAAGAAAACTACGGCCACAAGCTTGGCGAAAGGTTCAGTGAATTCAGAAAAACCATCGAACTTGAGGGAGCAGAAGGGGTCAAGGATTTTCACAGCTTACGACACACGTTCTCCAACTTCTTCAAGCAGAAGAAGATGCAGGACGACCCGTTCGAACAGACCTTTGGCCACAAGCTCAAAAAAATGTCCGCTGAAAGATATGGGGGCCGTTTCCCGGCCTCCATGTGCTTCGAGGAGGTCATCGCCCACCTCGACTACGGGGTGGACCTGTCTCATCTGGCAAAATCGAAATTCGTTCCCAGGTAACGGACCTCATTTGGCGATAGTCCTTTCCTCCAGTCGGCCCCAAGCCGACTGGAGGAAAGGACGGTTCCATGGAGGAAACACAGCGCCTGAGCGGTGTGTCTCCTCCATGGAACCTCACGCCCAAAAGGAAGCCCCACCGGAAATGGCGGGGCTTCTTCTAACGGGAACTGCCAAGATAGGCATCGGACACATCCCGCCGTCCTGCGGAATGTCCTGCGGTCACTTCGATTTCATCACGGGCTTCAGCGTCGAGCCTGGGCCATTCGTCCCCTGCCGTGTGCTGTGCGGCCTTCTGGAAGGCTTCCACGGATTCGTGCTGGTTGGGCGGCTGAAAACCCGTGTGCTCGACGTACATGCGATGAAACCGTTCATGGCGGTTGCTG
>NZ_WODC01000029.1 GCF_009729555.1 Pseudodesulfovibrio alkaliphilus
CACTTCATTAAAGCCTCTCCTGTGCTCACTCTGAGCAGCTCACCAGGGGAGGCTTTAAACTATTCCCGCAAAAGTCAAACTTTACTGGTCCCCCAGCAAAGCTGGGGGATTTCTCATCGGATTAATTGATGTGGCGGCATCGTGCCAGCCACCTCACAATCCTCACCAAGCAATTCCTCGGCGCTGGGCCAAAAATGTGCCGTATCGCCATACGCTGCGAGCAAACCGGGTAGCCCGCCAAAGTATCGGTAGATGAGCTTCTTATCTACACCGGCCTCCCGCGCCACCTGATTGATCCCGAGATGTCTAAATCCGCTCTCCGCCAGGACCTTGCCTACTGCGCCAATTAATTTTTGCTGCGTTATCTCCCTGTTTCTGATGGGGACCACCTTGGGAACAAGGGTCAATGCCATGTCATTCCTCCATGCGAGAATAAGTACTACTCTTTCTCGCATGAAGCCGCCCAACAAACAATGATTGATTTCTTCATGCCCCTATGCTCCGTGTCATGCTCTCCAAATCCCCCCCCCCGGCGCAAAACAGCAAAAGCCCCGATTCTTTCGAATCGGGGCTTTGGAAACATTTCTTGGCAACGACCTACTTTCCCACACGCTACCATGCAGTATCATCGGCGATGGAGGGCTTAACTA